>NZ_JPGZ01000009.1:0-341510 GCF_003351125.1 Mesotoga sp. Brook.08.YT.4.2.5.2.
TAGTCAACCAACTCTGTGCAGATAACCGAAAGGGAGGAACTGTGAAAAGAGACAAGGAAGGAGGAAACAGACAAGATGAGGTCGTATGAAATCTCCTTTGCACATTGGACAATGAGGATAATCTATGCGGCTGGATAATGGGAGCCGGATGAATCGAGAGGTTCAAGTCCGGTTCTGAGAGAGCCTGGGGGTGAAATCTCCCTGGGCTACTCACGGAGAGACAATGACCGTTGCTGACGGTGAAGAATGCTGGATCGTCGAATTCTATGGAAGAGACCTCTGGGCTGGCGTAAGAATCCCTAGTGATCACTTCACAGTTGCTGCGAACAGAGCAAGGATCATGGAAGTCGATTTCGAAGATACAGAGAACGTGATGGCCTCCCCGAATATCGTTTCTTTTGCAGTTGACCAGGGCTGGTACGATCCCAGTTCAGGTAAGCCCTTCAACATAGCAGAGATTTACGCTCCGAACGACAACCTTTATGCAACTAGAAGAGAGTGGAGAGCATTCGATCTGGTAGCCCCGTCTCTGGGTCTTAGCCCTCACGACGTAAGGTTCCCTCTTTCAGTGAAGCCTGACAGACTGCTTACGGTTCACGACATATTTGTGATTAAGGGCGATTACTATCAGGGAACGGATTACGATCTTACGGTAGGACTTGCTGCCGGACCTTGGGGCGATCCTCTCAGGTACGCAAACACAAGTAGAACTGGAACCTGGGAACGAAGCATCAACATGCACAGGACTTGCTACGTCCATATCGGGCAGACAAACTCCGCCTATGCAGACCCGTTCAAGGGAATCAGCTGGTACGGTTACGGTGCGCCTGATACAACTTACATAGTTCCACTGTGGCCTATTATGAGAGAGCTTCCCAAGTTCTACGAAACAGGCAGCAGGTATGAAGAGTTCAGAAGAGACTCCGGTTGGTGGGTCAACTCTTACGTTCAGCAGATGGCTGAACTTCACTATAATCTTGCGATCCAGGATATCAGGAATTACAGGGATCCCAAACTGGAAGTTCTCTACAAGGTTACACCGGAAGTTCAAAAGATTGCTACAGAGATGTATGAGACTGATCCAGAAGGCGCCATAGATTTGATTTCCAATTATGCCTTTATGAACGCGGTTGCATGGCACGAAGAATGGAAACTGCTTGGCGACAGACTTCTTGGAAACTACGCTCTCGGATATGTCAACTTCAGATCTTCACCGTATCCCGACTGGTGGAACGAAGCTATCGGTTACGGATTCCCCGAGAGATAATTGATTGGGTATCGGAAGCGGCCCTTGCGGCCGCTTCTTTTCATTGCCTATGAGTCTTGAAACGCTTGAGTGTCCTACACTCTTCTTCATCTCAAATGACTACCCGAATAATCAAATCTGCGCTTCCATTTCGACTTTGTTCAAGAAGAATATCGAAATTGGAAATTGGAGCTTCTCACTGTACAAAAAACGTTGGACTTGTGATAACATCTGTCAGTATAGAAGCTGAAGCCGAAAGGAGTGGCAAAGGTGCAAAACATAGAGAAAATCCTTGATCTAGTTGAGGAGCTTTTCGACGAGCTTGAGAATGCAGATGTTCAAGAACTCCATGAAGCGTTGCCTGACATGGAGCAGGACGAAGTGACAGAGTTGAGATCTAGCATTGAGGATTGGATCGACGGTCTTGACGAAATCGTCGCTCGCCTTCCCGAGCTTCAAGCCTCGATTCTCGATCTAAAGGGTGATCTTGAGAGATTGAATGATTCTGTGGTAGAGATGGAAGAGGGTTTTGAGGAAGACTGATAACTACTTCTTGGGGGCTGTGGCCCCTATATCAAACGAATACAGAAAAGAACGGACCAGGGTTACTGGATCACTCTATGACGGCTCCTGCTAGCTCACTCAGAAGCAAAGAGTCAAATAGCCTGTGAATTACGTATTTCACTAGAAGTTCCTTAGGAACGTATCTTTCAAGTTTTTCGCCGAAGAGCTCGTATTGTCTCTTCAGCTCCGAAGGATTGGCCAGGAGAAAGGTAGAGAGAATCCCCGAGACTTCACGAACTTCCAATCTTGAGATAGCGAGAAGCATCTCATGCAGCTCATCAATGTCGACACCTCTTTTTATTACAACACTGTGCCAGTTCGCACTTACCGATTTGAGGCCAGAAACTGCCTTTATACACAGGGATAGAAAGATGTTGGACAAATCGCCCGCAAACGTCTCAATAATCACTCTTTTATTGGATTCTCGAAGGGAAATCAGATTTGGCGAAGCTCTGTGATTGTCAACGAAGTCAAGCAGTATTTGCGAAGCGCCCGGAGAAAGAAGCATTCCATCTGGAATTCTCATTTCAAGGAGAGAAGACCTTATAGCTCTTGCGAACTCCTTCGTCATCAAGGAGCTTCCCCCAAACCACGAGGGCGGTTTGCCACTGCTACCCTTAACTACATGAACGGTCTTCCTGTTTGAGTTGACTTCCTTGACCAAATATGAACGACCGCCGAGCAGAAAACTCATTTCATCATCAGAAGAACTGCTCAGGACGGCCGGGTGGATTTTCCCGATCTCATGTCCGTTGAATATCACAGAGTACTCAAACCCTCCCGGGAAGAGAACTACGAAATCCATCTTTTCCTTCCCGCTGCCAACAATTTCTGCTGTTGATGCACCTTGTGTTACCGATCTGCCAGTCTTTGCAAGAAAAGCCTCGTCGATCAGGTGCTTCAAAAGAATATTGAAGTCTTCAGTCTCGACTTTTCTGAAAGGGAAGGCTCTCTTAAGTATTGAGAGATCATCATGGTAAAGCGAACCTCTGTTTAGGGTAAGACCGATTAACTGGTGACCCAACAACGGTAAGTGATAATCGCTAGGCTTAAGAGGTTCGACCGAACCTACGGCCAGCATCTGCGATATTCCAAGAAGATTATAAAGACTTTGCGGATCTTCTATGAAGACCGAAACCGATGACTTGTTTCCTTTCCTTCCTGCCCGTCCGGCTCTCTGAAGGAATGAAGCAGTTGATGGTGGGATCTCCAGGAAGATCACTCTATCAATATCACCAATATCGATACCCATTTCCAGAGTTGAGGTTGCGACTATGGCCCTCAGCTTTCTGTCCTTCTTAAATTCCTCTTCGATTTCTACTCGCAAAGACTTGGACACAGAGCTGTGGTGGACCGGGGTGTCTATATCTATCGATCTCGCTTGTGCTGCAAACTCCTCTGCCTTAGACCTTGAGTAAGAAAAGACGAGTACTTTATCGTTAGTTTCCGTAAGAAGCTTTTCAAGATATTTAGCGGGAGAGATTTCTTTCTCGGTAAGAACCTCGATTGTTTTTTTGTTTCTCTTCTCATCTACCACCAGTTCCGATTCTCTGTCTGAACTTCCGTTTAGCCACTCTAGCAGCAGCTCTGGGTTCCCAACCGTTGCGGACATCGCGATTCTCTGTTGATCAATGCCGGAGAGTATCTTGATTCTCTCCATCAGAGAGGCGAGTTGAGCCCCCCTTGGAGAGTCAATGAAGGCATGGACCTCGTCAATGATTATAAATTCGAGACAAGAAAGCAGTTCTCTGTTATCACTCAAGAAGATTCCCTCAACTGACTCAGGAGTTGTTACAAGAACTGAAGCTTCCTTTGCCACGGTGAGCTTCTCCGACTGTGTGAGGTCTCCATGCCATTTCCCGACAGTTAGCCCGAAAGGTCTCAACATCAGCTCAAGACGAGATGAAACATCGTTGATTAATGATTTTAGAGGAGCTAAGTAGATGCATTTCAGTCCCCCAGAGATTTCGAGAAGTCTGTTGACCACCGGTATCATTACGGCTTCTGTTTTGCCTGATGCAGTTCCGGCTATCAGTAACAGATTCTTCCCATCAAGAATAGGAGGAATTGTTCTGTTCTGGATCTCCCTCAAGCTTTGCCAGCGATATCTGTATGAGAACAAGTCGATTAGTCTCTGATTAAGTCTTGGATCGACTACCACAAGTTATCAGCAGCCTTTACAGAGTCGGTATTCCCGATCGTGTCTGTCTCATTTCCTAGTCTTGAAGAGTCTAGAAGTTCGACAGTAAGCTTGGTGACTTCCCTAACAGACGGTCTGAGTTTTCCGTCAATTCCAGTGTATTGTTTCATTAGAGTCTCAAGAGTCTTCTCTTCGAAAGAGGAGTCTGCAGCATATGAGTAGCAACTTGAGTAGAGCGATTTTATTCTTCTGATCAGTTTTCTTAGGTCCTCTTTACTTAAGGGATCAAGGTTAAGGATAACTGTCTTTCCGCTGCTGTCACCTGATATGTTTTTCATTCTGTCATAGAGTGCATGATAAGAGGCTATGCCTCTATGTTTGTTCTCAAACCATACGTCCGTTCCTAACCAAAGAAAATAACTCTTCTGAAGAAAACCAGAAGACATCTTGTCGATTATTTCCCTTAACTGGTTGAAAGTCCTATCCCTTACGTCTCTCCTTCTGTTCATAGTTGCTTCAAGTTCGTCCATGATCACAACTAGTCCTGGCACCTGCAAAGTGTCCATTAGCGAAGTGAAAGACCTTAAGAAGTTCCAGCCGTCGTCTTGCAAAAAGTGGTATATTCCGTGCTTCTTCATGGTTCTTCTGTCGACGTTGTCTCCTACCAGGTAGGCGTAAAACTCTTCGCCGGGAGCTCCTTTCCCAGCGCTCGCAACATAAGCCGCGCAGAAATGAGAGAACATTCCATTGGGATCGTAATTGTCACGGGTAGATAGATACTCCCTCACATTACTAACATCATCACTTGCTATTTTCAGTTCTTCGAGTTCAGCGAGTGTTTTCTCTGCCCAGGCCCTAAGGAATATCTTAAGTGGATTGCCGTTGATACCGACCATTGACATATTCTTCATGATAGACCTGAAGAACTCATCCTGTTTGTGAAGGGTGTCATAGTCCTTTTCGGAAAGGCAAGATATCATCATTCCTCTTTCTCTGGAGACATATTCGGCATATCTTGCGAGGGTAGTCTTGCCCAGACCGTATTCGCCTAGAAAGACTCTGACTTTGCTCTTTCCGGTGAGGACATAGTCTATGTCGCTTTCAATTTCCTGAGTGTATCTTTCTCGACCCGTTACAATTTCCTTAACATAATCGACGGGAACCGCCGTTCCGGCTCTTATCGCCTCAAACATGGGATGGTAATCCACTGATATCTCCTTTCAACTTTCCATCATTCTTCTGAAGCGAATCTCGCTCTAAGTAAATCCCTCGTTTCTTCATCGAAATTCGTTCCCCAAACAAGCTTCGGTACATCGCCGCTAATCACTTCTATAAGAGGCTTTCCCCCACTTGTTATCTTGGGCGCGACAACGAAAACGCTCCAGAACGTCAATCCCAGCTCCTGAAGAGTGTACTCTCTCTCGGGCTCAGAAGAGAGAATCCTGAAGACGGTCTTCCTTGCCTTTCCAGCAAGGGATTCAATCTTTTCTTCCAGTTCTTTAAATCCATCTCTTTCTTCGGGCATTTCTGGAAGGTTCACACGACCTAATTCAGCCGTATCCAGCTCTGGAAAGCAATAGTTCCATTCGATTTCGTTCATCCGCTTAACCGTCCATTCAAGTTCATAGTGGAGAGAATTTATCTTCTCCAGCAAGTCTATGGATATCGGCTTATTCTTTGTTTCCGGTACTTCAGGTCCCTCAGATTCTTCTTCGGCGTCTTCTTCGATAAGCCTTTCAATGATTAGATCCTCTACCGTCTTCTGATCCTTGTCTTCGGCGTTACTCTCGCACTGATACTCCGAACGATTCTTCTGCTTCGCTTTTAGTGACGCTGGAAGACCGTTTTGTGGGTATTCCTTCCACGTAGACATAACCCTTGCCTCTCTCAAGAACTCTATGAATGTTCTTGCGCTCTCTTCTTTCGCAAAGAAAAGCTTAATTAGTGGTACTCCAAAACCTGTAGCAGAAACGGTGACAACATAGTAATTGAAGCACTCGATCCTTTCATTGTTCTTCGCTTCCTTATCCGGTCCGCCTCCAGGAAGAAGGTATTTCCAGGTATATCCGACGAACAAAGCATCCTTGCTGTCGAGAAAAGCTTCTCTCGAGAGTTTTAGCTCTTCCAGCTGTGTTCTTATCGAGTTGAATGGGAAGTTTCTCCCGGCCTTCATGAGTCCCAACGATGAGACAATGAGCTCGTCAATAGAGCAAAGGACGTAGACGCCACCGCTTTCTTCTGCCTTTATTATGCGGAACTCGCTTCTTCTTGCAGAATACCTCATTGTTTCTCCAGCGTGAGCCAGCGGCTCTTTTATCTGTCGTTCCTCGACGATTGTCCAGCAAGCCCAACCAGCCATCGACTTCTGGAATGACGGCAAGATCCTCGCACTTATCTTTTCGAAGTACCACTTTCTTGCTTCTTCCCAATGGCTTTGGCATAGACCATATTCGGTTCTTGCCTCTTTTATTCCTTCTAACCATGTAGCAAGCGTACCGTGTTTTCGAATTCCCCTTTCCAAGAAGGCTATGAAGAGATTGTCTGGCACTGTCAACCATTTCATGAAGGTTGAACAGTATCGTTTGATTTCTCTAATTATTGTCTCAAGCCTTGATAATTGTATCTCTACACTACTTTCGTCGTATTCACCAACGGCGAGTTTGATCTGATTGTCGAGGAATCTGAAAACCCCTTCTTCAGTCGGAGGGAATTTCGCGAGAAAATCTACGAGATCCGACTCGATCAACGGTAGTAGAGTTGTATCAAGGCCGAATACACTTGAAACAAACTCGCTTAGGGGAAGGTTCACTCCGAATTGCTCTGCCCTTCTACGTACCTTCTCGTATAGAATCTTGAGATCCCTTAACCCTGTAACGAATGAGTCTGATTGATTCACAATTCTGTTGGCGTAATGAACGACTATTCTCTCCAAAATCTGAGGCGCTTCTTTGAAGAAATCCAGGAAGCTCATGAAGCTCTCATCGAAAACCGGACGTTCTGTTGCCGCCAGGATAAGCGTCTCAACGAGGGCAACTGTACTCTCAGATGATGCTGAGACAAGCTGACCTTCGATGCTTCTGTATATGAAAGCGTACTTAGTATCAAACAGTCTCTTGAAAAGTGTTGCAACCATTGGTGTCTTGAGAGATATTAGAGCAGCGTTTGAGGTCTCAATAAGTGGTATCCAGCTCTTACCCTCAAGACTCTCGTTTGCTTTCTCAATAACGTCTTCAGAAGACAAAAAAGTAATGAATTCCCGATGTCGAGAATCAGACAAGATATATCCCTCACTTAAAGTAGCTTCCAAATTGATTATACTACACTTAATGAAGGCGATTTGCAGCTTCCGGAAAACACCGAATCAGCGCTCGATCTCCAGGTCTATCAGCTCGGCGAGATCCAATAATCTTTCGGCAATAAGCGCTCTATTTTGGCAAGCTCTCAGAAATCTTTGATCCTGCCTGAGGGAGGGAAGAGTTTCCCCGGCTTTTTCCAGTCTTGAGATCGCAAGAAGAAGGTAAGCTCCATCGATGAGTTTTCTGATCATGACAGACAGTCGCTCTTCTGTTTTCTCACAGGCGGCTCTCTCAATATCAGCGAAAAGGAAGTTAATAGACTCCAGAATCACTTTGAAGGAGAAAAGCAAAATGTCTTCTTTTGTTTCTAGAGGAAGAGCTTCCAACCTCCTGAGTTCTGTTATCGCCTCTGCAACTGCAAGCCTTGACTGTGAGGGATCTTCCAGGTATCTCTCAAGTTTGTCCACCGTTATTCCGAAAAGATCTGCAATTTGATCGGCGCTTCGTCCTTCGGAGATGATCTTTCGCAGAAATTCCTTCTTACCCATATAATCACCTCTCTTTAATTATATATCCTGTCGTCTCTGAGGTTAAGCGTCATTATCAAGAGGGCGAAGTGATCTCGTGAATGCCAGTGTTCGCAATTGAAGTTGTTTTTCTCCAGAAACGTACTAGAATTTAACTGGAGGTGGTGCTATGAGAAGAAGTATTCCTCTACTGGCAATTATCATTATTAGTTCATGTCTTTGCTCAACAACTTTCTACTTCGGAATGGGATTCGGCGGGCTTGTAGAAGTATCACTAAACGACTACGAATGGAAGGTTCGGATTCTTCCAGTTCCTTCTTTGTCTAGTGGAGGAGTCTTCGCCGGCGGTCTGATCTTCAATGTACTAAGAGATAGAGGATTTGCGGTGCTGCCAGCCAATCAGCAAGAGAAGTTGAGTGTAGTTGATACTTTTCACTGCGAAGCAATAGATGTAGATATTGAGAGACTGGAGGTGTTCGTTGCAGATGGAACGCTTGGCTTGAAAGTCTTCAAATTCTATGGACCGCTCTTCTATAGGCATGTCCAAACCATTCCGTTGAAGGGGTGGACAAACTCAGTGTCGTACTGCAATGATTATGTTCTGGTCGGCAGTGAACTCGATGGATTGTTTGTTGTGAGAAGAGGTGATAGCGGATTTGAGCTGATTGATCAGATTCATCCGCGTTATATTAACGATTTGGAAAGTGGATTGACCATTAATGCGGTCGCCGTATCCAAAGGAGCGTTCTACGTTGCTGCTGCTAATAAAGGCGTTCTGATATTCGAGATAAGCACGTTCGGTCTGGAAGAAAGACAAGGGATTCCTGTTGGTTACGCTATGGATGTTGCAGTTCTTGATGGAGAAGTCTTCGTCGTTGACTCTTTGGGAAGCAGGATTCTGATATTTGACGAGAGCGACCACACCCTAAAGGAGAGTCTGGAAGTTGAAAGACCCTTGAGAGAGTTAGTGCCGATATTTGACTGGCGGCAGGGCAGAAAGCTTCTTTTGTGCCGATTTGATGATTCCGTTTCCGTCATTGATAAAGAAACCTTTCAGGAAGTGTTCTCCCTGAAAGGCTCGTTCTTTGGAATAATCGAACCAAGATACCTCTTCGGTTATCCCTTTCGCGAAGAATGAAGTGAAGCACCACTGACGAAATATCTGGACAGCGCCAGGAAGAGAACAAGGATTGGAATGCTTGCTATGACTGCAGCTGCCATCATCGCACCTTCATTTGTGTGCTTTTCCGTTGCGAACTTGACGATGTAAAGGGGAATGGTCTTCATTTCCTCGCTTTGCGAAATCAATAGCGGCCATAGAAGATTATCCCACTGGGTTCTGAATGTTAGAATTGCCAGAGTCGCGATAGCCGGCGCGCTGTTGGGGAGTATTATTCTCAAGAAGATGCTGAATTCACCGGAACCGTCGATTCTTGCGGCATCAATTATCTCGTCTGGAAACGTGATAAGGTATTGTCTCATCAAAAAGATGCCGAACGCGTTCATTAGAAATGGAAGGATCAGTCCTATATAGGAGTTTTGAATCTTCAGTGATGTGGCTACCAGATAGAGAGGAATCATGATGGCTTCAAAGGGGATCATCATTGTGGCCATTATCAGCAGAAAGACAAGATTTCGACCCCTGAAAGGGAACTTCGCCAATCCATATCCTGTGAGGGCGGAAAGAAAAACGGTAGAAATCGATACTACCCCGGCTACGATGAAAGAGTTAAGAATATTTCTAGGAAAAATGAAACTCCCATCGTTTCCCCTCAAGGCCTGCCAGTAATTCTGCCAGTAGAGATCTTTGGGTATCCACGGATAAGGCATCTTAAGGATATCTCTCGATGGCATGAGAGATGCGGTAAACATGAATACAATTGGTGCAAGGATTACAATGGCGGTTAGGATCAGGAAGGCCCAAATCAAGACATCGACGATAAATGATTGCTTCTTAATGGTCTTCATCAGCACCCCCTAATAATCGACTTCTCCGCCCGATCGGCTTACCCTAAACTGAATCCAGGTGAAGAATAGCATAATAGCGAATAGCAAAACGCTCATAGCGCTTGCCCTTCCTATGTTGTGATCTCTTATTGCTGTGTTGTAAATGTTCAATGTAATGACGTTGATCGGTTCAGTAGGGGCTCCTGATTGGGTGAAAAGGTACTGCGTGCTGAACGTCTTGAGACATTGCAGCATCGACATTATCGATACTAAAACAGTTGTAGGTTTCAGCAAGGGGAGAGTAATGTGCCAGAAGTCTTTCCAGCCATTGGCACCGTCTATTTGAGCTGCTTCGTGCATACTCTGCGGAATACTTGCGAGCCCCGTTATATAAATGATTGTGAAGTAACCGATATATTTCCAGAAATAGACAAGTATTGTGGATAATCTTACCATACCTGCAGTTGCTAGCCACTTGTAGTCTTTCCCCACGGTTCCTAACAACGTGTTCATTGTTGTGTTGGCCAGACCCCTTGGATCGAAAATCAGCAACCAGATCGCTGCTGAGACCACAGAAGAGAGAACGGCCGGAGAGTAGAACGCCATTTGGAAGAATTTCTGAAATCTTCGCCTTGACATTATCAAAACTGCAAGAAGAAGACTGAATACAACAATGGGAATGAATGTGCCTAAAGTGAAAATGAATGTTGCTTTCACCGAGTTCCAGAAGTCTGGGGATTTCAGCAGGTACTCGTAATTTGAAAAACCGATAAATGTTGGTGGACGAAGATCAAGTAGTCTCTTTCTGAAGAGGCTCGTATAAAAAGCATTTATGATAGGGTAGAACGAAAAAACAGCAAAGAAAGCCAGCGATGGTAAAACAAAGAACCAGCCCCACCTTGCCTTTTTGTGCTCTATACCCCGATTGAAGATATGTCTCAAAGGTAAGGCTCACCCCTTTCGATATTAACATGCCCGCCTTTCGGCGGGCGAATTGTCTAGTATTGATCGTCCAAGACTTCTTGAACCTTTCTGCGAAGAGTGTTGAGTGCGTTTTGGGAACTTGTCCCGCTTAGCATAACGGACTCAACAGCTTCCTTAATCAACGACTGGATCTTCGCAGAGCTTTCGGAGAAGTAAACGACAGTTGACTTTTCAAGGTCTGAGATGAAGACATCTGAGTACGGATAGTTCTTGAAAGTCTCTGATTCGAGAAGCTCGTTTGTTGGAATTATTATCGCTACCTTTTCAAGGTATTCCTCTGCGTGGCTTAGCATGTATGATATGAACTTCCACGCCATTTCCTGGTTCTCCTTCGGTTTCTGGGAGTTAACCATGTAGTAATGTCCATAGTAGTGAGCCGGAACGTGATTCACAGCGTTTTCAAATTGTGGGAAGGGGACAACCATGAATTCGCCGCTTTCATAGAACTCAGGATTGTCTGCCTTTATTCTAGCTATCTGATAAAGCCCTGATGTACACATTCCAATGTCGTTGTTGTCCATATTGAAAAGACTTCTGGCGTTTTTATACGTGGGCGACCCGAGATTTTGCCCATTTGGGCCCCAGGCGGCCATATAATCGAGGAAATTGAGCCAAGCTTCATCGTTAATGATTGCAGTCTTCCCATCGTCACTTACAAGTTTTCCTCCCATCTGTTCAACCAGAGGCATGAATGCAACGAGATAATACGGATATCTGAAGTCGAAACCTCGGCGGGTGATAATCTCACCCTCTCTTATCGTTAGTTTCTCGGAGACATCCATCATCTCTTCCCAAGTCTTAGGATAGTCGACCTCGGGGTCGAGACCAGCATCTCTGAAGACTTTCTTGTTCAGGAATATGCACCAGTTGGTTATTTCGAGAGGCAGCCCGTATATCTCGCCCTCATATGTTACTGGAGCGAGAGTTCCAGGTAGATACGATGCTAAAAGACCTTCTTTACCTGTGTAACCAGCTGCTTCATAATTTACTGGAGCCACTCTACCATTAACAATATAGGCGAACTCATCTTCTACTGACATATTGAAGATGTCTGGGCCCTGGTTGGCTGCGAACGCGGTCAGAATGAGTTCCTGGATTTTCGTCGAAGATTGGGTAACCCTTTTAATAACTACATTGGGGTACATCTCTTGAAATTCCTGGATGAAACGTTCTTCAAGTGGAGTTCTGTTCGGATCTTCATGAGTCCAGAACTCCAGAACGATTTTGTTGGCGATCAGTGCAGACATAGTCAGAAGAAAAGACAGGATTAGCACGAAAAGAAAACGCCTATTCATCAAAAAACACCTCCCCATAGAATTGGAGCAACTGCTCCTGATAAAATAATACAACGTTGATGCATAAATACGAAACTTATTTTGACTGGATCTAGGCTGTTAGGAATCCTTCTTGCAGAGATAATGACCAGGGTGTGCCAAGAAGGCGAAGAAAGAAACTTCAAGCCATGCTTAATCGAAGATGAGGGAGGGCCCCTCGAAGCCGCCATGCAGGTGGAGGCTTCAAACCACCGTAAGCTGCTGTGGTAAAGAGCCATGGTAGTGAACGTTACGGGAAAAGGCGGGACAGTGATCCCGTCAGGTGAGTACCAGAGGAGACGAATACAAGTGAACCACCGTGAACGTGTCGTAAGGACCTTTAGTGTCATCTAAACCGGNNCAAGTGGAAGACCCACGAGGGTGAAAGTACCGATGCCAGATTCAGGGGCGGAACAGTCCGTAGTAGTGATGAAGCTCCTGTAATGGGAGTGGAGCGAAGGGACGTGTTATCCAGTTTTGTAGGTTAGTCAACCAACTCTGTGCAGACAACCGAAAGGGAGGAACTGTGAACAGAGACAAGGAAGGAGCAAACAGACAAGATGAGGTCGTATGAAATCTCCTTTGTACACTGGACGAAGATCCGCTGTAAGCTTAAGAACAAAAACCCGCTGAACTCTGTGAAGAGTCGTCCTTAGTCCTTCGTCCCAAATCATGGACCCGTCCTTGGGCTTGGGAAGAGCCTGAGGTCAGAGGCAAGAGGTCGGAAGAGCGAAGAGATCTTGATCTTCTTACCTCTAGCCTCATTCCTCTTACCTCTGATCCGCCTCATCCCTGACCAAGAGCACGTCAGGATGACCAATTGAGTTAGTTCATGCAACCTAACGTCCTGCCCCTAGAAAGGTTCTCCCTCCTGGCGAAGCCAGCCTTACGTCCCCGGATGGTTGGGGGTGAAATCGCCCTGGGCTACTCACCGATTTGTTCGTACAAACAAACGGTCGGTTTATGTGGTCTTATTACCAAGGAGGTGACTAAATGAAGAAGACATTCTGGGTTTTAATTGTAGTTTTCAATCTTCTATCCTATCTATTTGCTTTTAACGTTGGCTATGTTGAGCTTGCAGAACTTGAGCCGTTTGTTCTTACGGAGAGTGTAGGAAGTAGAACAAGCAATGTGAACTTCACAGTTCTCTCGAAAAGCTATTCAGGAGAAGTCGCAATTGTCTTGTCCGGCTGGTTGTTCGATCCAGGAAGCCAGAATTCGGAGCGAGAAGTATTCATTCAACTTAGAGGAAATGGGGAGAGTTATGAAAAAAAGATCTCATTGATGAGAGAGGGTATATACTACACAATGAATCCCTTCATTCTCACGTTTCAAAGAGGTTATACACTCGTGGTAATGGGACTCGAAGTTGATTATGATAAAAATAGGGGGGATGATGCTATAGAACTTGGGTTTGAGGACGTCTCGGTTGAAGTTGAGTGGGATAGCGATGTGAGCATTCTTCTGGGGGAGGTTAATGAAGGTCTTTTTACTCAGGTCTCTGCAATCCTTGAAGAACCGGTATTGTTAGTCAAGGGGGGAGAAAGGCCTACGGGCGGCTACAGCATCGTGATAGACGGCGTTTATCTCCACAAAGATAGAACCATTGAAGTAGCTGCAAAACTGCAGACTCCGGGAAGCGGAGATTTCGTTACACAGGCCTTCACTTACCCTCATAAAGCGATAAGAATTCTGGGGCTTCATTCTGGCAATTACGATGTCTCAGTTCGAATGGAAGTGCTCAAGGATGGCGAGGTGATTGATATCTATGAATACAGCTCGTGTTTCACTCTTTACTCGTCAAAGAACTGATCTTTTGCACATAGGCATCGGCATCAAACTTCCTTTTTAGGCCGTTTGAGTTCATATATCTGACTTTTCCGAATACTGAACGCTCCGCCCAAGCTCTGTCGTGTTTTCCGAAGCACCAGAGAATGCCGCTATAACCATTCGGATCTCTACCGTCTAGTTCGTATTTGTCGTTAAGATAGATCGCCGAGCTGATTGCAGTTTCAGGATCTGGACTCCATTCGAGGATCTTCTTTCCCCAATACATACGCATATAACCGTGCATTTTGCCCTTCACGACCATTTCTCTCTGTGCTGCGTTCCAGTAAGGATCGTGAGTCATCCCGCCTTCCAGTTCAGAAAGTGAGTATACGTATTCCCGCCTATCGCTTCTATGTTCATTGAGCGTCTTCTGAGCCCACGGGGGGAGTGCTTCGAAGGAATCGTACCTGGAGTTATAGAACACGAAATTCATGCTCAGTTCTCTTCTAACAATAAGCTCTTCAAGATAAGCTTCTATTCCCGATGAACCAGACTCCATAACCCTCCTGGCGATCAGACAAGGGGAGATTTGTCCGAAGTGAAGAAATGGACTCATCTCTGATAGACAGTCACAATTGGGGTCATTTCTCTCTTTCTCGAACCTATCTATTTTGGTTTCTAGAAATATCTCAAGTTGTCTATTTGCTTCTTCCTGTCCGCCAGGAAAGTTGCTGACCATGGATGCCGTGTCGTCGATATTTGAAAGGTCCGGATTGTCGAGATCAAATGTGGTCTCAAAATCGGTTACAGGGTCTCCGGGTTCGAACACGACGGATTCGAAGTCAGTTATGAAATCTTGAAGGCGACTCAACACTCTTGGCCTAAACGTAGCTGCGCTGTATTCCTCCTTATTACTGGCTGCTTTGACAGGAACAACTACGTTGGCTTCGACCGCGATTACCGGGCACGAGGATGCTTTCGCAATTTCCCTTCTCCATGCGATCTGATGCCTGAGGTATCCAACGTCTGTGACGATCAAAGCACAGTTCCTTGAGGCCCGGGGGACGATTTCTGTTGGATTACCCTCTAGAACAGTGAATCTGATACCCATTTCTTTGAGCTTTGATTTAACAGCCTTGAGCCCGTCAATCATAAAGGAAAAGTTCCTGAGATTTGCAGAGGGGTAATCGGTGTTGAAGACGAAAAGGACTATAAGAGGAAGGCTATTTCTCTTGGCTTCTTGCTTTGCGATCTCGAGTGCGGGGTTTTCTTCGGTTCTTTGAGAGGCCTGCATCCAGTACATAATGAATCTACCTTTCATATCTCGTCTCTTACTCAGGTTATGAATCCTATCACTCTTCATTTTCCGGACCTTCCCTTCCCGGAGTCCGTTATCTCAATCAATTCAGCAGGGTAGGGTTGGAAAAATGTTTGACGAGCAAGATACTCACTGTCAAATGCAACAATGTAAGAACGCAATATGTAGAGAGGAACACTTAGCGGGATTTTTCCGTCTCGATATCTTTCAAGCGTCTCTAGAAAAAACCTCTTCTCAGAAGAAGAGATGTATTTAGAGAAGTAACCAAGCCCATGCATCAAGACGTTTATGTGTGAAGTATGTTTTGGGGGGGTGGACATCATCTTGTAGAAGTGGGATGAATAATCGCTGTATACTTCTTCAATACCTCTTGAATCCATCTTTCCGATTATTCTTCCCATTATTCTCATTTCGTTCTGGTTGTAGGACATGAAGAGCAGCTTGTTATCCGACTGAAAATCAACCAGACCTTTTCTGGTGAGATTTATGGAGAGGTCTCTGAAGCGCGTGACGGTGAATAGAATAGTTAAGAAATGCTCTCTTATAGTGAAATTAGAAAGTCTTCCCTCGTCTTCTATAGGAAGCCCACAGTATCTTTCTAGTACAGCGCCTCCAAAAAAACCAGAATCCCTTCCTGATGAGGCGACTTTTCCTTCTCCTGGATAGACCTTAACATCCTTTATGCCACACGTAGGTGAGGCCGACTTGAGAATGAAGCCATCTACCCTTTCCAGTCCAGCAAAAAAACTCTCCGTAAACTCCAAGAGGCGTTCAGTAACGTCAACTCCCGTTAAGGGTTGCACTAGTCTTGTTTCATTAGATCTGAAAACCATGCGAATGGGCGGCCTAGGAACTCCGAGCCCGATGTCGTATTCCGGACATACGGTCCTGTAATTGACGAACTTCTTCAGCTTCTCCACGAATTTGTTCGGGATCATCTGAGCGTTGTATCTGCAACTTTCGAAGCCCAGGCACCTGCTCACGACTACTTCCGGTTTGGTTAGCCTCAACACATCGCCCTCCTCGTTCATTCCAGAAAACCGATGATTTCTTTTGCTATCCTATCAGGTGATTCAAGAAATGGAGCGTGTCCGCTTCCCTCTACTACTTTCAGAATGCTATTGGGAATCTTTCTAGCCAGCGGCTCTCCATGCTCCGCAACTGGGAGAATAATATCTTTTTCTCCCCAAAGGATCAGCGTGCTGCATTCGATTTCGCCAAGTTTATCCGATATAGAAGCTGTGTCATCACTGTTTATGAATTCATAAATGAAAGAAGAGGACATATGGTCCACGAGCGAGAAATATCTGCCGAAAGTTTCAGAACTGAATAAGGATTTGTCTCCCAATCCTTTAGTATAAAGCAATCTTTGAACCGGAAAAGTTTGGAAATAGAACCTCATAGCGATCCGCGTCATTATCTTGCTTCGCGCAAAGAAACCGGGGAGAATATCTCTATCCCCGTGAATGGAAGAGTCAATGAGAACAAGGCGGTTGACCCTTTCGGGAAAATAGTAGGCGATGTTCAAAGAGACCTCTCCTCCAAATGAATGGCCAATCAAATCAGCTTTCTCAATGTTCAATAGGCTCATTAAATCAACCACAAGCTCAGCATAACCCTTTCTTGAATAGTCACCTTTGTTAGAGGCAGTGGACAGCCCAAAACCGGGCAAGTCCAACAAGTAGACTCTTCTATTCGATGAAAGCAGTTTAGCAAGCTCTAGAAAATCAAAATGTGATCCAGCAAAACCATGTATCATTAGAACTGGGTCGCCGTCTCCAATAACCTTGAAGAAGACCTCCTCTTGTTCTACCTTCAAATACCTTCCGTCTCTCTCTATTCTACCGAAATAAATCCTGGCCATGGTAACGCTGAAGATACTGTTGATAACGAGGAGAGCAGCACCTATTAGCAGAATCAAAAAGAGCGCTTTAATCAATTTCATTAGATACACCCCTTCACGGGAAGTATTCAAGCAACAATAATATACCATTTTTTCTTTGCAGATCGTTGGATGGTTACGAATACCGAGTATCTAGGAAAGCAATTCTTCTTTTTGAAGAGCAGTGCTTCTTTCTTTTGGAAGAAGCCACCATTCGAGAACGATTAAGAGAAGCTGTTGCCTTTTCTTCTTCTTGCCTAGAAGCTCTACACCTTCCTTGGCACTGAGATTTCCTTCTTCCAATTTCCTGATGATCTTCGAAGCTTCCTGAATTTGGCGATTTGCAAGCTCATATCCGAGACTTGTACCAGTTACTCCAGTTTGCTTCTTGCAGTGGGATAGGAAATACTTAGCTCCTTCTGGAGTTCAGAGAGATTTCCTCTATTCTTAATGAACACTTTCAGGAAGTCAAGGAGTTCTTCGGGCAGGTAAAGCAGCTCGTCTTGCACAAAGGTCCCGATAATCTTAATCTCGCAGTTCTTAAAGGTATACTCGGTAATTGTAGATATCCGCCGCAGCTGGGACACTTAGCAAGCCGCTTCTTCATCCAGAGCCCTCCATCCGATCGGCAATAAGCGTACTGCAAGAGAAAATATCGGTAAACCCGGGAAGAAGTCAATCTTTGGAGAGTCATCAATTCAATAAAGTTCAATAATATTATCTAATAATTGATAACTATATGACAATAACTAATAAGTGTAAATATTGCATAAGCAAAATCTTATTTCTTCTGAATTCTAGATATATCCCAGCGATTCGATTTGATGGAGTGTGCGCATGACAGAGAAATGACCAATATTGAAACAATTCCTGAAATTCACCTGGAAAGAAAACTTTAGGTGTTTTCTGCAACGGAGACACGCTTCTGCAAGACAATCCTTGATGTAAATGAATGCGGAGATTCAAACTATTCAATTATCACCTGTCTTGTTTCTACACCCATTCTGAAGACAACTATAGCTGCAAATGTACTGAGAGCGGCCATAAAAATCATTACAACAAATACGCTACCGGTGGCTCCCATTAAAGTGCTGGTGAAATAGGGCGCGATAATTCCTGCTGACCTTGCCATAGCTCCTGAAGTACCGTTTCCAAGGCCACGCATCTCGGTTGGATATAATTCAGGGGTATAAGCGTATACCATGCCCCAAGCTCCAAGAACGAATAGAGAAATCAGAACGCTGGCGAAAAGAAGAAGCGAAGAGCTGCTTACAAAAGCCATCACAATAGACGATACTGCCATTCCCGCAAAAAAGAATGTGAGAGATGGCCTTCTACCGAACCTCTCTATAAGAAGCGCTGCGGCAAGATATCCTGGAAGTTGCATGATAAGCATGAAAAAGGTGTACCAGAGAGATGAAACTGGGGTGAGCCCTTTCGACATGAAAATCTTTGGAGCCCAAGTATAGATTCCGTAGTACACAAAGCTAACCGAGAACCAGCTTATCCATATCATGATTGTTCTTCTCGCAAGACCGTTTCTAAAAAGCCCCAGAATAGGCTGCTTTTGGCGTTGGTGCATCTCAACTTCTTCATCTATACTCGTCGAAAGAATCTTTTCCAGAGCTGATTTTCCCTTCTTCATGAATTCATATTTTGGACTCTCAGGAAGAAGAAAGGATACGAATATAAGGGGAATACTGAAGAAGGCAAGCAAATAGTATGACCACTGCCATCCAAGGGATTCCAGCGTTAACATTGTGAATCCACCTATCAAGATACTTCCAATTGCCCAGCTAGATTCCAGGAGAGCAAGATAAAGGCCCCTGATTCTGATGGACGAGAATTCGGTAAGGTAGGCGTTTACAACAGGCAACAATCCGCCATAACCAAATCCTGAGATAAATCTTCCCAGGGAGAACACTCTCATTGAGTTAGAAGCGCCGGTGAGTCCTGTTGAAAATCCGGCGATCAACAAAAGAACAAGATTAGTCCACTTTCTTCCGAATCTATCAGAAATTGCACCGGAGAATAGGGCTCCAAGAAGCATACCTGCAAATACGGAACTCGCCATCATGTTCTGGCTTCCAACAGTTCCAGCGAGATCGTCAACAATAGAAGGAAGAGTCAGGGAGGTAATCATCACCCCTCCGGCCACAAGCATCCATTCCATTGATGTCAAGAGAAGCATTCGTCTTCTTCTACCGGAAGTGATATATTTCTGAATGACTTCGTCTATGTTCATTCGCTTACCCCTCTACTTGGCAAAAAAGCCCCTCTCCTCCAGCATGTTTCTGATACTCCCCAGTACCTCTTCAGAGTCCGCCTCAATAGTGTGAAGGTGAACTCCGTCTTTTGAAAGACTAAGAAGAGGAAGTGCATCTGATGCTTTCAAAGCAGATACGAACCTGTTTAGATGATCTATGCTTGATAGATTAAGCTGACCTTTGAGTTCACCATAGACTGCGTGAATCACGCTGACATCAATTACGCGTCCTCCAGCTCTTATTATTGCTGAAAGTTCCTCGTAGATATCCTTTTCCTCGTGTTTTACGGAGACAACCATTCTTAAACTCTTTCTTCCGTCAAGAACATATCCTCTCGGAGTAGAGACGATTCTATAGCCTCTTTCCCTTAGCTCGTCAACATCCTTTACGATCATCTGTCTACTAACGCCTGTTTCAGCTGCCAGAGTCTGTCCCTTTACCGGAACGGTAGAAGCTTCAAGAGTCTCTAAGATGTGTTTGTGTCGCGAAGATCTCTCCACCACCTCACCCCCAGCATAAAGCTAATTATAGCAGCTACTTTACAGTAATTCAGTCTAAAAAAATATGCCCGGAAGGACATATCGTGAATTAAGAATCCACGGAAAACTCTGGTGGCAAGGGACGGAATCGAACCGTCGACACACGGATTTTCAGTCCGCTGCTCTACCTGCTGAGCTACCTCGCCATCAATCTGGTGGAAGCGACAGGGATCGAACCTGTGACCTTCTGCTTGTAAGGCAGACGCTCTTCCTCTGAGCTACGCTTCCACCTCTGGCGCCCTCACGGGGATTTGAACCCCGGTCGCCGGCGTGAAAGGCCAGTGTCCTAGGCCACTAGACGATGAGGGCCGAAGCACGAATTTATATTACACTATAAACCGTCCCCGGTCAAGAGGTCGATGCTTTTCTTTCGTGGCTTTCGCCGACTACTTTGGGTTCATAATCCGCCTAGGGTAGGGTTTTTTCATGATAGAATCTTGAAGAAAGGGGTGATCGTGATGCCGATTGACTTCAGAATGACAAAAAAAGGGCTGATTCTTCTCATTGACTCTTACAGAACCGTCGATGAATTGAGGCAAGACATCATGAAGAAGTTTGCTGACGCGAAGGATTTCTTTCGTGAAGGAGATGAGATCTCGCTCATGCTTACTCAAGATACAAGCAAACCGGATGACATCGTTAAGATCGTCTCGCTGTTGAGTGATCTTGGTGTCCACGTTAAGGACATACTCGTGGGTAGTATGGAGCAGAAGGATGTGAAAGTCGGTCAGAAGTATGATCTTGTTAGAGAGAAGATTACTGAAGTCCGAGGAGCTCAGATCATTAGGCGTAATCTCAGATCAGGACAGATAGTTGTTCACAATTATGATGTTGTGGTGGTTGGCAATGTTCATCCCGGTGCAGAGGTAATCGCCGGTGGTAGTGTTGTAATATTTGGAAGTGCAAGAGGGGTTGTTAGAGCCGGTTACTCTCAGGGTGAAATCGGGATAATCGCAGCGATCGATTTGCAGCCTTCACTGATCCAGATTGGGAATTTCATAACTCAGGAATACGATCGTTTTGATAAGCCTGCCGTGGCACACGTAAGGACGGGCAGGATAGTAGTTGAAGAGGCGGACAATGTTAAGTTTGAAGTAAAGGGGGAGGCGAATTGAGTTTAGCCAGGTTATTGATTAATCTCTCCAATGCCTTTGGACCTGTGGGATACGAAGATGAGGTCCATTCGGTAATTAGGGAAGCGATAGGTCCGTTTGTGGATGAGACCTATACAGACGAAATTGGAAATCTGATTGCAGTTAAGAAAGGAAGTGGGAAGAGAATAGGCGTATTCACTCATGTTGACGAGGTATCGCTTGTGATTTCGAGAGTCGATGAAAGAGGGTTTGCAAGGTTTGAAGAGCTAGGAGGCGTCGATCCTAAGGTATTGATTTCTCAGAAGGTTAAGATCAGGAGCAGAGATGGAAAGGAAAGATCAGGAGTAATTGGAATGTTGGCTCCCCACCTTCAGAAAAGGGAGACAAGAGGAGAAGTCCCTTCTTTCGATGAGCTCTTCATTGATGCTTCGATTAATCCGGATTATGAGAAGATAGGTGTTGGCGATCTTGCAGTAGTAGACATTTTAGCGTTTGAGATGAACGGCAAGGTTGCTGGGAAAGCTCTTGACGACAGAGCGTGTGCAGCGATAAGCATAGAGACTGCAAGAGAGCTCTCGAAATACAGTACAACTCCTACCGTCTATTTCGTGTTCACAACAAGAGAAGAAGTCGGGGCAATAGGAGCAAAGGGCGCCGCTGAAGCTTTGGAAATCGATCTTGGTGTTGCCATGGATGTTACTCACCATGACAAAGAGAACGATGTCGAACTTGGAAAGGGTCCGGCCTTAACTGTTGGAGGCCCGAATATCCACAAGAAGTACTTTGAGTTACTCGATAAACATGCGAAAGACAATGAAATCAAAGTTCAATATGACTTCACCTCAGGTAGAACGGGAACTGATGCAGACAATGTCCAAATAGCCGGCACCGGAGTTCCAACGCTTCTGCTTTCTCTCCCTGAAATGTTCATGCACACTCCAGTCGAAGTAGTTCAAGTTAGTGATGTTGCAGGAACGGCCAGATTACTTGCAGGATTTTTCATATCACTGAAGGGGGCTGAGGAGCAATGAAGCTAGAACGCCTGAAAGACCTTTGTGAACTCCCGGGAATATCAGGTTTTGAGGAAAAAGTCTCTTCCTTCATCAGGAGCATTGTCGAGCCAAGAGTCGATTCGATCTGGACCGATACAGTTGGAAACCTAATTGCGGAGAAAAAAGGGACGGGGAAGAGTTCTAAGAAGCTTATGCTTCTTGCTCATACCGATGAGGTTGGTCTTATGGTGAAGAAGATCAATGAAGACGGCACACTCTCTTTCACCAGTGTAGGAGGAGTCGATCCAAGAGTATTGATGGGTAAAAAGGTTTTGGTGGGAAAGGATTTTGTTCCTGGGGTGATAGGGTTTGAAGCCATACACACTCAGGATCCAACCGCTTTGCTTAAAACACCAAGCATGGGCAAACTGAGAATCTATTTGGGTTATTCAAAGAAGGAAGAGGCTCAGAAGAACCATCGCATTGGAGACCCAGTATTCTTCGATACTCAGTACGAAGAGATTGGCGACTATGCGATTGCGAAATCATTTGACGACAGGACGGGGTGCGAAGTATTAATAAGGATTCTTGAGAGCCTTGAAGGGTACCGTCTGGATTTTGATGTCTATTTCGCCTGGGTGGTCCAAGAAGAGGTTGGTCTGAGGGGAAGCGGGGTCGCGGCGAAACAGATAAAGCCGGACGCAGCTCTTGTGTTCGAGAACACTACGGCTGGAGACAACCCGGAGCTTCCTGATTACAGGTGGGCCACAAGTCTTGGAAGAGGCCCCGTCTTAACATTTGCCCACAGTGGATTGGTGCTAGATAAGAGGATACTCGACACAATCGTGGATACTGCTAAGAAAAACTCAATAGAATTCCAGTACAAGAGCAGGATAGCTGGGGGTACTGATGCAGCTAGGCTTGCAAGAGTAATTTCGGGTATACCGTCAGGTGTTATCTCGACTCCTTCGAGATACATACATTCTCCAACTTCTGTAATAAACGTCAATGATTTTCTCGGAGTGGTAAAACTCGCCAGTTTACTAGTTAAGGAAGGGAAGGTGCTGTCTAGATGAAAAAGCTGATTGAGAAACTGGTTACGATTAGTTCTCCCAGTGGTAGGGAGGATGCTATAAGGGAAGCGATCGCCGAAGAGATCAAACCATACGTTGATAGCATGAAGATAGATCCGTTAGGCAATCTTGTTGCTCTGAAGAAAGGAAAGAGTGGCAAGAAGCTGTTATTTGACGGTCACATGGACGAAATCGGTGTCGTGGTCACACATATCGACTCAAATGGTTTTCTCAGGATTGATTCGATAGGTGCGCTGTCTCCATATATGCTTTTGGGTTCGAGATTGATTTTTGAGACAGGAGCATCAGGTGTCGTTGACCTAGAAGGTGAGACGATCAAAGAGCTCGGGGAGAGCATCAAGAATCTTGATTTCGACCACATTTTCGTTGACATCGGAGCAATAGATAAGAGTGATGCAGAGAGGAAGGCACCGATCGGGACTTTTGGAACATATGATTCAGAGTTCATCGATCTTGGAAAGAGACTCATCTCGAAATCTATGGACGACAGGATCGCCTGTGCAATTATGATACAGGTCTTGAAAGAGCTAAAGGATCCCAAAGACGATGTTTACTTTGTCTTCGCCGTTCAGGAAGAAGTTGGACTAGTGGGTGCAAGTGTCGCTGCATTTGATATTATGCCAGATATGGCTGTTGCAGTAGATGTTACCACAGGACCCGACACCCCGAAATCTTTGAAGAGAATGGGATTCAAACTTGGAGAAGGACCTACGATAAAGATAAAGGATCGCGGAAGCATAAGCTCTTCGAGAGTAGTATCTAGATTGAAGGAGATTGCTGAGAAAAAGGAGATTCCCACTCAGTATGAGGTCTTGATTTTTGGAGGCACTGACGCTAGAGGTTACCAGACGACCGGAAGAGGAATAGCCTCAGGAACGGTCTCGGTTCCTTGCAGATACGTGCACTCGCCTCACGAGATGGTTGATTATGATGATGTTCTTAATGCGGTTCGTCTGTTAAAGGCACTTGCTGAAGAAGGAGTGGAATGAGAAGAATCACATTTACCAGTGAATCAGCTGAAAGGTGTCAGTTGATTTTTGGGAAGGCTTTTGCTGGAAGACTTCCAGAGTCCCTGAAAATAGTAGACTCTGGTTTTAGAAAGGTTTTTGGCGAAAGACTGGAAGACGAATACTTGATGCCCGGTGGAGAACATGTGAAGTCAGTTGACAGAGTGTTCGAAATATATCAGGCTATAAGGGCATCGAGAAGAAACGCAATAACAGCCGTTGGAGGAGGTTCTCTCATCGATCTGGTAGGTTATGCGTCATCAGGTCATACCGATATTGAGAAGCTCTTCCTCTTTCCTACGACGACAGTTAGTCAGGTGATGCCTGCGCTGAAAGGATTCAGGGTGAATTTCGAGTTTGTGAAGGACCTTCTCTCTTTCAACTGTCTCCCGGACAAAGTCTTCATTGATTTTGAGGTCAGTTACAGAGAGTATGCTTGCTCGTCCAAGAGTGTTCTGATCTTTCCTTTGCTGGTTGCCCTTTCGTTTGATAATAGGCTTTTCAAGTATCTTTTTAACGTTGTGGTCTCTGGTAAAGATATCTCTGCTGAGCAATGGGAAGATATTGTTTTCTCGTCAGTGAAAGCTTATCTTAAGGGAATTGAAACTGGCAGATTCGTTGTAGGCACGGAAATTGGAAGGCTTATTGAAACTGCTTCTAGGCTTAAGGCTGGATATGATTCTTCACTTCTATTTGGAGCCATGATGGAATTACGTCTGGCCGAGAAATTTGGTACAGGGGATAGTAGTGTGACAGAAGACTTTTTTAGAGTGGTGAAATTGCTGTGGGACAGTAGATGGTCTTCCAGAATTGATATGTCGTCCTTGGTTGACTTGGTCGAACAGAAAGGTGGTGTAAGAATCAGTACTCCTGACGGAAATCTCGACAAGACTTACTTCGTGGGGTGTTCTATATTTGAGAGATTTGTCAGGGAAAAGACCTGGAGGGGATTGGAGAATTTTGTATGAGCGAAGTATCGCATGATTATGTTCTGAAGACTCTTATCGTTATCGTTCTTGCATTGTCGGCAGTTGTCATGACGCTTGGAGGATATGCTATTTTTCTCCGGGAGGAAAACAGAAAGTCGGAACTCATAATTGAGGAAATCAGAAGTTCTGTGCTTTCTCAGGGGATCGATCAGCCTGAACAGCCGGACAATCCCGTACAATTTCCCACAGGAACACAGGTTGTCAGAGAGACAATATCGATTCCAGAAACTCAGAACTTCTTTCTTGAGGTATTCGACTATAGGCGGCTAATACTGAACTCCTTCGACTTTCTTGCAGAAGGTTCCGAGTTTGGTTATGTTGTTGTGGAAGAAGATACAGCATTCAAGTTGTGCGTGGAGAAAGGTCTCGGGAAGTACTTTATCACCAGGGTGGGGGATAGTTTTGGCGTGATGTTTCTGGGGAAGAACCCACTTGACGGACTTTATGACTCAAAGACGGCTTATGGAATTCAACTCGTATCGCACACAGTCTCAGATGGGATAGCACCACAAGTAATGGATCTGAGGAGTGCAGGTTACCCTGCCTTTGTGTATAAGTCAATAACCGCGGACGGGAGAACATTCTATGCAGCTGTTTTAGGGATTTTCCCTGATGCGGCAGCGGCCAGAGAGTACTCTTCATCAGTCGACGTTCAGGCACTCCAGAGGATAACGGGCTGGAATATCACTGACAGGTTTCCGAGGCAGTTGAGATGAGGAAGATTTCGGTCAAGGAGTTACAGATAATCGGATCAATTGTGATACTAGTGCTCATGGGGTTTGTGGCCCTCTCAGGGTATAGCGGTAGCAACTCAACGGCCATCGGTGAAAACTCTGATAAACCGAAGTCGGTTAGCTTCCCTATTGATTTGAACTCTTGCTCGGAGAAGGAGCTGGAGCTGTTGCCGGGGATAGGCCCTGCCAAGGCCCGAGCAATAGTCGATTACAGAGCTACGTCCGGTCCGTTTTTTTCCATTGACGATCTTCTTCTTGTCAGGGGAATTGGTGAAAAGACCCTGAGTAACTTGAGAGAAATGGTGACCGTTTCCGGTCAGCTGTATTCCAACGCAGAAGGAGTGGTTTTAATCGACATAAACACGGCTTCCTCTCAGTCTCTTCAGAAAATTCCAGGAATCGGTGAAGCTAAGGCAGCTGCTATAATCGAATACAGGGAACTCAAGGGACCCATAATAACTGAGGAAGACCTTCTCAATGTACCTGGAATCGGACCTTCCATACTTCCTGAGATACTTGCTGCCATTATTCCTCTTATCGGGGCTGAAGAACAATCCGGTTCGAGAAAGGTGAATGTTAATAACGCAGATGTGGAAGACCTCTGTAAGCTTCCAGGCATCGGGCCCGTGCTTGCTCAGAGAATAGTTGACACGCGTGCTCATTTCGGTCCATTTCGTTCGTGCGATGATCTGGCTAAGGTAAGTGGAATTGGTGATAAGACCATTGCCAGTTTGAAGGAGCTGGTTGAGTTTTGAATCTGCTTCATGTTTGCTGCGCACCGGATCTAGTTAGTTCTGTTTTGAAGAGAGAGGAACTGAAGCATTCAATGCTGCTTTTCTATAATCCGAATATCTATCCTGAAGAAGAGTTCTTCAAAAGATATCATGCTTTCCGAAGAGTCTGTCAAGAAATGGGAGTTGAGTGTCCTGAACCAGACTACAGCCCCGAGGACTTCTCTGCTATTCATGATTCCTTTGAAGATGAGCCGGAAGGGGGCATGAGATGTACGAAATGTATAGAATTAAGGTTGAGAAAGGCAGCGGAAGCTGCAAAATCCTTAGGTGCCAAGAGCTTCAGTACCACGCTTCTTGCAAGCCCCCAGAAGCCAATTTATCTGATCTGTCAGATTGGGCAGAAAGTTTCGGAATCGTTTGATTTGGAGTTCATTTCGGAAAACCTAAGACTAGAAAGGGGAAAGCTAAATCAGTTTTTGGGTAATGTCTATGTCCAGAATTACTGTGGCTGCAAATCTAGTCTCAAGGAAATTGTCCAGACCAGAGAGATCAAGAAAAGGAGAGATAAAGAGGCGCTAGAGAGAGACTTTTCATGCTTCGCCGATCTCTGGAGATTCAGAGGTGCCGTAATTTCTCGAAGCAGCATCCCCGTTGAAGAGGTCTCCGTGTTGAAAGAGCTGATAACTCTCATTAAGCCTTGTGCACTTCTTGATGATGTCGAAGATGTTTCACTACAAGGCAAAAGATGGTTGAAAACCGGGAGTTACAACTGCCGGATAATCAGGGAGAAGAAGTAATGGATACTCTGGCAAAAAGAATCAGATCACTGGGGGAAGAGTGTGGAATGGTCTTTCGCCTGGTCGACGAAAAAGGGATTCCTTATGATGGGGAGTTGGAATTTGATATCCCTCAGCTCATAATCGCGCTTTCAAAAGCTACGGGTTCGAGAAGCTCAACGGTTGTGAATGGGACGCAGATTACCGCTCTATATCTTGATGGAATTAGAAAGAGTTCTTATCTCATAGTGCTCGGTGAGTTCCTTGAAGACAACGCATATAGGCTTTTGAAAACGGTTATCGAGTCCCATGAGGCGAACCTGTGATTGAATTCACTTTGAAACCTGCGGGTCTAATTGATCTTGATTCGACACTTGACTGTGGTCAGACTTTTCGATGGCGAAAAGAAGGAGACTGGTGGAAGGGAGTTGTTCGAGATACAGTTCTCTTCCTGAAAGAGGACTCAGATGGAATTATCGTCAGATCTTCCTCCAAATCTTTGCTCGGAAAAGATATCTATGAGGAAATTGGGAACTACCTTGGACTTGGGGATAATCTGGAGGAGATTCACTCTATAATTCTGGAAAGACTGAAGTGTTTTGATCAAAGGGTTAGAATAGTGTCTGAAAAGGCTCTCAAGGAAGCCGAAGGACTGAGAATACTAAGGCAAGATCCTTTTGAGATGGTTGTGGAGTATATTCTCTCAACTAGAAACAGCATTCCTATGATTCGATGGATGAGCGACAAACTATCGGAACTCTTTCCCGAAAACAGGATCGATCTATGTCAGGAGAGTTACTACACGTTTCCTTCATTGGAGCAGGCCAAGGGAATCTCAGCAGAAGCTCTGACCGAGCTCAAAATCGGTTTCAGGGTTCCGTGGCTTATGAAACTCTTTTCAGACATAGAGACAGAAGGGTATTTCTCACGGCTTTCTTCACTGGCTGCTGAAGACTTGCTCGAAGAATTGATGAAGCATGACGGCATTGGTTACAAGGTAGGTAGCTGTGTAATGCTCTTTGCCTACGGTAAGCTGAGCGCCTTCCCGGTAGATATCTGGGTGAGCAGAGTGATGAAAGATCTGTTCGCGCTGGACGGTTCAACAAAAAAGGTAATGCAGTTTGGAATGGATTCCTTCTTTCCTTATGGAGGGTACTATCAAGAAGCACTATTCAGGTACTATAGAACTCACAAACTAGGAAGAGAGAAGAAATGAGGATAAATGTTATCGGTGGAGGACTGGCCGGTTCTGAAGTTGCTTTGAGCCTCGCGGATTTCGGAAAAGAGGTAATGATTTTCGAGATGAGACCTGCCAGGAAAACCGATGTTCATCAAACGGAAGACTTTGCGGAACTAGTATGCAGCAACTCTTTGAAATCTAAGTCACTGGACAATGCATCGGGCCTGTTGAAGGAAGAGGGTCTGCTAATTGGCTCCCGACTTCTGGAAGCCGCCCACCGTCATAGAGTACCTGCGGGAAAGGCTTTGGCAGTAAACAGAGAGACCTTTGCAAGAGAGATCACTAGGAGGATAGAGAACCACCCACTTATCAGTGTTCGGAGAGAAGAGGTGTGCCAGCTAGACATCTCCGGGTCAGTCAATATAGTGTGTACCGGCCCACTAACTTCTGAATGCCTTGAGAATTATCTAGGTGAACTGTTCGGCAACGCACTCTTTTTCTTTGATGCTGTAGCTCCAATAGTCGCTTCGGATTCGGTAAACTTCGAGAGAGCCTTTGTTGCTGACAGATATTCCGACACCGGAGACTACGTGAACTGCCCTCTTACGACTGAGGAGTACGAAGTTTTCTGGAAGGAGATTGTATCGGCAGAAGTTTTGGAGATCGAAAACTTCTCGGATCGATTTCTCTTCGAACGCTGCCAGCCTGTTGAAGAGATAGCGCGAAGCGGAAAAGAAGCTCTGAGATTTGGTCCAATGAAGCCGGTGGGACTGACCGATCCTGCAACGGGAGAAGAACCTTTTGCGGTTGTTCAGCTTAGAAAGGAAAATCTCTCAGGTTCACTGTTAAGTCTTGTTGGGTTTCAAACGAGGCTGAAATGGAGCGAGCAGAAGAGAATCCTAGGACTTATCCCAGCTCTAAGGAACGCCGACATTGCCAGATATGGAGTAATGCACAGGAACACCTTCCTCGATTCACCCAAGCTTCTGAATCCCGATCTTCAGTCCAAAGATTACCAAGGGCTGTTCTTTGCAGGACAGATTTGCGGTCTTGAAGGATACGTGGAGGCAATAGTCTCCGGAAGGCTTGTGGCAATCAATGTCAATCGATTTGTTGACGGTCGCAGAACGTTAATTCCTCCGAAGGAGACAATGCTTGGAGGGCTGGTCAACCATGTAACAGTATCTGGCAGGAGTCCCTTAAGGCCAGTCTATGCGAATTTTGGTCTTCTACCGGAGATAAGGATGAGAGATAAGAGAGAGAAGAATAGAAGAAAGGTATTAAGAGCGCAAGAGCAGATGGAGCATTTCCTGAAAGAGGTGAGAAAGTGATATACAGAAGCAAACCCGTCTTTTCGAGTAGACCGTGGGGTGATAGTGATTTGAACACCATCTACGGAGTAGATTCTGAAGAACCGATAGGAGAAGTTTGGCTTCTGTCAGATACAGCTAATATGAAGACTAGTCTTGAGTCAAGCTCTTCAAGACTGAATCCTGAAGATGTTACTGAAGAGCTTTGCGGACGAGCTTTGCCTAGGCTTCCTTTGATGGTTAAATATATCTCGGCAAAGGAATGGCTTTCAGTCCAGGTTCATCCTGATGATGAATTTGCCCGTCGCATTGAAGGAGAACCATGGGGTAAGAGCGAATGCTGGTATTTCTTAACAAATGGTCAGGTGCTTGCAGGGTTAAAGAAAAAAACCGAGACAATCGACATCAGAGAGAAAGACCTGAATCACATCAGTCTTAATAAGGGAGATCTTCTGGCTTTGCCTGCAGGTGTCGTACACGCAATAGGGCCGAGTTCTAAGCTGATCGAGATTCAGCAGAACAGTGACACAACGTACAGGCTCTTCGACTGGAACAGGGGTCGGGATCTTCATCTTGACAAGGCAATCAAAGTAATTAAGCCGTCTGTTAATCCAGAATACTGTAAGAACATGAAGAGTTTTCAGTGGAAATACTTTTCGATAGAGAAGACAGTAACATTCTCCGGTACTGGAATATGTGTCACAATTGAGGAAAGACCTAATCTATATGTGGTTATCAATGATAATGTTGAATCCCAAATGCCATTTCTTGCTATCACTTTGGGACCATTTTGGAGTGAGGACTTGTGAAGCACATTTTGGTTCTTGCCTTTATATTGACCGTTTCAGCTCTTGCCTTTTCTGTTGACAAAACGGATTTGCTTCTTTCGAAGAACTACCTTATGGATATTCAATCACTTGACAGCAGAGATTTGGAAACGAAGGCTTATCTTACGTTAGCCGTGGGTCTGAAGTACAGAGAGACTATCCAACCAAACTACAAGGTTTGGTTTAGTAATCTTTACTCAGAGCTTCAAGGAGAGGTACTTCCTCCGTACCTTCAGGAAGCCATCGAGGTGGTCTACCAGTTAGTCGCTGTTTCAACTGTCTCTGCGTTGAATATGCTCTATTCGTCTGAAAGCGAGGACCATCTCTTGAAGGCGGTATCTCTGAGAGCCTTCTTCTATGATTGGGTTGATACAAGAGATCCGAGATCGGCAAAGCAGATCGAGGAGACGGCAAATGAGTTGATTGACGCTCGACCCGGGCAGTATTTCCCATACAAAGCTTTGCTGGAGTTGTATTCCAGCATCGGCTCAATGGATATTGAAAGGTTAATGGAAATCCGAGAAACGGTATTCTCTGAAAACCTTCAGGGACTGCTCGGAGACGATCTTATCGAAAGTGAATTTGTCTCAGGGCTTACAGAGGTGGTTATAGAGGACTTTTCGAGGCTGGAAACAGAGGATCCACTTTCCAGCTATTATGTGGCGATGTCCTATCTGCAACTTGGTGAAGTACCTCAAGCTTGGGAGATCTTAGACTCCCTCGATCTGAATCAGATTCCTCCCAGATTTGCGTCTAATGCTTCGATGGTAATTGGAGACATCTACCTTGAAGATGGTGACTTTGAAGAAGCAATTGAGCGCTATCAGGAGGCAGTACGTTTTTGGCCGAACAACTCAAGGGCTATTAGGAATCTTGGAATGGCCTATTATGAGACGAAAGATCGAGACTACTATGATTTAGCTAGGTTCTATCTTCAGCTGAGTGGATTCGAAGATTATGATTATGCAGTAAGTTCTGCACTGAAGGAGTTAAGGCGAAGAGTAATCTTTGAACTGGCGCTTGTTACAGTAGTCCCGCTTACTGCCGTAGTAGTCCTGGGGCTCTTTCTGTTAGAATACTTTAGTAGAAAGAGAAAGAGTTCACAAGAGAGAAAGGCGATGAAAGAAGACGGAGGAAATGATGAGAATTGATGTTCTTGACAAAGGGTTCGTCGAGCTTGTAGACCGAATGGGAGATGACTACTCAGCGGTTCAGGCAGCTAGGGTAAGTTATGGTAAGGGCTTAACTAGCAAAGATAGAGATGATCGCCTAATTCGTTATTTGATGGAGCATGGTCACCACTCCCCTTTTGAACACATAGTGTTCAAGTTCCACTTGAAGCTACCGATTTTCGTTATGAGACAGCTCGTGAGACACAGAATAGCGTCAATAAATGAGCGAAGCGGAAGATATACTGAGTTCTCTGATGAGTGGTATCTGCCAGATTCCATAAGGACTCCAGACGGCGAAAACAAACAGGGTTCAGTGGAATGTGCAGATAAGGCAATCACTCAAAAGGCGATTGCAATAATCGAAGAAGCCTATAAGAACGCTTTTGTCGCTTATAGTAGACTCATAGAAATGGGCGTTGCGAAAGAGATGGCGAGAATTGTACTGCCCACATCTATGTACACAGAGGCGTACTGGACTATCAATGGAAGGTCGATTATGAATTTCCTAAATCAGAGAGCAGATTCTCATGCTCAGCCAGAAATCCAACTGTATGCTAGTGCAATCGCAGAGATTTTCGAAGCTAAATGTCCGGTAGTATATGATGCTTTCATCAGGTACAACTATACAGGTGATCTTCTGAATAAGGAGGTTAGGGGATGAGACTTGCCAATATCATCCGGTTACTTGATTGCGAGATACTGAATAATGTAACTGAAGATCCTGAAATAGAGTCGGTAGGAGCTGCAGATCTGATGAGTGATGTGCTTGCTTTTGGAGGACCTGGAATGATTCTGGTAACAGGCCTGAATTCTCCTCAATGTGTTAGAACTGCCTCAGTGGTTGGAGCCGCTGCAGTGTTGATAATAAGGAAAAGAAATGTTCCTGAGACCACGATTCATCTGGCTCAAGAACTTGAGATGCCTTTGATTCACGCAAGAATGTCGATGTACAGGACTTGCGGAATTCTTTATAGAGAGGGTCTTGGAGATTCACTAGAAGAAGGGAAGAACTTTGACTGAACGAAGTGTTGACGACCTCCTTGAAAAGTTAAGAGGGTTATTTGTAGATATAACGGCAAAAGACATAATGTTGAAGAGCGTTATCACGCTAACCAAAGATAGAACGATGTGGCAGGCGAAAGAACTGATGAGGATCTGCAAGATATCAGGAGTTCCCATTACCGATGCCGATAACCAGCTGGAAGGCATAGTGAGTATAGAGGACATTATTGTTGCTCTGGAGGGCAACTACATAACTGATTCGATTGAAAAGCATATGACAAGGGATTTAGTTACACTCTCTCCAGAGATGAATCTTGAGGCACTGATTGAGAAGTTCAACAGATACAGATACGGGAGATTCCCAGTTGTTGATTCCGAAGGGAAGCTCATCGGAATAATTACAAAGAAGGATATTATCGGAGCCATTCTTGATAAATTCAGGCTAATCTACGTTCACGATACCCGACGAAGGGAAGTTCTGGAGAGAAGTGTTGACTGGTTTGATAAGTCTCTTATTTCGGGAGATGCCGTTGAGAAAAAGAGTGCTGACTTCGTATTCCATATTGATTATTCGGAAATTGACATGGCCGGAGTTGGATCTGCGAAACTGAAGAGCTATCTGAAGACGCTTACAGATGACGACAATCTGATACGGAGAGTATCAATCGCCTGTTATGAAGCTGAAGTGAACGTCGTAATTCATAGCGGTAGCGAAGGTTATATCTTCGCCTGGTACGATGAGGCCCTGGTAAGAGTGAGAGTTGAAGACTATGGAAGAGGTATTGAAAACGTGGAGCAGGCAATCAAGGAAGGATTCTCCACGGCGTCTGATCACATTCGCGAGCTGGGTTTTGGAGCGGGGATGGGCCTTCCGAACATGAGAAGGTACTCAGACAAAATGGTTGTAGTATCTGAGACGGGAAAAGGGGTTGTGGTTGAAATGCACTTCTATCGAAATGGGAGGAAATGACATGAGATTGAGCGAACTGGTTGACAAATGTGGGACAAAAGTAGTCACAGACTTACCTCTCGAGGCTGACATATCGGATGCTTACATTGGAGACTTGCTTAGCGACGTAATGGGAAATGCCCCATCGAATTCTATCTGGTTGACTGTTCAGTCTCATATGAATATTCTGGCAGTTGCCACTATTGTAGGGGTCAAAGCAATTGTGTTGTGTAATGGTCTTCACTTCGACGACGCGACTATTAGAAAGGCCGAGGAAACGGGAATCGTCCTTATGGAAAGCGAAGAAACTACCTTCGATCTTGTTTACAGGCTAATAAAGAGTGGTTTCAAGGGCTGAAGTGTTTTGCAGTTTCTTTGCGACTTTCACATTCATAGCTGTCTCTCTCCATGTGCCGAAATTACAATGACGCCAGGCGAGATTGCAAAAGTATGTGTATCAAGAGGGATCGATTGGATTGCTATTACGGATCATAACAGTGCGGGTAACGTTAGAGTTTTCAGCAGTGTTCTTCAAGAAGTGGGGGTTTCCGTGATCCCCGGCATAGAAGTACACACACTTGAGGATGTTCACGTATTAGCGTATTTTCCAGATGTTTCGTCAGCAGAAGGGTATTCTGCATTTCTTAAGAGAGAGAAGCTTCCGATAGTTACGATAGACCCTGAGATATCTGGTTATCAGTTGTTGGTGGATGAGAATGATTCTTTTGTAGGTATGGAGGAAATCTGGCTTGGACAGCCAGCTTCTCTGAGCATTTCTGAGACTCTTAAGACTGTAGAAGAGAATGGTGGGATTTCGGTAATGGCTCATATTGATAGGAAAATGGGTCTCATTGTGCAGCTCGGACTTGTACCAGAAGAATGTATAGAAGTGCCCATGGAGATTTCTTTTGAAAGGACTCTGAAGCGGGGGCTGCAGACGAAAAACATTATACATTCAAGTGATGCACATAGTTTAGACCTGATCAAGCCCACAGTGGCAATTTCGGCCAGCACAAGAAGCTTCGAGGAGTTCAAAACTGCGATTTTTTCCTCAGGAAGGGCGTTGAGTATAATATGGGACTGAGAACAATCTGCGACCACATACTGGATATTGCTCAGAACTCAGTAGATTCTGGAACAAAAACAGCGAAGTTAACGATCGAAGAAAGGAAGGAAGAGACTCTCTTTTTCTCGGTTGTGGACTGGGGTAAGGGCATTAATGCTCAATCTTTGGAAGCAGTCATGGATCCTTTCTATACGGAAAAGAAAAAGAAAGTCAATTTCGGATTAGGCTTGCCGATGCTGAAGTTTGCAGCTGAATCTACGGGAGGCAACTTCGAAATTCGTTCAGAGCCTGGGATTGGTACAGAGGTTAGCGCACTGTTCATTCTTTCAAGTGTCGACTGTCAGCCTGTAGGTGATGTCCCATCGACTCTATTTGCTGTGATTACTATGAAAGACAATGTAGACTGGACAATAGAGAGAGTTCTAGATGAAGATGGTTATTCTTTCTCCTCGGCTCAATTCAGAGAAGTTCTGGGGAACGACTGTTTCGTTTTTCCAGTCAAAATGAAGATGATTCTTGAAATTCTTCAGGAGGCAGAAATTTCACTGGGAGGTTTATCGGATGTCCATTAGAAGATTATCGATTATTCTTAGTCTGCTTTTGCTATGTGGGTTTGGTTTGGCAAGCATCGTTCCGTCAAGGATCGCTGTTCTTGACAACAGAGTGATCTCAGACAACGAAGTTCTAGAGATTCTGAACATTCAGCGTGGAAAGGAAATAAGCGGTTCTGAACTAGAAGAGGCGATAGAGAGAGTGAAGAACAGTGGTTACTTTTCCGATGTGTATCACAGCTTTGATGAAGCATCCAGACTTCTGACAGTTCAGGTCAAAGAGTACCCTGTTGTAGAGGTTTCAGTTGTTTTCGACGGTCCGAAAATCGTTGAAACATCTCTACTCGAAGCTGCTTCAGTTATCAAGAGTGGCAAACCTATGAATCCTTCAAGGTTGATGTATGATATTCCCTTAACCCTAGAAGCAATAGAGAGCAAACTGGCTGAAAGCGGTTATATAGAACCGTTTGTACGGGTAGAGTGGGAGACCGATAAAGACAGAGCCGACGTTTTTTCAGGCAATGTTACTGATAAGGTGAAGGTCACTTTTACAGTTAAAATCTCTTTCCTGTGGGAGCTTTCGATCGATGCTCCAATATCGGATGAAGCTAAATCCTATCTCCTTAGTAGATTGGAGATAGATTATTTGAAAAAGTATTACGATACTTCGATCCTGATTAGATGGGTCAATTCTAAGAAAAAGTATGTTCCAAGAGTCGAAGACATTAACAGAGTCGTTCAGACGATTTACTCCACTTATTATGCTAATTCAAACGGACAGTGGGGATTCGATGACAGAACTTATCAGGCGATGATCGTGACACTGAATAACGCCCTGAAAAGCGTGAGACAGGTGACGCTTCCCGATGAAGTTAGGGAAAGCAGCGCATTATCAATGAGTATCACTTTCACGCCGATAGAGTATGTAAAATCGGGATTCGAATTAAGAAGTGTCTTTATTGAGGGGAACGTTAACTTGCAGAAAGGAGAAATCCTTAGACAGACCGGTCTTGCTGAAGGTCAGAAGGTTGACAATGAGATTGCGGCAAAGGCAATTCAGGCAGTTCAAGACTTATATACCGATAGGGGTTATCCCTTTATGAGAATTGAGCCGGTAATTGATGAAAAAATCGGCTTCTTCAGTCTGAAGATAACTGAGCCCTTAGTGAGAGACGTAACAGTTGAATTTGATGGTCCAAAGAAGACTCAGGATTATCTCATCAATGACAAAATCGTCATTGAGAAGGGTAAGGTTTTGTCCTTGGATGAGCTTAGAAACACATATGCCTTCTTAAACAACACAGGTTACTTCTCGAAAGTGGATATTGCTCCTGTTCCTGTAGGTAGCGATGCATTGGATGTGAAGATCACGCTTACGGAAACCGATAAAAACAACAGGATTGGTGGCGGCGGAGGATGGCAGAATGGTCTGAATCTTTATCTTGATCTGGGACTGCTCAATGTGTGGGGTTATGGTCAGAATATCTCAACTACGCTCAGTGTTACCCTTCCAATGCCCAACAACAAAGAAGTTGTTTTGACTGAAGGAGCCACGGAAACAACAACGAGAAGACCGGCCTTTGATGCCACTATAGGCTATTCGATTCCCAAGATCGGTGGTTCCAGGCTTGATTTGGACACGGCCTTCAGACTGAAATTTACTGGATTTACGACAACAATCGATTCCACCGATACCATAGTAACCAAAGCTTCTCAGGATACAGAGTTCATGCTCTCATTTACTCCAAGTTACAAGCTGTCACCCGGACAAAAAATTGGGTTTACTGCGGGGTATGAGTATATTATGTCAGAGAGCAAGGTTTCTACAGAGACTAAGCCTGCGACTGGCGACGATACTGGGAGCGTCTCCGAAAGCTTTGACGGGCTGTTTACTGGGATAAGTTATCAGCTCTCTACCCGAGATGACATCCTAAGGCCGACAATGGGAAGTGAGTATCTTGCCGGCCTCACTGCTAGAGGTATCCTTGGGAAGGACGACAAACTGTTCCTTTCGGGATATGCAGAGTACAAGAATTTCATGTCAATAGGAGATCCAGTTCTTGGCTTCAGGATAAGAACGCAGCAGCTTTTCCCGCTCTCTTCTAACGGTGTCTTCAGAAACTATCTGTTTAGCCCGGACTCTCTCATTAGGGTAAGGGGTTCTCAGAGTATCGGTCAGAATTCCTACGGTGTAACTGTCGGTTCTGCCCAGCTGAGATATCCGTTGACACCGGAAACATCGTCAATACCTGTTGACATAGTTGGGTTCGGTGACTTGCTTTTCTATCGGAACAGTTCGGGCGGGGACATAATCGGAGGAAACTTTCTTGCTGATTTTGGTCTTTGCATAGATATATCAATTCCAATGATTGGGTTGGTTCGTCTTGGTTACGGATACAACACGAGCCTTGCTGAACAGAATTCCATGTATGGCAAGCCGTATTATGGAACTCCCTTCTTTGGTTTTGGGCCTGCATTCTAAGAAGATAAAGAAAGCGCGGCTTAGTCGCGCTTTCTTTATTGGTGAGTTGAGTTAAACTACTGCAGTCAAAAAGTTAAGCACAGATTCTGAGTTCGCAACAGGGTTGTAGCCACCCTCCTGTACAATAAGCTTTTGAACATCAACTTCCTGTATGAGTTTCCCCATCATTGAGAAGTCCTCATTGTTCAGGCTGAAATGGCCTATCCCGTCGTTTTTGTGGCTGTCAATTCCAAGAGAAATTATAAGCAAGTCAGGGGAAAAATCATCGATTTCCTGAAGTGCTTTCGAAAGAGTTCGCATGTATTCAGGTCCCTCTGTGCCACCCGGAAGAGGGAAATTCATGTTGAAACCTTCGCCCGAATCGGAACCAATCTCCCAAGAGTTGCCGCTTATCCAGGGGTAGAATATCTTTGGATCGCCATGAATGGAGACATAGAATACCGTGTCGTCGTAGTAGAAGATCTCCTGAGTTCCGTTTCCATGATGGAAATCGACGTCAAGAATTGCGACGAAGCCTCTAGTGTGTTTTTGGTAGTATCGCGCGGCAATTGCTGCATTGTTGAAGTAGCAGTATCCTCCACCAGTCGATATACCGGCATGATGTCCTGGGGGTCGGCAAAGAGCATAGGAAACACTTTCACTGTCGAGGATTGAATCGACGGCGTTTAAGGCTGTGGAAACGGCAGCAAGCCCTCCAACATAGCAACCCGAGGTGACCGGCGTGCCAGTATCGAAGAGTTTGTCATATCCAAAGACCTCGGGGAAGTACTCTCTGTCTCTTGATACTGAGAGACTCTTTTCTCTTAACCATTCAACGTACTCTGGTGTATGCACCTGATAAAGATGAGAACAGTGGTAATCTCTTGGTTCCCTAATACGAAAGCCCGCGGTCTCCAGCGTGCTGCGAATTGCCTCTATCCTTTCAGGTTTGTCCGGATTTTCGATCCAAAGGCCGTCTTCCAATTCTTTCATAGGTAGATGAAAGAGATGTCTTCTGTCATAGTAAGTTATCAATTTCCATTCACCCTGTCCCCGGAAGGTCCAGTCTCAAGCTTGTTCACTCTGACCTGGTGACGTCCACCCTCTTCAGATGAAGCGAGAAAAGCTTCCACTATCCAACCGGCTAGCTCGCTACCTATCAACCTTCCACCCAGCACGAGAACGTTAGCATGGTTGTGCCTTCTGGCAAGTGCGGCCATTTCCGGAAATAGGCAAAGAGCAGCGCGAACACCCCGATGCTTGTTTGCGGCAATCGACATGCCAATTCCAGTCCCACATAGTAAAACACCGAAGTCGGAGTCTCCGCTCGTTACCGACTTACATACCTTATCGGCATAGTCTGGATAATCAACAGATCGTTCACCAGATTCAGGACCGAAGTCGACCACTGAATGACCCTTTTCTCTGATGTAGTTTACAACGAAATCTTTGAGCTGATAGGCAGCGTGATCAGAAGCAACTGCGATTTTCATGTCCATACTCCTTAGAAATGGCTTTGCTATTTGTACCAGCGGAGTACACCGGAAAGCCGTCCCTGGATTTTCACCCTGTTTGCTTCAACGACAATTGGAAGCATCTCCGGGTTTGAAGGCACCAGCCTAATCTTAGGTCCCTCGTTCTCATATCTCTTAAGGGTAGCATACTCGTCGTCTATTAGGGCCACAACAATATCACCGTTATTAGCCCATTCCTGTTTTCTAATAATAACAAAGTCACCGCTCATGATATGAGAGTCAATCATGCTGTTCCCGGTTACTTTCAGCATGTAGTATTCAAAACCTCTTCTTATCATCCACAAAGGAACAGGAATCTTCTCTTCCTCAGTCTGGACAGCTTGGACAGCCTCACCCGCTGCTACGTTACCAATAACAGGGAGCATGACAACATCTTCGCCAGGTTCAAGCGATGAGCCGTCAGGACTCTTCAAGACTCTTATTCCGCGAGAAACGCCGGTTCTTTCAATGTAACCCTTCTTCTCAAGTGACTCAAGATGCTTTGCCACTCCCCTTGGAGAAGATATTTCAAAGTCTCTGCAGATATCTCTTATGCTAGGCGGGTAACCATAGAGCTTAATGAAATTCTCAATGTACTCCAGAATCTTCTTTTGTTTCTCGGTCAGAGTCAATTCATTACACCCCCTATTCTTGGCTGGGTTATTAATCAACGACAACTGCCATCGTAGCGACGGTATCGTTTTCTTTTAGGTCCACTATCCTAACTCCCTTGGTTATTCTTCCGGTCGGTCTAACTTGTGAGATAGGAATTCTTATTGACATGCCCAACTTGGTCGCAAGAATAATCTCGTCTTCGTCGGTCACGACGAGAGTTCCGACAACAGGACCGATCTTCTCGAGTCCGTAGATGTTCTTTACACCCATGCCTCCCCGATTCTGGCATCTATACTCGGAAATGCAGGTTCTCTTTCCTCCTCCCTTTTCTGTAGTTGTCAGGAGGAATCTTTTGTCGTCAGCAGAAACGATGCTGGCTCCAACGACCTCGTCATTCTTCTTCAGTCTTATGCCCATAACTCCTGCTGCTCCTCTTCCCATTGCACGTACCTGTACAAGCGGAAATCTAGTTACCATACCGTTCCTTGTTGAAATAATAATGGTATCATCTTCCCTTGATGCAAGTGAAGCATCTATCACCCTATCGTTCTCGTTCAAACCGATTGCCCTAATTCCGGATACCCTCACATTCAGGAAGGCCTCGAATACCGTCTTCTTGATCTTGCCAGATCTAGTGGTAATAACCAGATGCTTTCCTTGAACCTCTTCCTTTCTCGTTGAAAGGACTGCCTGTACGTTCTCATCGGGATCGATCTTGATGTAGTTGGCGAGAAGCTTTCCCTTTGAGTCTCTAGAAGAGTGATCGATGATGTGGTTGCTAAGTACGTATGCTTTTCCCTTTGATGTGATGATAACTGTCTTGCTAAGCCTGGTTGTTGTAAGAATGTTGACAACGAAATCCTCTTCGCCCGTTCTTACTCCGATGACGCCTTTGCCGCCACGCCCTTGCTTTCTGTAACTTTCAAGAGGTGTAGATTTTATGTACCCCTTCTTTGTTACCATCAAGACGATCTCTTCATCCGGAATCATGTCTTCGATGTCAAAATCCCTTCCATTGCCCAAATCAATCCTTGTGCGTCTAGCATCTCCGTACTTGGTCTTTATTTCATCGAGCTCCTTAACAATGATCTCATAGACCTTTTCATCACTTCCTAGAATCAATCTGTACTCGTTGATCTTGGCTACCAAATCCCTGTACTCACTGAGAAGCTTCTCGATTTCCATTCCTGTAAGCTTGCCCATTCGCATGTCTAGAATCGCGGCGCTTTGCTCCTCAGTTACTTCAAGTGTTTCCATCAGATTCCTGGATGCCTCTTCCGTATTAGCCGAATTCCTTATTATGTCTACAACTGTATCAATAGATCTTGTCGCCTTCGTCAGCCCCTCGACAATGTGAGCTCTTCTGGATGCTTGCTCAAGATCGTATTCAGTCTTTGCTCTAATTACATTGAACCGGTGAAAAAGAAAGCCCTGAAGTATTTGCTTAAGATTCATTACTCTTGGGCGCTTCTTCTCGTCGATAACCAGCATGTTCACGCTAAAGGTTGTTTGAAGCTGTGTATGCTTGAAAAGAAGATTAAGGACTACGTTAGGATCGGCACCGCGTTTCAGTTCAATAACTACCCTGAGCCCTTTTTGATCGGACTCATCCCTTATGTTTCTTATCTGAAGGTCGCGGTGGTTCTGAGTTGCGCTAACTATCTGCTGAATTAGATCTGCCTTCGATATGTTGTAAGGTATCTCATGGACAACTATTTGAGGACTTCCACCTGACTCTTCAATCTCGGCAATAGCTCTAATGGTGATTCTTCCTTTCCCTTCCTCATATATTGAAGGGATGGATCCTGCATCCATTATCATTCCGCCAGTAGGAAAATCCGGTCCCTTCACGAATTTCAAGAGATCGGAAACCGTACAATCTGGATCCTTGATCAGCAGATTTAGGGAATCAACTATTTCGATTAGGTTGTGTGGTGGTATGCTCGTCATCATTCCCACGGCAATTCCAGAAGTGCCATTCAGGAGTAGGTTTGGGATTTTAGTAGGAAGCACATCAGGTTCTGAAAGAGACCCATCAAAATTCGGCATCATCGGTACGGTGCTCTTATCGATGTCCTGAAGCAATTCTTCTGCAAGAGTCTGCATTCGTGCTTCGGTATACCTCATGGCAGCGGGAGGATCTCTATCGACTGATCCGAAGTTGCCCTGCCCTTCGACAAGAGGATAACGCATAGAGAATGGTTGAGCCATTCTCACTAGAGCGTCGTAAATGGCAGCATCGCCGTGGGGATGGAACTTTCCCATGACTTCTCCGACTATACGGGCGCTTTTCTTGAAACTTTGATTATGACGAAGACCCAATTCCGACATCCCGAAAAGAATCCTTCTCTGAACAGGTTTCAGACCATCGCGCAGATCCGGGATCGCTCTCCCTACTATAACGCTCATAGAGTAGAGCATGTATGAATTAATCAGTTCATCATCAATATTCTTGTGGATAATTTCTTCAGGCAAAGACGTATTCCTCCTCTACTTGTCACGAAACTTTGGCGCCTGGAAGCAGATCCTTATGAACAGTTAGCAGTGAAAGCGCATTTCCTATCTTTGCGGCAAGAAGCATCCCGTTTGACTCAATCCCCATCAGTTTTGCAGGTTGAAGATTAGCGACCACCACCACCTTCAGACCGACCAATTCTTCCGGGCTGTAGAATTGAGCGATTCCAGCTACGACCTGCCGCTTGCCAAGTTCACCTAGATCGAGCTGCAACTTGACAAGTTTCTTGGATTTCGGAACGTTCTCCGCCTCAATTACAGCCGCCACCCTAAGTTCAACCCTGGTGAATTCGTCGATTGCTATCAGAACGTTATTTTCTGTTTCAGGCTTAGTATCCTGACCGTTCAAGTCTGTCACCTTCTTATGTTTTTCTATGTCAATTCTCGGAAAAATCGGTTCACCGTGACTGACTCTACTTCCAAAAAGCGGATCGGCCCAGTCAAGGTCTTGAAGAGTCATTCTCGACTCAATACCTAATCGCTTTCGAATCTCCTTTGCAGTATTGAACATAACCGGTTCAATCATTAACGACACATTTCCAAGAACACAGACAAGATTGTGCAGGACAGTGTCTAGTCTCGTTTTCTTTTCGTTGTCTTTCCCGAGCTTCCATGGCTCAGTCAGATCGATGTATTTGTTACCATATCTTATGAGTTCCCAGACGCTTTCAAGTGCCTGTGTGAACCTGAGTCTATCCATTGAGTCCACATATGTGGAAAAGGTGCTTTCCAAAAGCTCTTTAAGGGACTCATCAACCATCTCTTCTACGCCTCTTTCAGGAACAACTCCGTCATTGAACTTCTGAATCATCACGACTGTTCTATGCAGAAGATTACCCAGATCGTTTGCAAGATCTGCGTTGATTCTGCCAATAAGGTTGTCTTCGGAAAAGTCGCCATCGCGACCAAACTGGATATCCCTTAGGAGGTAGTATCTCAGAGCGTCGTTACCGTAAACCTTGACAAAGCTCATCGGACTTATCGCGTTTCCCAATGACTTGGAGATCTTCTGACCATTAATTGTTAGCCATCCGTGGGCATAAACCTGCTTAGGCAAAGAGATTCCAGCAGACATAAGCATAGCTGGCCAAATAATTGAGTGAAAACGATTTATCTCCTTTCCAATCAGATGCACATCGGCGGGCCAATACCGTTCAAAGGAGTCGTGATCATTCGGGAACCCGATTGCACTCAAGTAGTTTATCAGCGCGTCCACCCAAACATAAATCACGTGTTCTGGATCGTCAGGCATCGGTACCCCCCAATTGAAAGACGTTCTCGTTATACTTAAATCCTTCAGCCCGGATTCGAGAATTTTCAGCATTTCATTTCTTCTAAAATACGGTTGGACAAATTCAGGGTTCTCTTTGTAGAGTTTGAGAAGAGGATCATTGTACTTAGAAAGTCTAAAAAAGTAGTTCTCTTCACTCACCCATTTCACTTCGCGACCACATTCTGGGCAAGTCTTTCCTTCCTTCAGATCTTCCTCATTCCAGAAAGTTTCATCTGGTATGCAGTACCACCCTTCATATCTTCCCTTATATATATCACCGTTTTCCTTTAGTCGTGAAACGAATTCCTGCACGGCTCTCATGTGATTCTCATCAGTAGTTCTCACGAACCCATCGTTCGTCAATTCAAGATCTTTCCAGAGCTTTATAAATTTGGCGGCCATTATATTGCAGTATTCCTGAGCATTGATATTTCTCGTTAGCGCTTCATTCAAGACCTTTTGACCGTGCTCATCGGTGCCAGTGAGGAAGAATACTTCATAGCCGGAGAGTCTCCTATATCTGGCAATTACATCTGCAATTATTGTAGTATAGGCAGAGCCAATGTGAGGCTCACTATTTATGTAGTATATTGGCGTGGTAACATAGAACTTCTTCAAAGGACACCTCCAGAAGTATTATATCATTTACCTAGCTAAATGTATACCAGGGAAAATCACTCAAAGCGTTTCGAAGAGCGAGATTAAGCTTTGTATCTGATCAACGGTTTTCTCTGGAAGATTGGGCGTCTTCTCAATCAGATCCCTATTTAGATTGACCACTCTTTCGTAAATATTTTTCAGATTTTGCTCGAAGTTACTTAATTCTTCTCCAGAAAGATTTGATCTGCCCCACTGTACTGCGAATTGCAGTGTTTCGTCTGGAGTTGCCGGTCCCATGTTCTCACAGGCCCATACGTGTTTCCGGACAACCTCAAGTATCTTCAGTTTCTGTGCATCTATAGAATCAACAATCGAGGGTATTGAGTTCAAGTATTCAATGTAGATGTCCTCCCAGTCCGGGTATCTGTTCCATGTGCCGGGAAGAAGAGTGATCGCAAGATCAAACCAGTAAGTTGCTCGAATACCACTTTCGTATACCAGATCTATGATTATCTGCCTGAACTCTCCGCTTTCTCCGAAGGCAGAGACCACAGTGCTTTCTCTAGAATTGATGAAGTTGAAGTACTTCTTGAGTTCGCTATTCAAGCTTGTGTATAGGCGGCCAAGAATCCTTGGCGTCTGGCGCTCGCTGAACAGTATAACAGATGATTCATAGTAGTCGGCAGCATCGAGTATCATCTGAATCTGTGTAATGAAGTAAAGCTGTAAGCCCGACACAAGTTCAGGATTGTCGAAAACCGAAGCGTGCTTCTGGAAGAACTCAGCGAACGGAAGAGTTCTAATGCTTGTTCTATGAACCGGAATTATTTCGGGATCTCCCTTGAACTCAAGTATTATGTCAGAGGAATACTCATCCTTCCCTGTTAGAATCGATTTCATGAGCTCCGGGTTGTCTCTCACTGTCTCAAGTCGCTGTGCCTTTGTCCCCAGGCCTGCAATATACCATAAGGGTTTGCCAAATACGGGATACAGTCTATTTGAAAGTTTGAAATCGTCTAATGCCTTATCATAGAACTCCCCCGCCTTGGAAATATAGAAGTTGTACTGGTTTATTCGATTGTTTATCTCATCCAATAGTTTTCTGATCTCGCTCTGTCTCTCTTTTTCAGCTAGCTCAAGAAGATCGATTTGATTGGCGCCAGGATACTTCGATCGGATCTCGCTTCCCTTCACATTCATATAACTCGCGACATCTTGCAGGTGAGCGTAGTTGCCAGAGAAAGTGCTGATCTCATTCTTGATTTGCTGAAGAGCACTTAGATTGATGTTCTGTGCTTGATTATAGTAAGCAAGATAATACTGCTGGTTAGTTTGTCCAATCCTGAAGAAGCCCTCTCCAAGAAACGCCGACGTCTTCAGGAAGATCAGTACGGCGGCTATAGCGAACAAGGCCACCACAGCAGGAACTCTTGGAAGCTTTCTTTCCTTAAGATCTGGATTGAAGTACTTTCCAACGGCGATAGATCCCAAAAAGATGGCCAGCATAAGATTTGGCTGCATATGGAGAGGAAATTCAAAGAAACTGTGAACTGCCAGGGAAAATATTCCCGCTCCCAGGGAGCCATAAAGCAGCAGATCCCTCTTATTGTCTATTCTGAACAAGTTTTTTACGTACCTGAAGACCAGTAGGCCGACCATCAATACAATGAAGAGGAGGCCGATGATTCCCATCTCTCCCAGACCCTGGATGTAGTCGTTGTGAGTCCTCTTGAAATTATTCCATACAGGCATGAAGTCAGGACTATGGTTAAGTACCTGAGGACTGTATAAGAGATGATACAGCTGAAACGTTCCGATTCCACTCCCGAAAGGGATTCTCAGCTTATTGTTATCATCGAGCCACTGGAAAAGCGAGTTGTACCATGCTGAGAACCTCTCTTTCCACGATCCAGAGGAAGTTAATACATATTCAAGTCTGGCAGTGATATTGATTTTTCCGTCGCCGGTCAGGGGAGATGGTGTGAGATAAAGATATGACAATACGGCTATGATTACTAGAGCCAAGAGAAGAAAGATGAGTGAGAGTCTTTTCAACTTCTTCTCTTCAGAGGTTTCCAGAGCTTCTGGCTTCTTTCCTTTCCTCAAGAAGAAGTACAATAGCAAGAATAGTAGATTGCCTATGAATATCGCAGTTATTACCGTTCTTGTCTGTGATACAAATACAGAGGCTACCATCGGAATCAAGAATACCAGCATGATTATCTTAAGGATAAGTTGACTTCTTGCACTCTTGAACAGAATCCCGAGTGGTCTTCTGGAGATCAGGAAATAGAAGATCATAGGAATTGTCATGCCCATGTAATCAGAGACGAAATTCGGGTTTCCAATAGTCGATCTAGCGGAGGCTCTTGCAAAAGGTTCTCCGACCTTGCCTAGAAAAATGTCAAATCCCAGGTAGAAGTTAAGGAGTGCATCAGCTGCGACAACGGCTGCTCCAATCAAGAAGAACAGCATAATTACTTCAATCTTCTCGACGGAGTCCCATTTGCTGGAAATATAGATCGCGGTGAAGGAAAGGAACACAACATAAAGAGCAATCTCCAAAGAGTACCTGAAGTACTGAGGATTGTCCATCGAAACCACAATCAACGAGAGTAAGGCAGCGATTCCGATTCCGAAAAAGGCCAGATGTACGTACCCAAATCGCATCAAAACCTCTCTCTTCCTAATAAACACAGAAAGGAAGATTACTGTGAATCCGACAACGTAGAAGAGATGTTTTCCGGTTGAAGGCTCGTGTGTGAATCCCTTGGTGACAAACAAAGGAATAAACAGAGTCAGAATCAGATAAACAATGGTTTCGAAGTCTATTAGTTGTTTCTTCTCCGTCATTGAGACCACCTCGAAAAATGAGATTAGAATTCTACAAAGAGATACCTTCTCAATATGTTGTCTTCATAGCTTGCCAAAAAGCAACGTTATTGCCTGAAACTTCTACTTGCTGGTTCTCTTCCTTCTCTTTTTTCTTTTTCCTTCTTCGTTGTAATAGTAATAGTAGTGGTAGTAATAGCTTGAATTCTTCTCATCTACTCCATTGACTATTACTCCAAGAATCTTCACTCCCACGGTCTTGAGATTCTCCACAACTATTCTCAAGCCATCCTTTATTGCCCTTCCGGGCCTAACAACTAGCACGATTCCGTCTAACTTGTTTCCCACCAAAGAAACGTCTGAAGTGACAACCGCCGGTGGCATATCTATCAGAACTCTGTCATATCTCTGCTTCAGTTCAGAAAGGAGAGTGTCGATCCTTTTCGACGAAAGGACTATTGTGGGATTTGGGGGAATGATTCCCACTCCTATGAAATCCATGTTTTCAGCGTAGTTCTCGACAACGTCATCAATTGAGGCAGTTCCCATTATCACATCCACCGCGCCCTTGGTTCTCTTGCCAGCTTTGAGTATCTTTTCGACCCTGGGGCGACGCAGATCAAGGTCCAGGAGGACTACTCTTTGACCGCTGTTTGCCATTGAATAGGCGATATTTGCAATTACGAAACTCTTTCCCTCAGTAGGGAGAACCGATGTAACTGCCACCGTCTTTCCCTCGCCCATCGTGAAAGAGAGATTGCTTGCTGCAAGCTTTATCGATTCTGAAGAAGGTGCCGTTGGGTTTTTCTCTACATACATTTCTTCGCTTGTTCCTTCGATACTCGGAATTCTTCCGATTATCGGCTGCCTACTGAAACGTTCTATCTCTTCCTCTGTCTTGAGAGTTTTGTCGAGGTACTCGGCAAGAAAGACCATTAGCATTCCAAGAAAGATCCCCAAAACGCCTCCAATGGCCAGAGATAGTTTCTTGTTGGGTTTCACCGGCGACTGAGGCACGGTCGCGGGGTCGACAATTGCAGCGTTTCCAACTACGGCAGCTTCACTGATCTTTGCCTCCTCAAGTCTCTCCAGAAGCAAGGTGTAGAGGCTCTCTTTAACTGCTATCTGCCTCTCAAGATCGAGCAGCTGTTGCTCCTTTGCCGGCAGGTTTCTCAGTTCAGATTGATACTGGTCCCTCAAAAGACCCACTGCCTGAATCGAAGCTTGAAGGATTTGAAATCCTGCTTCTGAACTGATGACGCCAGTTATTATCTGCTGGTACGCAGGATTCAAGGTCATGCCCTGGCCTGAGACTATGAACTCGTTTTGAATCTGTTCTGCTATCAAACTCTCAGTCTTCGAAATCTCTGTGATTTTCGATCTCACTCTAGGGTCAGTTTTTGGATACTGCTCCTCCAGCGAAGCAAGCTCAACTTGAAGAGTTGCAAGGCTCTGTCTTAGACTGGTAAGCACGGGGTTTACGGAAAAACTCTCAGATGTCTGAACCCAAAGTGCCTTTATGCTCTTTGAATCAATGCTGTCAAAATCGTCGAGCATACTCTGGTAAGTTTCGATTTCAGCTTTCTTCTCTTCAGCGGAGATCATCAGTTCGTTGTGCTGCTTGTCATAGTTGCTGAGCATTTGGAATAGTTGATCGGCATGCTTGTCGAGTACGTAGATGCCTGTTTCTTCTTTGAACTGCTTTATCTTATCGGTAGCCTCGTTCAGATCGCTCTCCAGAAGTGGGATCTGTGCCTCAATGAATTCACGTTTTCTTGTCAGGTCTCTTTTTGACAATTCTGCCAGTTTGGTATTGTAAACCTCGGCTAGAGTATTGGCGATATCCCTCGCAAGAACGGGGTCCTTGTTCTGAACTGAGACTCTGACAATCCTGGTATCCTTAACAGGTGAGACAGTTATCATTGATGAAATACTTCGCGTGAGTGAAGCTACTAGATCACGGTCCGAATAACCTTCCGATAGTAGCCGAGCCTTCGTATCTTCTGAATATACTCTGTCGACCAACCCGAGCACTTCGATTATCTCTTCGATGTTCGTCCTGCTCTTAATAAGTTCAACCTCGGTTGAGATATTCGATCCCGAGCTCCCTGTAAGGGAACTACTAAAGAGATCCCCCACAGATGATTGAGAGGTTGGATCGACTTTGATGGTGACGCTGGCTTCATAAATTGGCGTAGCGAAAATGAGATAAACGCCTGTGACAACAACTACCGCAAGTACAATAGAAATGAAGAGAACCATTCGCTTCTTAAACATTCTAAAAATGTCTTCAAGAGTTAGTTCCCTATAATCGCTGCCCTCGAACTCGCTCACGAAAGCACCTCCATCTAGAGATAGTAATCGTTCAAAAAAAGCCTATATCGATCATCGTGAAAATCTATTAAGAGTCTGTTGTCGCCAGACTTGTGTTTATCGCTTCCAATGATCTCGGCTATTCCTTCGTTGATAAGAACCCGAGTTCTGGGATTCTTGTCGAGACTGTTCCAGTTTACCTGAAAGAGAACTCCCATGTCTCTAAGCCTAAGTATATCGTCTGTAAGCTCTTGCTTGCCAAAAAACAACCCGCTTTTTCTGAAAAGGTATTCATAACGCTCAACATGAGCAAGTATTATTCTTAATCCCTTGACCTGCAGTTTTTCGATCACTTCAAACAGATAGTGAGGTCTTCGCTGCGTTGGAAGCTCCAATAGAACAGTGTTTGACCCACCCATAGTAATCAGATCGGCATCCAGTATCTCTGGTCTAAAGAATATCTCAGAGCCAAGCAAGACTTCAACTGAGTGAGAGTTCAGTTCAAAATGGTATTCGTTCCATCTCTTCACTATCCGTTCAGGATCGGAAGGACTCATCGGGGAAAAAAGGTGAGGTGTCAAGTAAAGTCTCTGAAGCCCCTTGAGCTTCATTTCTTCAAGGAGTGCCAGAGACTCCTCAATGCTATCAACACCGTCATCCACTCCAGGGAGCAGATGGCAGTGAGAGTCGATATTCAATGCAGATCAACCTCACTTGAATATGCCGACGGCCGAATTCACTATGCTAAGCGATGAAGCAACAATCGACATGATGTCCTTGATGTTCACGATAGACGACTGGGGAACGAAAATGATGTTTCCCGGCGTCAAAGGAACGTTGCCTTTCGCAGGCTTTCCCTTCTGCTGATCAAGATCAAGTACTAGAGGCTGTTTGTCAGGGTCCTGGAACAGCAGCGCGTTACCTAACACTGCATAACTTGTGGGACCTCCCGCCTCGACGACCGCCTCGATTGCCGTTATGCCATCATAGAACCTTACAACTCCCGGTCTCTGCACTTCGCCAAAGACGTACACTCTGGCGGGTTCAGAATAAGGAACATATATCGTTGACCCCGGTGAGACAGTCCTTCTGGTTAATGTGAGGAAATCTTCCGGGGTAGTAATCACTTCTTCAGTCTTTCCGGAATAAGAGATGAAGATTCTGCCCCTGGTTTCGAAGCTGGCAAGACCCCCTGCAAGACTCAGTAGTTCTGCAAGCGAAAGCTCCCCATATTCTGAAACAGAGAATATGCCTGGTGACTTGACGTCTCCTACGATAGTAACGAATGAATCATAGTTTCTTAGCGCAACAATGGTATCATCATCCTTAACATAGCTTCTAGCCAGTTCCTCGGTCTTCAGTGCATCTACCAGCTTTATTGTGCCATCGATTCCTACAAGACTGAGCGTAGTCACTGATTTGTCGAGTCCTCCAGCAACTGCAATCGCTGTCGCCAATGAAGGTTTTTCTCCGCTGATCTCGTACTTTCCAGGTCTTACTACATCGCCGAGCACTGTGATTGATATCAAGGATTTGCTCGACACATAAATGTATGAGTTGTCTGATAGAGGATCCCCTCGCTTTTGCAGAACCGATGCGGTGAACTCGCTGACGGATTTTCCATCATGAATTACTATCTTTCCAACCTGATTCTCGTCAACTATTCCGCCCGCTTTGGCTATTGCATCAGAAAGAGAATGGCTTTCATCTACGCTAAATGTGTAGAGGCCTGGATTGTTTACTGCACCCAGAACAGTTATCCTAATCACCTTTCTTGGAACGATAACCGTGCTTCCCGCTTCAATTACCGTATCTCTACCTTCGTTTTTGACTTCAGCCAGACTAATCGGGAGAATCTCTCCGGAAGGCATGAGAATCCTAACTTGATCTGAAGCAGTAATCTTCTCTCCTCCTGCTCTCGCAAGTGCTCTGAGAACAGTGATCTCCTCTTCGAAGGAAAACTCAAACTTGCCAGGAGAATTCACCTCTCCGCTAACATAAACGTAGCGGTCATCTCCGGCAATGTACACAGTCTGACCTGCCGACAAATGAATGTCTTCACCTTCAATTAGGTCGAACCAGCGAATCTCTCTGTCTTGATCTGTGATCTTTATATTAGTAGCAGCCCTATTTGTTAGACCGCCGGCCTTGGAAATGGCTAGCATCAGGCTAGGGGTCTCATTCTTGTAAAACTCGACGATTCCCGGGTTTCTAACTTCTCCAATTACATTCACTCTAACAGCCTCATAAACTGGTACATATACGAAGGACCCATCTTCGAGCGTAAGATCGAGGGCCTTTCCTAGTAGTATTGGGTCAACATTTACTGTGGAAGTTCTACCAAAAGGATCTGTTATCTGTATCTTGTTGCTGAGTGCAAGTGGCGTCATCCCGCCAGCTCTTGCAATTAGAGTAGTCAATGTAACTTTTTCTCCTGGCTCGAACTGAACTGATCCTGGACTATTGACTGCACCAACCACAAATATCTGGCGGAGAACGTTGGGATACACGATTATCGATCCGGGTGAAAGTACCATGTCATTATCTTTGAGATCGGAGATCTGTCTTTCTCTTCTTGTTCCGTCGGGAAAAATCACAGTTACTCTACTGTTTGAGTCAAAATCAAGCAGGTTATGCTTTGCAAGGGCAGTTCTAAGGGTGATCTCCTCATTACTAGAAAAGTCAACTCTCCCGCCTCTTTCTCTCGAGATAACGTAAACGAACCGTTCTGAAGTCTCGGGCACGTATACTATTGAACCACTTGTTATCTGTGGATCAAGTGATATGCCCTTTATAACTGCCTGAAGGTCAAGTTTCTTGCGTTGGTCGGATTCAACTATTTCAACGTTTTTTGATAGAGGATCGATTAACCCTCCGGATATTGCTATTAGCTTTGTCAGGGTGGGATTCGGTTCTTCTCTGCTAATCAATTTGAGCCCAGGCTCCTTTACACCACCAAGAATGTACACATATCTTGATTCTATCTCGGGCACGAAGACTGTTGCTCCATCAGGAATAGACGGAGGGGTATCCTTCGATAGATCATCAATAGTATATACGGTTATTGAGGCTGCTCTCGAGTCAATTACTGTTATGCCGTATCTGTCAGCATAGTCATCAAAACCACCGGCAGCGGAAATCACGGTAGCCAGGTTGAAGGGGATACCGGGTTTCAGGGTGATTGTACCTGGGTTTCTTACTCGCCCAAGAACATTCGCCACGTTGCTTGCCTGCGGATAGAACACAACACTTCCTGTCTCAAGTTCCCAGTCAGTCTTTATTAGAGAACTGATAGGAATCCTTCTTTCGCCGCCGTCAGGAGATATCACCCTTATTTCCTTCTCTGAGGAAATCTCTACGAGATTTAGTTTCGCCAGAGCGTTTCTCAATGTGATCTTCTCTCCCGAAGAGAAGTCAACTTTGCCTCCGCTGTTGTCGGAGATAACGTACACGAATCTGTTGTCGATTCTTGGAACATAGATTAAATCGTCATACCCAATTTTCGGGTCTATTGAAAGACCTTTAAGAACTCTATCGAGATCGACGTCGATTATTTTCGTTCCTGAAAGAACCTGTACTGAAGAAATGTCGGCATTTTGCGAAAATCCTCCACCCGCGCTAATGGCTCTGGTTAAGAGAAGGTCATCTTCATCTAGCTCGATTTTTCCCGGTCTTCCCACTTCTCCAAACAAGTATACCCAAGTGCTGGTGTCAGGAACAATTACGATTGAGCCGGGTTCAAGGAAGTAATCCTTCTCTTCCAACTCCGAGGCAGGGATCTCTAGATTAGTACCGTTTGAACTAATTATCGAAATGGACTTGCTTGACTTGAAATTAAGGAGATTGATTCTGGCAAGAAGGTTTCTCAGGGTGAAGGCTTCATTCTCTTGAAAGTCGACTCTTCCTCCCTCTGTGGAAGAGACAACGTAGACAAATCGCTGTTCTTTCTCCCTAACAAGAACAATAGATTGCGGTTCTAGAACCAGAGAGCTTCTAGTGGCCTCTTCTATTGACAAGAGCCTTGTTCCGTCTTTCATAAGAACCTCGACAAGTCCTGCCTTTTCATTAAGACCGCCCGACTTAGCAATTGCTCTACTGAGAGTGATTTCTTCGAAATTTGAAAAGGGTAGAGAGCCTGGGTTTCTAACCTCTCCAGTTACAAAGACCGTCTTCTCTCCGTGGGGCAGGATAATCATCGAACCTGCCTCGAGAAGCATATCCTCTTTTTTGATGGAGTCATAACGTTTTCCAGAAGGTTCAACTATCACGACAGAATCGAGACTAGATGGGTCGTATAGGTCTACCTTAACCAGAGCATTTACAAGAGTAAGATTCTCGTCGATACTGAATTCTACTTTTCCGCCGAATGATGCTGAAGCGACATAGACGAACCTTTCTCGCAGACGAGGAACGAAGACCGTATCACCCGGATTCAATTTCACGTCATCGATTGAACCGCTCAAGAGCTTATCGACTTCAAAGGACTCAGGCACCGCGACGCCACTTCTCAGAATGTACAATCCTTCTGATGCAGTTTGTCTAAGGCCGCCGGCCTCTCCAATTGCCTGTAGAAGGGTAAGTGTTTCACGGTATGGTAGCGATGTTGGGTTGTTGAACTCACCAAGAAGTTTCACGGATTTTGATGAAGAATCGTTTGCTATTACGATACTCCCGGCGGGGACTTCCGGGTCGCTTACTCTTCCAAATAGTATACTATTCAGGTTTATTGAGGATGAGTTGCCCTGGAATTCGTCGCTAATGATCAGAATCTCTTCTTTGTCGGCCGTTTCGGCAAGGCCGCCCGACTTAGCAATAACCTGGGTTAACGTAATGCCTGGATTGAATTTCACTAGAGTAGGTGACCTGAACTCTCCCATAGTCAAGATCCATGCTTTTGTACCCGTTGGAACGTATAGGGTTGAACCTTCCGTAATCTTCTCCTTCAAAGCTTCGCCTGCCGACAAAATGGAAGACAGATCGACGTGCTTTCTGGTTCCATCCTTATAGACAACGAAGGCAGAAGAGAGATCTGCCCCATCCTGGAGCCCGCCAGCAAGGGCAAGAAGCTGAGAGATTCCGATCGTGCCTTCATGCCACTCTATCGCCCCTGGTTTGTTTACTTCCCCAAGGATGTAGAACATGAATGGTGCATATGATTTCACAGATACCGTAACCTGTGGTTTAGATGTAAGGATGCCCTGATTTAAGAACTGAGAAGACAGCAAAGATTGGATTTCTTCGAGAGTCTTTCCCAGTAAAGCAATATTTCCTAGCGGTGGAATAGAAGCGGTACCGTCAGGACCAACAAGTACTTCGCTGGAAAGATCGCCTGAACCATAAACAGAGATCAATAGCAGATCACCTGGTCTAACCGAGTATCCGAAAAGGGAAACTGTAATAACAAGCAATATTAGAAGCGGGATGATTCTAAAACGCATGTAACTTCCTCCTTCTCCAATTTTCAGTTCTCTTCCAGGAGTCTTTTGATCTGAGACTTCAATTCCGAGAAATCGGGTGACTTAACGACATACGCGTCAGCGGCCCAAGAAGAGAGATCATGTTTGTAGTGTGTGTACGCTGTCAAAAGAACGATCTTCTTATCAGGATATTTTTCGCGCAATATGCCGGCTAGCTCAAGTCCATTTATCCCTTCCATTTCAACATCGATAGTAATGAGATCAAACGATGTTCCCTGCTTTAAGATGCTCAGAGCTTCTTCTGCGCTACTTGAGCCCTCGACTTCATATCCCGATTCCTTGAGCTCTTCTTCAAGGAGTAGCCTCATGTTCTTTTCATCTTCAACTATCAGCACTCTTTTTTTCAAGATCAAACCTCCCAACTCTTCTAGTCGGCAACCTGAAAGTGAAGTTAGTTCCTCCGCTTCCGCTTGAAGCGGAAATCTCTCCCCCGTGTTCCTCAACAATCTTCTTGCATATCGAAAGTCCTAGACCCGTGCCAAAGGTCTTGGTAGTGAAGAACGGCTCAAAGATACGCTTCAACGTCTCCTCTGGTATCGTTCTTCCGCCATTCCAGACGGAAAAGTTTATACTATCATCTTCTTCTTGAATAGTTATCCGTACTTCACCATCACTTTCAGAAGCCTCAATAGCGTTCTGAACAAGGTTAATTATTACCTGTTTAATCCTGTCTTTGTTGCCGTAATACTCAATTTCATCTTTTCTTGAGTATAGAACAAGTTTAACACTTTCTTGGACGGCTTTTTCTTCAAAACCGGCAAGTATCTCGCGTGTTATGGAAACGAGATCGAACTTCTCGTCCGTTGTTACACTCCTTCTTCGCGAGGCTTCTAGTACTTCTCCAACTATGCTGTCGAGTCTACGGAGTTCTTCCATAAGTATCTTCGCATATTCTCTAGTTTTTTCCCTGTCGGAAGAGGCCAGAATCCTCTTAACAAAACCGCCGATTATCGTGATGGGGTTTCTGATTTCGTGAGCAACTTTGGCAGACATTTCTCCGAGAGCAGCGAGTTTTTCTCTGCTTTTCAACTCCTGTTCCAGCTTTCTTCTTCTAGTTATTTCATCTAGAGATAGAATCACACCGGTAAGCTTCTTTCTTCTCTCTTCTCTCAAAGGTGTTATTTGAACATCGAAATACTTGTCGCCAAAAGCGTTAAAATGCTGATCAGTCAAAGTAATCGTCTCTCCAATTCTCATCGCGTCAAAGAGTAGTTCGATGATACCGTCGAGTTTCAAATTCATGGACTGGATGCTCTTTCCGATAATGTCATTTCTATTGACGTCAAGAAGGAACTCAGCGGTTCTGTTTACCTCTGTTATTTTGCCTTCAACCGAACAGACGATTATTGCCGATTCGAGAGACTGAAGAATACTTGATACAAACCTACGATAGTAATTAGATAGGTTTTTCTCCTTCTCAAGGCTCTCAGCCATCTGGACAATTCTCTCGTAGTTCTCCGTAAGCTCCAGAGCTACCCCTGTGCTGTCGGCAAGCAACCCGAGAATCTCCGTATCGGCATTGCTGATTCTCTTTCCTGAATCACTGTTGTCGATTATCAGAATTCCTAATACTTCTTCTTCACCGGATACGGGAACAATCAAGTATTCATCTGAACCGATGATCCTATTGAGAAGAGCCAACTCTTCCCCTCTCAGCCTAAGCATTTCGGGTGTGACGTGAACGATTTTCTTCCTCAGGACTACTCTCTCAAGGATGATATTACCCGGGTAAGAAATCAACGCCCTAGATTCATTTTCATCATTTGAAGATTCCTCAAACGACACATCCTGAAGATATCTTGCTAGATCGCTATACACTGATCTGTCCGAGTTTTCTCTGCTTTTTGAGAGCATTTTGCTCTCTTCAACAAGAACAGAACGTGCGTTATCCACTCTGAAGAATATTGCTCTATCGAATTTAAGTCCGGAGGAGTGGGTTGCGCCCATAAGAAGAATTCTAATTATTCTCTCTCTGTCAAGGCTTCTCTTCATTGCCTCTGTGATTTTGTGAAGCACGCTCAATTTGAAGAGTTGCTCTTTCTGTTCGCTTATTAGTTCCTCATGCTTCTTTCCGAGCTGCCTGAGTTTTCTCACTTCCATTTCCAGTCGAGAAGTAAGTCTTAACCTACTTATGGCAACTGCCATCCTTCTACTCATATCATCAAGCATCTTCAAATCTTCTCTGTCAAGGTGTTTGTAAGCTCTGAATTCACCTTCTACCTCTTCTCTATCGGCAGCAACAATCAATCCAACTACCATTCCCTCGACCAAGAGTGGAACTGCTATGAACGAACCTACGGAGACTTCTTCTGTGAAGATCACTGATGAAAGATCCGACTTCTTGGCTGAAACAAAAAGCCTCTCTCTTGAGAGAGCATCAAGTTGCTCATCGGAAATACTCATCTCTATTCCTCGTAAAGGACTTGTTCCTTCACCAATCGCTGCCCTAAGGTGAAATGAGGTGTCAAGCCTTTCAAGAAAGAAGATCCATCTAACCCTTAACATCTCTCTGGCAATTTCAAGAGATCTATATACAAGCTCTTCCGAATCGGTTTCCGTTTCGAGAACCGAAGTTAATCGAGAGACAAGCTTCAGTCTCCTGTAGCTTTCTTCTTCTAGCGATCTCTTGATTGAATAGTGCAGAGCCATTTCTAGCTCCTTTATCCAGCTTCCGAGTGAGCCTTTGACTTTAGATTTTGTAGGGAAGGTCAAAAGGCCGAGCGGTTCACCCTCGCAAAACAAACCTATGAACTTAACCTTTTCCTTATGTTCCTCGAGATGAGTAGAAAGGACTATCTCCTTCTCGAACACATCAGCTTTGTTTAGTTCTCTCAGAAAGGGATTCTTATTCAATCCAATTTCCCTTCCTGTACGGGTGAATCCTTCTCTGAAATTCACTTCCTTGAAGACATCCCGGTACTTCTCCAGAATAAAGAGTGATGGTTCCGATGAGATTTCCAGCGCTATTCTTTTCAGTATTCTCTGGATTATCTCATCAGAAGATGTTTCAAACCCCGTTCCTCTCAGTTCAATCACCACTTCTCGACAATCTCTATTATCATTCTCATGTGCTCAACATGACTTCCCTTCCAGTAGATATGACCGCAATTCTTGCACTTTGAGAAGTTCTCTTTTGTAAGTAGTATGTAGTCCGGTACTCCGCAAAGATCTTCAAGAGAGGCTATTTCTAGCTCGCCGTTGCATTTTGAACATCTGCTGAGGAAATCGATATCTTTGTGACTTATCCTGAACCTGTGAACGACCGACTTCAGTTGCGACTTCCAGTTCTCCGATTTGATAAGGTAACATCTGATCCTGAATCTCATTGCAATTTCGAGAGCTTTCCTGCTCTTGGTAAGAAATACGTCTCGATTGCTGACAGCTCCTTCAATCTCATTTCTTGAGCATATCTCGGTGTCGAAGCCAAGAAACCGGAGCTTCTTCGCCAGCTTTGTAAGAGAGTCTTCAACTAGGAACTTCATTTCTTCACCATGATCGAGAATACTATCCCTGCATATTCTCTTTGATCGATAAGCCTAAACAGAGTACCGGTTCTTGCAAGAGAATCGCTTTCTCTCTTTGAAGTTTCGACTATCAGGAGACTTCTAGAGTTTAGAACGACAGAGTTTTGTTCTAGCAATTCAATAAGAGGTTTGGTATATTGTTCATCAAAAGGGGGATCTGCAAAGATAATATCAAATTCAACACCCTTTCTTACGAGGGAAGGGATGGCTCTGCGGAAGTCGGAGCAGACTATTTTCAAGTCCGCTGAAGGATCAAGTCCATTCTTGCTTTCGAGAATTGATTGACATGCCTTCTTTGATGAATCAACTGATGTTACATCTATTGCGCCTCTACTCAATGCTTCAAAAGAAATTATTCCGCTTCCTGAGAAGAGATCAAGAAAGGTCTTCGAGCTCACGTCCACTATATCGAAAAGGGCCTTTCTGGCGGACTGAGGTGTATATCTTGTACTCCTCCTTGGAGGAGTCTTTATAGATCGTCTAGCCCACTTCCCTCCGGTTATGACCAACATACTATCCAACCTCTATCAATCTTACTCTTTCCGAGTATAGCCTCTGCATTTCGATTCTGAGAGCTCCATGCTCCAGAAGATCGGGGTCTCTTTCAATAGTTTCCTGAGCATCTTCCCTGGCTTTGAAAAGGAGATCTTGATCATCGACAATGTCGCCGAGAAGAAATTGAGGCATTCCGTGCTGCCTCAAACCAACGAACTCACCGGGGCCTCGAAGTCTAAGATCGAGCTCAGCAACATCAAATCCACTTGCGGTCGAAGCAAACTCTCTCAACCTCGAGAGCGCTTCGCCCGAAATCGCCCGGTTCATTAGCATGACGCAAATCGACTTGAGATTGCTTCTTCCTACACGTCCTCTGAGCTGGTGAAGTTGCGCCATTCCAAATCTTTCGGGGTGTTCAATAACCATAACGGTTGCCGTAGGTATATCAATTCCTACCTCAACAACAGTTGTGGAAACAAGAATCATGCTCTTCTTTGATTTGAATCTCTGCATAATCTCTTGCTTTTCGGTGTCGGTTAGTCTTCCATGGAGCAGTTCCACTCCTGCACCAGGGAAGACTTTCTCTCTTAGCCTTGCCGCTTCATCTGTTGCATTTTTCAGGTCTACTTGCTCTGACTCTTCTACGAGAGGATAAATGAAGAAAATCTGATGACCCATCTTTATTTCCTCCGAAATGAATGAATAGAGATGATCTATCCTGCTTCGGGCAAGCAGTATCGTTCGTACTGGCGATCTTCCTTTTGGCATCGTATGAATTGTTGATACGTCAAGATCACCGTATACCGTCAAGGCAAGTGTTCTGGGGATAGGGGTCGCAGTCATGACAAGACTATCAAGAAGTCTCCCCTTTGAAGTCAATGTTTCACGTTGCTTAACTCCGAATCTGTGCTGTTCGTCGACCACAACAAGACCAAGGCTTCTGAACTCCACACCCTCCTGAATTAGGGAATGGGTTCCAACCACTACGTCTATCTCTCCCTTTGTCAATCTGGTTCTGATACTCTCCTGATCAGTCTTCTTGAGTGAACCAGTCAACAGTGCGACGTCGATACCTAGCGGTTCAAGATCCTTCTTCAACTTTTCGAAGTGCTGCATTGCCAAGACAGACGTTGGAACCATCAAGGCGCTCTGATATCCAGCTTCATAGTTGTCTGTGATTGCCAGTTCGGCTACAAGTGTCTTTCCAGAGCCCACATCTCCCTGAAGCAACCTGCTCATTGGCGAGGTGGCCCTCATATCATCTCTTATCTCTCTGAAAGCCTTTACCTGATCTTCTGTTAACTCAAAGGGCAGTGACTCTACAAGTCTTTCGGCGAGAATCCCGGCGATTTCCTTAGGTAGGCCTTGGTATTTACACCTTATCTGTCTTCTACGAGAAAGAACTGCTATCTCAAATAAGAAAAACTCTTCATATGCAAGCGTTTCGCGAGCCTTTCTTGCTTCGAACATGCTCTTGGGAAAATGTATCGCAGTGAATGAATGCTTTCTTTCGAGGAGCTGCCTTCTTTCTTTGATCTTCAGAGGGATAAGGTTTTCTAGGGATCTCACAACACCAAGATTGCGCTTGGTTATTTTCCTCATCATTTTCATAGAGATTCCTGAAGTAAGGGAGTAGACGGGCAGAATCTCCCCCGAGACTTCGCCATTCACTTCTTCGATTTCCGGAGAGTTCATCTCCAGAGGACCAAATGGGGTCTTCTTTGCCAATCCGTGAATGAGATACTCTTTGTCTTTCTTGAGCTTTTGTAGAATGTAGTCCTGATTGAACCATTTGAGAAGCAGTTGACCGAAGCCATCGCCTGCGACTGCAGAGATTATCGTGTAGCCTGAAACCTTCTTAACTGAGAAGTTAAGTATTCTCGCCCTTACACTTACCTTGGAATCAGCTGAAAGTGACGAAATCGGGAGAATCACCCTTCGGTCTTCGTAGTCTCTCGGAAAGTAATAGATCAGATCACCAATTGTTTCGATATCCATTCTCTTAAGAATTTTGGATCTTGCTTCACCGACTGAGTAAGCATACTTTATGGGTGTTGAGGGTGACACGGGCCTTCCTAGTAGCGCCTCGATTTCGTCAACAGTTCGCAGAAGGAAAATCCTTCTCAACTTTGCTACCATTTCGAGTCCATTTATTAGTCTCTTTTTCCTTCTATCTTGACTGAGCGCTTCGCTTTTCGAGAAGTAGGAGACGAATTTGGACAAGTATTCGTTGAGTAAGGGAAATCGGGAAAACTCCTCTTTGTTTGTCTGAGATACGATTCGCTTCAGTTCAGAGAAGAGAACTTCATTGTCTCTTCCTGAGAGCGAAGCTTCGAAAAGCATTTCACATTCGTCAAGGACTTGCTCAAAAAGCATTACTTTCTTTCTTTCTCCCCGTAACACGCCAGGCCAAAGACTGCGGGTCCGCTATGGCAGGCTATTGTTGGCCAGATTCTTCCGGCAACAAGTTCAATCTCATTTCTTTGGATGCCTAAATTCTCTTCGATCAACTCGACGGTTTTTTCGGTTGTTTCTTTCGCAATATCCGAGTACTCCTCGCTCCCGTAGATAGAGTACAAAACAACTGATTCTCTCCTTCTCTCGAGAAACTCAAGGACGTTTGAAACCATCTGCTCCTGCAACTTCTTCATACCTCTAAGCTTCGCCACAGGACTAATATATCCTTCTTCATCCACTGAAAGAATCGGCTTGATGTTGAGCAAGGTTCCGGCTAGCCCCTGTGCTTTTCCTATTCTTCCGTTCTTTATCAAGTATTTCAGCGTGGGAACGCTGAATTCCATGAACGTATCTTGAATTATCTCCGGCACTCTCGATATTGCCTCATCGATCTCCAACCCTCGTTCTATTAACTCAATAAGTTTCTTAGCGATCAAATAAGCTCCAATAGAGACTTTTCTGGTATCAACAACTGTGACTTCTAGCCCCTCCACCATTTTGGAGGCCATAACGCAAGTATCATACAGACCCGACATCTTCGATGAGAAATGAATATCAAGTAGCTTCGTGTAACCTTTTGACTTTATGTCATTGTAGTAATCAAGAACCTGTCCGAGTGGCGGTTGAGCTGTGTGAAACTCTCTGGAGCTTTCGACGATATTGTAGAAAACATTCTCCATGAAGTCAAACTCGTCGTTATATTCCTTATCATCAATAATGATTTTCATTCCCATGAAAAAGAGTTTATGCTCCTCAACGAAACTTCTCGTTGGCGCACAACCTGAATCAACGGATACCGCAATCAATTCGTTCACCTTCCTTCGGCGAAAATCTGTTCTTGGTCGTCTCCGTTATCTATTCTCACGCACCATCTACCATCGACAAAATCAGTCTCTAGTGAATAGCCGTTAAGTTCCACAGCAAGTGGTCTGCCATTATCTATGCTGAACTGAAGAAGTCTTTCGGCAGAAACCCTTACTCCCCTCTTTACAGAAGCCTCAAGCATTAACTGCGTGTTTTTGCGATTTGAGTTCACAACACTCAGTGCAAAAAAAGAAGTTATCATACAGATACTCAGAAGTAAGACAGAGAGAACAAGTGTAACAATGTTGCCTCTTCTCATCAATCACCTTTCAAATAACCTACGTAAGGTAGATTTCTGTATACTTCATCATAGTCAAGTCCATATCCAACAATGAACTGATCGCCTATTCTTTCGCCGGTAAAGTCTATCCCAACACCATGATCGTGAATAGTCTTTTCAAAGAGCGAGACCAGTTTCACGTCTGCCGGTTTCTGCTTCCAGATATAGTTTATTATGTATCTCAAAGTTCCTCCGGTGTCAACTATGTCTTCAACAAGAAGAACGTAACGGTCCGTAACAGATTCATCCACCCATGTCTTCACACGAATTCTTCCCGTAGTGGAGACTCCTGAATAACTGGAAACATGAACGAAATTATAGCGCACCTTTAACTCAAGTCTCTTTAGGAGATCGCTATAGAAATGAACTGAGCCCTTCAGAATGCAGACAGCCGTTATCTCTTCAGTAATCGAGGAGTAGTAACTGTTGATTTCTTCTGCAAGTCTACTAACAATTCTCTCAAGGGCCTCTTCTGAGTAAAGAACCGCGATCTTAGCAGGATCAAAGAGCATTTCCTTCACCTCCGGCAGTCATGATAATTATACCATCGCAGAAAGACTATAAAACTATCAATTCTTCTGAAGCATTAAGTGGAAATGCGAGGTTGAGTAGGTTACAATCCTTCTTGTGAAGTTGCACGGATTTCTTGGCTAATCTTTTTGCCTACAGAATGGGGCGATTGTATGGATCAGCATTTTCTGATTAATTACCTCGACGCTTCCGAACATGAGCTTCCTCTAGATTTGCCGACAGTCTTTGGGAGGGAAAGCGAAACATACCTGGAAGTGGGGTTTGGTAGTGGCGAGTTCCTTGTTCAGAAAGCGATTGATAATTCTGCAAAAGATTTCCTGGGAGTTGAGTTGTCTGTAATAAGCACAGAGAAACTTCTTAAATCGCTTAAGAGAGAGCTTGTAGAAAACGTCCGAGTGCTTCTGACGGATGCATCTTTCTGTTTAAATAACGTAATTCCTAAGGATTCACTGTCCGGTGTTTATATGAATTTCCCCTGTCCGTGGCCAAAGAAAAGACATTCAAATCGGCGGCTGAACGACCCCAATTTCGTTTTGAAGATTGGGCGGGTTCTAAAAAAAGGGGGTTTCTTTCAGCTCTACTCCGATTCGAAGGAATTCATCTCTGAGATGAGCTCAAGCGTAGACCTAACTGGTCTCTTCGATTCGGTCACAGTCGAAATAAATCCAACGGCCGGAGTGGGAACTAGATACGAGAGAAAATGGCTGGCTATGCAGAGGGAGATATTCAGACTCATCTGTAGAAGAAACAGCAAAGCAGTGAACTGTGAAGAGGATGTGGTTAACTTGTCGCATTTGTGGGTGAAGAACATCGACAAGTCCCAGCTTAATAGAGTTGCAGGGCGGTCGTTTTCTAGTGATGAGATGTTTGTCAAGTTCATGGGGGTCTACAGAAAGCTTGATAATGAGGTCTTTCTAATTGAGACTCTTTCGGTTGACAGAGGCTATTCTCAAAGATTCTATATAAGTCTTTCCAAAAGGGAAGAAGTTTGGCTGATTCAACTAGATAGTCAAGCGAAACCTTTTAGGACCAGAGCGGTAAAATTCGCCTTTAGAATGCTCTCTCGGATACTTGGTGACGAAAGTCGAGCTTAATAGTGAGGCGCATTTTTGGGAAGTTCTGCTTTTCTTAATAGAGTAGGAAGCGCTTTCATTGAACGGGGCAAATCATAGTTATGGCGGGGCGCAGAAGCGCCCCGCCCGATTAAGATAGTTAGAGCTTCTTGAATAGCAAAGAAGCGTTATGGCCTCCAAAGCCAAATGAGTTTTTTAGGGCGTAGTTGATTTTCCTATCAACTCCTGAATTTGGTGTGTAGTTCAGATTGCATTCAGGATCGGGGATAGAGTAATTAATCGTTGGTGGAACGAAAGAGTTCTGAATTGCAAGAAGAGTTGCTACAGATTCAATTGCTCCTGCGGCTCCCAGGGCATGTCCGACCATTGACTTTGTGGAACTTATGTTGAGCCCATCACTACTCCCAAATAGACGCTTTATGGCTCGTGTCTCCGTCAAGTCGTTTAAGGGCGTAGAAGTGCCGTGAGCGTTAATATAGTCAACTTCTGATGGGTCAACTTCGGCTTCTTCAAGAGCCATTTTCATAGCTCTGTAAGCTCCATCACCAGATTCCTCGGGTGAAGTGATATGAAACGCATCATCGGTTGAACCGTATCCGGCGATTTCCCCGTAGATCTTTGCTCCACGCTTCAAAGCATGCCCGTATTCCTCGATGATCAGTGTTGCGGATCCTTCGGCCATAACAAATCCATCGCGTTCGCGATCAAACGGTCTTGAAGCATTTTCAGGATTTCCGCGTGATAGGGCGGTCATATTCGAGAAGCCGGCAAGAGCAAGGGGCGTGATCGTGGCTTCAGAACCGCCGGTCATCGCGATATCGATTATCCCATTTCTTATAAGCCTCGTTGCTTCACCAATCGCATTTGTGCCAGAAGCGCAAGCTGTGGACACAGTGAAGTTTGTACCCTTGAACTTGAAACGTACGGCGAGAAGTCCTGGTGCCATATTCGCGATAGTCATGGGAATCAGGAAAGGGCTGATTCTCGAGGGGCCTTTTTCCAACAAGACGGAGTGCTGGTCCTCAATGACATCCATTCCGCCTAGACCTACACCATAGACCACCCCAGCCCTTTCGGGATTAGGAATCTTTCCGTCCAGACCGGAATCATCATACGCCTGGCAAGCACTAGCAACAGCCATCTGAACAAATCTTGCGTTTCTTTTTGCTTCTTTTTTGCCCATAAATGCAACAGGATCGAAGTCTTTTACCTGACCAGCAACCTTTGATCCAAACTGAGTGACATCAAAAGTGTCAATCCAGTCAATACCAGATCTACCAGATTTCAGCGACTCCCAAAACTCCGATAGGTTCTTTCCTATTGAACAAATTACACCCATTCCAGTTATTACGACTCTTCTCATCCTATCTCTCTTCCAGTTTGATTATGAATTTCACAACGTCATCGATGGTCTTGAAGCTTGCGGTCTGACTGTCGCTGATCTGGATATCGAATTTGTCTTCAAGTTCCATTACAAGATCTACCAAGTCAAGAGAGTCAGCTCCAAGATCTTCTATGAATCTTGAACTTCCGACGATTTCTCCAGCTTCAATACTCAGATTCTCTGCTACGATCGAAATCACTCTTTCCTGTACAGTAGACGTCTTTTCCATTGAACTCACCTCTCATTTCAAAGTATTTTAGTTAACGATTTCCTGGAATTCTCTTATTACTTCAAGGCTTTCGCAATCTGTTGTGCTAATCGAAACGTTTCTATCAATCTTCTTCATAAATCCGCTAAGAACCTTTCCGGGTCCTACTTCAATGAATCTGTCCGAGCCAAGTTGTATCATTCTTCTTATTGATTGTTCCCATTTAACTGGCTTATATGCCTGGGAGATTATGAGTTCTTTGATTTCCTCTGGATCTTCGGGGAAGAAGTCGCCAGTGACGTTTGAGATCACGGGGATTTTAGGAGGACTCACCTTGACGTCCTTCAGAAAGTCCCGCAAGACATCGCCTACTGGCTGTAAGAATCGACTGTGAAAAGGTGCGCTGACGGAAAGCTCAACGCACTTTCTAGCACCTGCTTCCAGTGCCATTGAAGTTACCAAACGCACTTTTTCTGTAGTTCCCGAAACCACAACCTGGCCTGGACAGTTGTAATTGGCAACGATAACTTCTTCTTCAGAAGAGATTTCCAGGCAGATTTTCTCTACGGCCTCATTGGGTAAACCTATGATTGCCGCCATTATTCCTTCACCGGGTGGAATTGCTTCTTGCATCGCTATTCCCCTCAACCTGACAAGTCGAAGAGCATCAGCGTACTCAAGTGATCCCGCAACAGTAAGCGCACTGAATTCTCCAAGAGATAGACCCGCTACAATATCGGGTTTAGCACCCCTTTCCGAGAGGAAATCCGAAAGAGCGATGCTGACAGAGAGAATAGCCGGCTGAGCATTCTGTGTAAGAGTCAACTCACTTTCCGGACCTTCAAGCATCAATCTTAACATATCAAATCCAAGCATTCGGCCCGAGAGCCCAATGAATTCTCGTATTATGGCGCTTTCCTCGAACAGTGTCTTTCCCATTCCAACGTACTGACTCCCCTGACCGGGAAATATCCATGCTACCATCTCTTGATCCCTCCCAAAACTTCGATGACCTCTTCGGCTTCCCCGATGATTTCTTCCAACAACTCACTTACGCTTTTGATGTCTCTGATCAATCCACTAGATTGACCGGCCATGAGCGAGCCAAAATTGAGATCACCTTCTCTTGCGGCTCTTTTAAGGCCGCCAATCGCCACTCTTTCAATTGCCTCGACTCCGTTACCTTGTCTTTCAAGTTCTTCAATCTTCCTAGTCAATTTATTTCGGAAGGCTCTGACAGGATGTCCGGTTGAGATCCCTGTAACGACTGTATCAAGCTCGTTTGATGAAAGAACTCTTTCTTTGTAATTATGGTGTGCCGAACACTCCGTCGTGCAAATGAACCTTGTTCCCATCTGGATTCCGCTTGCCCCTAGAGCAAGAGCTGCTACGAGCCCTCTTCCATCAGCGATTCCGCCGGCAGCAATAACAGGGATCTTTACTACGGATGCAACGGCCGCCACCAGAACCATTGTTGTCACCTTTCCGATATGGCCACCGGCTTCCATTCCTTCGGCAATTACTGCGTCAGCACCTTGTTTTTCGAGCCTTCGTGCAAGTGCCGTTGAAGCAACAACCGGGATTACTTTAGTCCCAGAAGACTTGAGCCTTTCAATAATGCGTGATGGGCTTCCTGCACCTGTCGTTACCACTGGTACCTTCTCTCGGCAGACAACTTCTATTTGATCTTCGATGTTCTGAGAGAGAAGCATAATATTTACGCCAAAAGGTTTTGATGTGATCTCTTTTGTTCTTCGGATTTCAGTCTGTAACTCTTCCGCCGAAAGGCTTCCGCCAGCAATAATCCCTAACCCGCCAGCATTTGAAACAGCCCCTGCCAAGCCGTTGTCTGAAATCCAGGCCATTCCTCCCTGGAATATTGGATACTTTATTCCTAATAGTTCAGTTAGTGTTCTTCTTTGTCTCGTCAATGTCGTTCCTCCTGGCACGGAAATGCTGATAAAGAGTCAGCAACACTATACCAGGGCCCAAGGAGACCAATAAAGTATGGATTTCGGACGCTTTGCGGTCTTATTGACCGGAAACGCTACAGGAGGAGAGCTTTGAAAGACAAGGAGTATGTTCAAGAGAGAATTCCTCACAGAGACCCTTTTCTGTTAGTGGACGGTGTAACATCTATTGGAGAAACGGAGGCTAAAGCTTACAGAGATATCCTTGAAGATGATCCCGTTTTCAGAGGCCACTTTCCCGGGTGCCCAATCTACCCGGGAGTACTAATAATTGAGGGTCTAGCACAAACGGCGGGAATTCTTCTTCTAAAGCCTGGGACAACCCCTTTGTTCGTAGGAATAGAAAAAGCACGGTTCAAGACCATAGTTAAACCTCCATGCAGACTTGAATACTCAATCAGACTGATTGGAAGAAAGATGAATCTTGCCAAAATAGATGCTACAGCTTTTGTAGATGGCAAACTTTCTGTCAAGGCAGTTCTACTTGTCACTTCGCTATAACAATGATTTTGGAAAGAAAAAACCCCTGTGCTATAATTTAGGCGTTGATCCTGCACAGGGGACTAAAGGGGGTAAGCCGTCACCTTCGAAGGGTGACGGCATTTCCATTTTAGAACTGGAAAGAAGCAACGAATCTTACGCCGCTTCTATAGACGAAGAAAGCCACGTAATCTCCCTCTCTTATGCTATCAACAGCTTCTTCAAAAGCACTTACATTATCAATAGCCACCTGATTTCCATTTATGCTTAAACGGGTTATTATGTCGTCTTTCCCTATGCCCAGCCTGTATACTATTCCTTCTGTGCTTACACTCCTAACGATTATCCCTCTGAACTCTTGAGAAAGGCCGAGACGCTCTCTGTCTTCAGGAGTTATCTCGGAAACCGAGAGGCCTAAAGAGCTCTCGAAAGCTTTTGGCTCTTCACTCTCTTCCTGTGAAGAAGTACTTTCTTGAGAAAGGGTCCCAAGGACTGCAGTTACAACAATCCTCTCTCCGAACCTGTCGATCGTGATTCTAACTTGAGAACCAGCAGGGTAGTTGAGTACAGCTGCTCTAAGCTCAGAGGAGTTTGAGATCTCAAGATTTTCGAATCCGACTATTACGTCTTGTGGCCTAATTCCCGCCTTGTCAGCAGCTGAGTCAGGTACGACATCGGTTATTAAGGCGCCTTTATCAACTTTGAGACCCAACGATCGAGAGATTGCCTCAGTGACGGAGTCCATGTACACTCCCAGATAAGCCCTCTGAACCGATCCCGTTTCGATTATCGAATCAACGAATCTCATAGCAACGTTGATCGGTATTGCGAAGCCAAGAGAAGTCCCAACGTCGGGAGATATAATGGCTGTGTTGATTCCGATAACCTGACCATAAATGTTGAGGAGTGGACCTCCACTATTACCGGGGTTGATTGCTGCATCAGTCTGGATAAGATTCGAATAGACTCCGTTACCGTCGGGTTTCGGTAGCTGCCTGCCGACAGCGCTGATCACGCCGAGGGTAACTGTGTGTTTTAGACCAAAAGGATTGCCTATCGCAATTGCCCATTCGCCTATCCTAAGAGAGTCGGAGTCACCGACTTCAACAATGGGAAGATCGGCACCGTCCGGTTCGATCTTTATCACGGCAATGTCTAGTTCGGCGTCTCCTCCAATATACTTTGCCGGATAGACGTTGCCGTCGAGAAGAGATACCGATATCTTGTCTGCTCCAGCGACAACATGTTCGTTAGTGAAATATAGCCATCTTTACTGAAGATGAACCCGGACCCAACGCCGGTCACCTTCTGATCGGGAATTTCACCAAAAAAACGCCTGAAGAATTCCTCGAAACCGTAAGGATCTCTGATGGAATATTTCCTTGTCGCCTCAACGTCTACTTTGACAACTGCTGGTCCTGCTGCTTCAACTACGTTAATAACTGGGCTCTCGTAGCCTTCATTAACCAGGGCCAGAGAAGCCACTGATAACATAACTACAACAAGTACTACAGAAACCTTCTTCATAACTCTGACCTCCTTCTTCGAGTTGGCTACTCCGGTATCAATTTGACTGAAAATTTTTGTCCATTGTTCAAGGAATTGGTTGGTGATATACTGTTATAGTTCATTTTCGAGAGGTGACTCGAAATGCAGTGGTTGTTCGTTCTAGTTGTTTTTGTTCTGGCTTACATTCTCATAATATCTGGTAAATTCAATAGATCTACCGTTGCGTTTGCAGCAGGTATAATCATACTTCTTTCTAAAGTAATACCTAACTTCGATATGAAGGAAATTGGTTTTCTTGTAGACTTCAATACGATAGGCATTCTTATCGGAATGATGATAGTGGTCGGCACTCTTAGGACAACAGGGTTCTTCGAGTTTGTGGCTGTTCATGTTGTGAGGATTTCGAAGGGAAATGTTAGAGCATTATTAGTCTTCTTTATGGTTACAATTGCGCTTTTCTCTGCCTTTCTAGACAACGTCACTACTATACTTCTCTTTGCCCCGATAATATTTCTTGTTGCGGATTCTCTGGAAGTCTCCCCCAGAAACTTCCTGCTTGCGGGTGTCCTCGCCGCAAACGTTGGAGGAACGGCAACGCTGATTGGAGATCCGCCCAATATCCTTGTCGGTTCAGCGAGTGGATTCGGATTTATGGATTTCATAAGGATAGATGGCCCTATTACTCTCATTGCACTGCTAATTACTGTCGTCTTTCTTGACAGAAGGGTTTTCAAGAGTTATAGATTGATGGGAGACAAACTTCAGCGGCTTGCAAGTATGGATCCCAACAAGGCTATAGTCTCAAAATCCTCACTGTACAAGTCGCTGACCGTGTTTTTTGGAATAATAGCAGGATTCCTTCTGCACGACTTGATAGGAGTTGAGCCATCTTTGATTGCCCTCGGCGGTGCTGCTGCTGCGATGATCCTTAGCGGTAAGAGTTTTTCAAGTCTGTCTGAGGATATCGAATGGGACACGATCTTTTTCTTCATGGGGTTGTTTGTGCTTGCGTCGGCACTCCAACAAGTAGGTATTACGTCATCTATTTCCGATCTACTTGGTTCTCTTTCGGGCAACAGGATCATTCTCTTTCTAACACTTTACTGGTTATCTGCACTCATGAGCGGTTTTATCGGTGCGGTGCCGGCTGTAACATTTATGATTCCCGTTATTGAGGGGATGACTGCAAAATACGGAGTTCCCATGGATGTTTGGTGGGTGATATCGATCTCAGCGTGTTTTGGGGGGAGTTTCTCAATTGCGGGCGCCGCAGCCAATATGGTTGGTGTCGGACTGATAGAAAAGCATTCAAGGGAAAAGCTGAGTTATTCGGATTTCTTGAAGTTTTCAATGCCGTTGACGATCATGACCCTTGCTGCCGGTACTGCGTATATCCTTGTGAGGTTTTCCTTCTAGGGTTCGTCTTTCAGTTAAAACCTCTTTTTGTGCTTTTCTAGAACCTGAGGACTTTTCTACAAAGATTGAGTCGCCATTTTCTGAAGTCATCTCAGTGTAATACATAGCCGTGGAGAGTGTCGAAGGTGAAGGAGTGAAAATCTGGACTTGCTCAGGATTATAGCGCATTTTCTCTCGAATAAATCTCTTTAGTTCTTCCATGTCCCGAATCGTGCACCCTGGGTGGGCCGCGATGAAGTAACCAACAACGAAGTTTTTTCTGTCTGATAGCCGATCAACTTCTTCAAGAAAGCTAGTCAGCATCTTATTCGAGGGTTTGCACATGTGTTCAAGCACATGATCGACTGTGTGCTCTGGAGCTATCTTCAGCTGCCCCGAGACGTGGTTTTTCATTAGTTCCTTCAGAAATTCCTTCCCGTATCTTTTATCACCTAGAATGAGATCATATCTGATGCCCGAGGAGACGAATACATGTTTTACTCCAGGAATTTCTCTCGCTCTTTTTAGAAGAGACAAATATCTTGAATGATCAGGTTCCAAAGAGCCGCATACCTCCGGGAAGAGGCATCTCTTGGTTCGGCAGGCTCCAGCCTTCAGCTTAACCAAACACTCGTAGCCGTACATGTTCGCCGTTGGTCCACCTATGTCAGTTACGGTTCCTCTGAAATTACCATCTCTTGTGAGAGAAACGACTTCGTCAAGAATAGATGTCTCACTTCTTGAGACTACTGTCCTTCCCTGATGAAGGGCAATTGCGCAGAAATTGCACTGACCATAGCAACCTCTATGGCTCGTCACTGAATAGCGTACCGTATCAACAGCTTTAACTCTACCTTTGGAGAGAGATACAGGATGCACGGTACGAGTGAAAGGAAGAGAGTAGAATGAGTCCAGCTCCTCTTGAATAACAACTGGCGGTTTGTTCTGAACAACATATCTGTTATCCTGGAGCTGGTAAAGCCGATTCCCTCTTGCGGCATCGGTCTCTTCGTGGATCATTCTGGTGAGCTTGAAGTAATCCTTCTTGTTGCGGACTACAGACTCATGTGATGGGAGTTCCACTCCATCCGGTTTTGCGCTTGACCAGAAAGCTGTACCCTCTACATTGTGAGACACTCTTCCTTGATTAGCAATCTCTCTGGCAATTTCCACAATCGGTTTTTCTCCCATTCCATAAACAAGCAAATCGGCTTTGGAATCAAGGAGAATCGACTTCTTTATTCTGTCGCTCCACCAATCAAAATGAGAGAATCTTCTCAGACTAGCTTCTATGCCTCCAATAACTACAATTGTGTCTTTAAATGCCTGCCTAATTAGGTTAGCATAGACCGTCACTGCCCTATCGGGTCTCTTTCCCCCGATCCCTCCTGGTGTGTAATCATCGCTCTTTCTCTTCTTCCCGGTTGAAGTATAGTTTGCAACCATCGAATCGGCATTCCCAGAGGTCACACCAAAGAAGAGTCTTGGTCTTCCCAGCGCTCTGATCTCTGTGGTTGTTCTCCAGTCGGGTTGTGAGATAACACCAATTCTCCACCCATCAGATTCAAGGACCCTGGCTATCATTGCAGTTCCAAAGGAAGGATGATCAACAAAAGCATCCCCCGTTACAAGGATCACATCGAGAACGTTCCAGTTTCTTTCTACCATCTCTTCGGTCGTCATTGGTATATTCATAAGGCACTCCAAAAAGAAAAACGGGAAGCGAAACCGTAAGCCGGATTCTGTTACTGTGACCATCTATCTGGGAGCCATGTTACCATAGCCCTCTTGCATCCTACCCGAAAGGGATTTGGTGGGCATCCTCAGACCCTTTCTGCTTGGACTTGCTCCAGACGGGGGTTACCAGGCCTGCCGGTCGCCCGACAGCCGGTGAGCTCTTACCTTCACCTTTCCATCCTTGCCCTAAGGCGGTCTTCTTTTCTATGGCCCTTTCCGGAGATCACTCTCCCTGGGTATTACCCAGCGCCCCTGCCCATGGAGTCCGGACTTTCCTCGGAATTTCCGCGGTCACACGTTTCGCTTCCCGATTAGATTGCCAAGGCCTTAATGCCCTGATATCTACCTTCAATTATCATCTTTCTCTCGATCATATTCAAGAGCTTGATCTTCGACATTCCCCAGTTACCGAAGAGAGTACCTTCGATCGGCGGATCGGAGACGAGTCTGTGGATTATTACGTTTTCGTTCAAATGCTCAAGAAAGAGAATGACTCTCTCCACAAATTGCTCTGCAGTACCTAGGTCCACTTTTCCCTTCTTATACATTCTCGCTAGCTCAGTGCCTTCAACAATGTACAGAGAGTGAATCTTAACTCCTTCGATACCAAGTACTGAGATCAACCTTGCCGCTTCGCAGACATCCTCTTCGGTATCCCAAGGCAGATTGGCTATCACGTGAGTGACTACCTCAATACCTCTCTTTCTCGCTCTCAATGAAGAATCGACAAATTGTGCAAGCGTATGTCCTCTATTAATAGCTTTCAGAGTGTTTGGATTAATGCTCTGAAGACCGAGTTCAAGAATAACGTCAACTTCTTCGGAGAACTCCTCCAGAAGATCCAGTACTTCTTCCGACACAAGATCCGGTCTTGTCGAAATGTCCAGTATTACTACATCTTCAATGAGAGCCTCTCTGTACACTGTTCTCAGTCTTTCAGTTGGTGCGTACGTATTCGAGTTGGCCTGAAAGTATGCCATGAACTTTCCAATTCCCTTTTTTCTAAGAAGAGATATTCTTTGAAAGAGCTGTTCCCTCAAAGAAAGACTGGAGTCAACAGAGAACCCGCTTCCCGAAGGATCGCAGTATATGCAACCTCCAATTCCATTGACTTTATGAGGACATGAAAAACCGGCATCAAGTGGGACTCTATGAACATACTCGCCGTACTTAAGCCTCAGGTGAGTCTTCAGATCTTTGTAGGGCTTATGATTCAACGGATCTCACCAGACTCTTTTCGAACTCTTTGAAGGCATCAACTGCAGAGTTTACCTCCTCTTTGGAACTACCTATGAACAAATACAGCCACTTTCCCGAGAACCACGTCTTCACAAATCCTCCATCGATCTTCCCCGAAAATTCTCCATAGATCCACGGTATCGCACTTACGAGCGCTCTGAATTCATTTGAAATTTCTCTAATCAGCGAATACCAGAGACTTGTGGTCCCTGAAGCGGTCTCGAATTTCGCTATATATATGCTGAGCTCCTTCGTTCCTTTTGCGAATTCTTTATGAAGAAGAAGAGAGTCTTCATTAAGAGTAAAGCCTAATAGTCTGCCTCCAACACTTGTAGTCGTTGAAATGTCCATGTAGCCACTCATAGTGAATCCTGCGAACCTACCAGGTACCAGGTCAACTCTGGAGCTTCCACAGGAAGAAACCAGAATTACCAGAAACAATAGCGCTACGATGAAACGGGATTGTTTGCCTCTCATTTCTTCACCTCCCGGTCGATTAATTCTCTGAAGCGTCTGGCTTTCAAGAAGGGCTTAGGCCAACTCTCCTGTCCCAGCCTCTCTAAATGATCCGAAAAGAGAGTGCCGTCTCTCGGGTCCTTAAGCTCCCTATCAATTTCAAGCAAGGGGACCAGAACGAACTTCCTATTAATTATATCGCTATGAGGAACTGTAAGCTCTACTGTCTGGAGAACCGTTTTTCCGTGAAGCAAGATATCGATATCAATCTCCCTCGGACTCCATCTGAATCTTTGAACTCTGCCAACAGCATTTTCAATGAACTTAATATCTCTTATGAGTAACCTGACATCTCCTGAGTAACGGAACTTGCCGACACAGTTCAGGAAATCATCCTGCTCTGTGTTTCCGTACGGTTGTGTAGTGTATACTGACGAGACCTCTAAAAGGGGCAATCCCAATTCGATGAGCTTTGTGAAAGCTTCCGCGATGTAATTCAGTCTGTTGTCGATATTGCTACCAAATGCGAGAAATAGATCACTCTCCACTCAACTTCCTCCGTAATGACCACGCCGCTTCTTTTAGTCTCTGCACAGTGTCCAACGAGAATCCCTGCTTCCACCAGTGCGGAATGATCGAGTTGTCAAGAAGTAGTGGGTCAATATCTTCAGCAAATGAACCTCTTTCAATTAGTTCTTTCCATTGCAGAGTTCCTGGTATAGGCGTGAATTCGTTAAGACTTGGGGACAGGCCTAACTCTTCACAGATTCTCAGTGAGTCCAGTACATCTTCTTCGCTCTGTCCAGGTAGATTCAGCATGATGTAGGCGCTAATCTCCTTGTAGGTGAATCCGGCCTTTGAGAGGTTATCGACGGCTCTGTAGATATCGTTAAGAAAAACTTTCCCCCCTGTGGAAGTTTGCAAGGCTCGATCTGAAGTCTCCAGTCCGATTTTAATCGTCTTGAAGTTATTAGCGTACATCAAATCTGCGGTTTCCCTGTCTACAAATCGCGCGTGCACTCCATTAGGCAGGTGAAACCTTGTTCTTATGCTACGATGTTCGATTTCTTTCATAAGTGTCTTGAAACCGCCACCAACAAGAATCGCGTCATCAAAAAAGACAATGTCTGAGAGATTCGATGATTTAACCAGGTACTCGATATGCTCTGCAGTCTTTGTCGGATCTCTTCTTAAGAAATGGCGCCATAGATAACTACTTGCGCAGTAAACGCATCTGAAAGGGCACCCTAGACTGGTTATTACAACAGCATAATGCGGAGATTCGTAGGCCGAGTAATCGGGACTAAGCTCATCAAACCAATCAGACTGAACAGATTTGTTTATTCCGAGGAATAGCAGAGCCTTCTCTATAGGCTTCATTCCCGTTCCGGGACAGACCAAATCTGCCCCTGCATTCCTTTTTGCGTGTTCCGGAAGCAGCGTTGCGTAGACCCCACCAAGCACAATAGGTATTGACGGCAACTCTTGGCGAACAACCCTTATTGTGTCGCTCACTCCATAATGCCAGTACGTCATCATAGAAGTAACGAAGACACCGTCAACGTGGTCTAGTTGTTGCAGTTTGCTCCTGAATACTTCTTCAGGAAAACCGAACCTCTTGAACCTTCTTGGGATGGAAGCTATACAGTCTGGTTTTGGAACAACGGTTTCCACGAACTTCCCGGTTCCGAAGTATTTTTCACCTGAACCGGAGGAATATGAGAGAAGGTCCGAATCGTATCGATCAAGACAGTCAACTAAGACCGGTTCAACTCCAAGGGTTTTCAGAGCAGAAGATATGTACAATAACCCCAAAGGCTTTAGCCAGTAATCGTAGGCTGATACATCTTCAATCCAAGGATTGATCAGTAATATTCTTTTCAAATGACTTCACTCGATTGTAATAGGATCTTATTCCCTTCAAGGTTAGATAAGGGTCGTCCATTTCTATGAACCCATCTTCAGTAATGAAGAGACGTGCTTTTCCACCCGTTCCAACGATTTTCGGCTTGACATCAAACTGCTTCTCGATTTCGCTAATAATTCCCTGCAGAGCGAAATACGTTCCGTTTACTATACCGATTCTAAGGTTGTCCTCAGTACTCGTTCCGAAGTAGTGGTCTTCAAAGAAGAGCTCGACTTCCGGCAGCTTTGCAGTCCTGGAGAAGAGAGCAGACATCGCCGTTTCAGGTCCAGGAAGAATTGCGCCACCTGCAAATGCGCCATCCATAACAATATCTATGGTAATTGCAGTCCCAACATCGACAACGATTACGTTGGCTCCGTAACATTCCTTCGCGCCCATTACGTTTGCCAGTCTATCGGCACCAATTTCCGAAGGGTTGTCTGTTTCCAGATCGACAGAAACAAACCTATCGGCCTTGACAAACATGGCCGGTTCCAACAGATATTTTCTGGCGAAGTAATCAATTGTTGAGTTTAGTCTTGGAACAACGCTTGCCACACAAAGCCCTTTTATACTCGAAAGTGAAGCTTGTTCGTACCTCAAGAGTCCTTCAAGAATGACGAATAGTTCATCTTCCGTCTCGAGCCTCAAAGAAGGAAGCCTCCATACAGCCTCTATTTTGCTCCCACTGTCGAGACCAAAAACGGTCGTCGTGTTTCCCACGTCAGCAAGTAACAGCATTCTATACCTCCTAGCTAGATAGTAACATCTCATTTGGACTCTTTGTACTAGCATTGGTTCTGGCCAATCCTTGCTGTTTCACATTATCTTAATAATTCTCTCCACTTGATAGGCAGATGATGTGATGATATAATCTTTCTGCCAGCGCAGGCTGGAGACTGTAAGTGGGAGCGACTCGCTAGCTCAGCAGGTAGAGCACCTGACTTTTAATCAGGGGGTCGCGGGTTCGAATCCCGCGCGAGTCACCAGCGAGAGTGGCGAAATTGGCAGACGCGCTGGACTTAGGATCCAGTGGGGAGACCTGTGAGGGTTCAAGTCCCTCCTCTCGCACCAGAGAATGATTCTCTTCATGCGGATGTAGCTCAGTGGTAGAGCACCTGCTTGCCAAGCAGGGGGTCGCGGGTTCGAACCCCGTCTTCCGCTCCAGGAAGACGCCTGAAGGCGTCTTCTTTTTTATACGATCTTATCTTTCTGTTCCCGGATATCTATTCGGTCATTGAAAGAGCAGAAAGCGCTTTCTCGTAAGAAAAACTGGAAAGCAAACCTACCTCAATGAGGGTGCTTTGAGCACCACTGGTTTTCTGAATAGCTGTCCGGCTGGGTTACCGTCTTCTTCTCACTCCCATTCGATGGTTGCAGGAGGTTTGTCAGTTATGTCGAAAACGACCCTTCCGACTTCCTTCACCCGAGACGTAATCCTTGAAGAGACTTCTCTAAGAAGGTTATGAGGAAGCGCATGCCAGGAAGCAGTCATGCCTTCATGGCTATCTACGGCTCTAAGTGCAACTACGGAACCATATGATCTCTTGTCACCTTTAACCCCGACGCTTGAAATTGAGAGCAGCACCGCAAAGGACTGCCAGATCCTTTCTATTTCGCCCGATTCTTCAAGCACTTCGAGAAAGATAGAGTCAACTTCCTTTAATATTCTTGCCCTTTCGGCTGTTACTTCGCCGATTATCCTCACCCCTAGGCCGGGTCCAGGAAAGGGTTGTCTGTTAATCAGGGTTTCATCTATGCCGAGAGATCTACCAAGATTCCTTACTTCATCTTTGAAGAGTTCTCTTATTGGCTCGAGGAGCGTCAGTTTCATATTCTCAGGCAGACCACCAACATTGTGGTGACTCTTGATCTTCTCCGCACTTCTGGAGGATGCGCCGGATTCAATGACATCAGAGTAGATCGTTCCCTGCAGAAGAAAGTCTGCACTCAGTTTATTTGCTTCTCTTTCGAAGACCTTGACGAATGTCTCTCCTATCGCTCTCCTCTTGTCCTCGGGATCAACAATCCCTTTTAGTGCAAAGAAAAACTCTTGGGACGCATCAACAGTTATAACGTTCATACCGAGACTCTTCAGAGTTCCTGGGACTTCAAGTTCCTCGTTCTTTCTCATCAAGCCATGATTTACGAAGATTCCGATGAAGTCGTCGCCTATTGCTCTGGTTGTCAATGCTGCAGCTACAGTCGAATCAACCCCTCCAGAAAGCCCGCCAACAACCTTTTTCCCTTCAACGGTTCTTCGGATCTCTCCAATCTTCTCATTCGCGAAATCAGAGATCTTCCAATCCCGAGAAGCTCCGCATATGCCAAGTACAAACTTTTCTATCAACTCCTTTCCATATTGAGTTTGATGAACCTCTGGATGAAATTGAAAGGCCAAGTCTCTACCGTTCGTGAATCCGGCAATCGTTCCATTTCTGCTTCGGGCAATGACTGAACAACTCTCAGGTAGACTGGTTACTTCGTCTCCATGACTCATCCAAACTTCTATCTCACTAGGGATTCCACGAAGATGATTAGTGTCGACAGATATCGCAGTGAGGCCATACTCGCCACGAATTCCGCGTGAGACAAACCCTCCCATTCGTTTTGCCAGCAGGTGCATTCCGTAGCATATTCCGAGGATAGGCACGGAGAGTTCATGTAGTTGTTCAGGGACATCAGCAGAGCCTTCTTCATAGACGCTTTGCGGGCCGCCAGAAAGAACAACGCCTCTTATGCTGTTGTCGAATGTGAAGCAGTCCGGAGTTGTTACGGTGCAAAGAACACCGATTTCTCGTATTCGTCGAGCGAGAAGGAGCGTGTATTGAGATCCGTAGTCAAGAACAATAATCCTGTCCATTTTGCCTCCGAAAGAAAAAACCCCCAGGCGGGGTAGTATTAATGCACGCCGTAGAAAGAAGGTTATGGCCTTCTGTAGAAACTCCCGCGCCGATTCGCGGGATTATACGGGTAAATGGATTCTATCACCTCGGAAAACGCTAGGTACTAAGGATTAGTAAATAAAGAATCACCACCGGCCAAGAAGCCCCACACTCCAGGTTCTCTCGAAACTAATAGATTCGATCTTATTAGTGAGGTTAGTACCAATTCCGGATGTAATAAGCATGTCTCCAACCCTAACCTCGATTCCTCCTCCGACAAGAAAATCCATGTTTCCGAGAAGATCCGCGTTCATCGAGACTCCTGCTCGAGCCGAAAAAAGACTGTTGTATGTATACTGTGTCGAAAGGCCAAAATACTTGATTTCCAATCCCTCTCTTGTTCCCAATTCAAGTCCTATCATGAAAGGGTCAGGAACAAATCGTATTCCTGCCAGAAGATCGATCGAATTTGCGGATGAACCGCTATTCCAAATAGAACTACTGAAGGCTACTACGTAGTCCAGGATCTCGTAAGCCTTTCCAGTAATACCACCCTTGATTGCGACACCGTAGTTTGTTGTTGTTGCGGTGGACATGTTTATTTGTAGATCTACGCCATAGGCAGTTAGGGGCCCAAGTTCGCCAGATATCATGTAGCTGAGAGACCTAATACTTGACGTTTTGCCAATATCCATATAGTACTGAAGCATTCCAGCCATTCCGTCATCGGAGTCCTCAAATAACTGAACGTATAGTCCACGCTCATTTGATGAAGGGGAAGCGGTTGTGGTGAGTTCAACAAAGCTCGATGAAAATGCTGAATTGAGTACTCCATAGAGATCTGATGGACTTCCAAATCCCGAACTATACCCTTTTGCCAGTATGCCATTTCCTCCTGTTTGAAGCGAGAATGGATTCAATGCCGCAGTAACCACACCAAGAGATACGACCACTAAAATCAAGAGCTTCTTCATCTTATCACCCCATACGTTCTTCAGAAGTCTTTGGATTAACTGCTTGAATAAGGCCGGTTTCTAGGCAGTAGTTTTTGAATTCAGCCAGTCTATCTTCAAGTATAGCCTCTCGGATCTTCTTCACGAACTGCATAAGAAAGCTGATGTTATGGTAACTCAACAGAGTCTTTCCAAGTATCTCATCCCTCGTAAAAAGGTGATGAATGTACGCTTTACTGTATGTTGAACAGACTTTGCATTGACAAAATGGATCAACAGGAGATCTGTCCAACTTGTTTCTCGCCGATTTCAGGTTAACTCTTCCCCGCGATGTAAGAGCTGCCCCGTGCCTTCCTAGCCTTGTGGGGAGAACACTGTCGAACATGTCAACGCCGTTTTCGACAGCAACCATTATCAGTTCGGGTGTCCCGACTCCCATTAGATATCTAGGCCGATCCTCCGGTAGAAACTCGACAGAGCTTGAAAGCACCCTCTCGGTAGTCTCAAAATCCTCTCCGACGCTCAACCCGCCTAGTGCAAACCCGTCAAAATCCATGGCGGTTATTTGAGAAGCGCTTTCTTCTCTTAAGTCGTTGAAGAACCCTCCCTGAACTACACCGAAAAAGGACTGCTTACTGTTCCTTCTATGTGCGATCAAAAATCTCTTTGCCCAAGCCGTTGTTCTATTCACGGAATTCCTTACGTATTCCTTTGTTGCACTTGGTTCAGTACACTCATCAAAAGCCATTGCAATGTCTGATCCAACAGCTTCTTGTATCTCCATCGAAAGCTCTGGAGTAACGAAAAGACTCCTCCCATCAAGCGGTGAGCGAAACTTAACTCCTTCATCGCTCACCTTTTTGTCTTTTAGCGAGAAAACCTGGAACCCCCCGCTATCCGTTAGGATTGAATGACCCCAAGACATGAACTTGTGAAGTCCACCGAAATCTCGTAGAATATCGAGCCCCGGGCGCAAGAACAAATGAAAAGCGTTGCCAAGTATTATTCTTGCTTCGAGTTCATGGAGCTGGTCTTGCCATATTCCCTTAACTGTTCCATTGGTCCCAACCGGCATAAACACTGGCGTATCAAACTCTCCGTGAGGAGTACTAATAATGCCGGTTCTTGCCTTTGATTCGGTGCTAGATGCTCTGATGCTCAGCTCAACCATTTCGCTTCCCGATTATCTCGATGATTTTCTCGTAGGAAGCGTTTATCTGTTTTTCCAACTGCTTCATTTCTTCATTTACCCACGAGCCATAATCAGGGTCTTTAAGAGATTTCATGTTTATCATTACGTTGGCTTTAGCTATTTTGTAAACCGCATGAAGAAGGTGAGCGGCACTTTCTGCGTCCGAAAGCACATTTGAGTTCCCCCACTTGGCAAGTCGTTCGACGTTGAAAATGATATTCTTGCAGCGTCTGGCGAGATCAAAAGGCACTTCTATTGCTGTTTTCAAAGCCTGCTGAACCTTCATCTCCCTGCTATTCTTTTCATCATCTGTGGCCTTTGACATCTTATAGGCTGACATCACCTGGTCGAACGCCTGGATATCGCGGTTCATAAGATCACATAGGTAGTTGCTTTCTGACTCAAAGACTTCTAAAGCGGACTCCATATGACCTTCAACATCTTCGTATCCCTTCTTGCCAATGGTCAAGTTCGCAACCATAGACCCTAATGACGCTGCGAGAGCAGCTACGACCGCACCTACTGCTCCGCCTCCTGGAGTTGCAGATTTCTCAGCAACTTTCTTCAAGAAGTCTTTAACTGGTAGTGTGCAGAAATCCATTTTAATAACCCCCCCAATTATCATTTGATTCTCCAGTCACTATCTTTATACCAGAACTTGTACCTATCCTGTTTGCGCCGGCGACTATCATTTTGAGAGCATCTTCTCTTGACTTGACACCTCCGGAGGCCTTTACTCTGCATTTGTCACCGACCACAAATTTCATAAGCGAAACATCTTCTATAGTTGCTCCACCTGAGGAGAAACCGGTAGAAGTCTTCACGAAAGCGGAACCTGCCTCTCTCGAAATAACGCAGCCAGCGATCTTCTCTTCTACGGTCAACAAACAAGTTTCCAAAATCACCTTAACAGGTTTTCCATGAGCCGATTCTACCACTTTAACTATGTCATCAAAAACGGTTTCGTACTCTCCAGCCTTCAGAAGGCCCACGTTGATCACCATGTCAAACTCGTCTGCCCCATTGTCAGAGGCCCATGAAGCTTCGAAAACTTTTGCTTCACTTGACATCTGTCCCAAAGGAAATCCCACAACAACCGTCTTTTTTACATCACTTTCTGCGAGCAACTTAGTTGCCAAAGGAATGTATCCGCTATTCACACAGACACTCCAGAACTCATAACGCATAGCTTCTTCACAAAGCTTTCTTACCATTTCTGGTGTTGCGTCGGCCTTCAGAAGAGTATGGTCGATGAATCTCGAGACATTTAGTTTATCGGGCAGTTCTCTAACAACAGGGGAGTATTCTTCCTTGTATCTCCTGATTTCGTTCCTAACTGATTCTTTAATCATCGCATCACCTTTCCTTCTCTCACTCTTTTTGAAATCTCAAAGCTCCAAATCATTTGAAATTCCCTGCATAGCTCTTAAGGAAAGAGAGAGAAACTCCGGAAGGGAAATTCCAAATTCTGAACAACTTGCCATTTGCTCCCTGCTTGCGCCCTTAGCAAACGACTTCTCCTTGAATCTGTTCAAGAGGAATTCGACATCAATATCGACAAGTTGGGTTCCTTTTCTGATAAGGACGGCAGCTACTATGAACCCTGTCACAGGGTCGGCTGCATAAATGGCTTTCTCAATAAGTGACTCCCTCTCCTTCTTATCACAGTGCGCTAGAATAGCATCTTTCACTTCGTTGGGAAGATCCTTTCCTTCAAGCATCTGCACGGACTTGTTACCGTGTTCATTGAAATTATCCTTTGTGAATTCGTAGTCAAGATCATGGAGAAGCCCTGCCATAGCCCAAACATCTCTATCCTGTTCCAGCTTTTCAGCCAGAGCTTTCATTACCGCCTCAGTAGCAAGTACGTGCTTAATTAGATTCTTTGAATGTATGTTGTTTCTTATAAGAAGCATTGCCTCTTCTCTCGAAATCATTATGCGCCACCTCCGCTGTGAAGACCTTTCCTGCTGCAAAACTATAGTATCTGCCGCTTCCTATTATAACGTGATCCAGCATCTTAATTCCGAGAGTTTCTCCAGCGTTTCTAATCCTAGAGGTAATGCCTTCGTCCTCTTTGCTGGGAGATGGATCACCGGAGGGGTGATTATGGACGAGGATTATTGCTGCGGCAGTTCTGCTGATGGCGGGTTTGTAGACCTCTCTGGGATGAAGAAGGGAAGAATCCAGAATTCCTATGCTCACAGTGTTGAGACCTCTGTAGTTCAGTTTGGTATCTAAAGAAATCACTCTTACTGTCTCCCTATCCATGAAGGCCATATCATGGCAAAGACAGTAGACACCCTCCGGTTCGTCAAGACGTACCCTTGTATTTTCCGACATTTCTCTGAAGATTCTCTGCCCTAGTTCAAGAGAGGCTTTCAGACACACGGCTTTTGCTGTGCCGAGGCCTTTGATATTCATGAGTTCAGATACCTCAGCAGAAAGAAGCGCAGTCAACGAACCATAGTAGTTGAGAAGCTCTTCACTCATCTGAATTACACCTTTGCCTTTGCTTCCTGTTCTCAGCAGAATTGCTATTAGTTCACTATTGGTGAGAGAGCCGGCACCGTATTCTATCAGTTTCTCCCTTGGCATCAATTGGGTGTCCATTTTATTCTACCCCCCGCGAATGAAGCTCCTGCCATAGCCTTCCAACTGGTAATCCCATCACATTGTAAAAGTCTCCTGAGATGCATTTCACGAAGAGTGCGCCGTAATCCTGTATTCCGTATGCGCCGGCTTTGTCCAGAGAGATGCCGCTTTCCGCATACTCTCGCAAAACTCTCTCAGGTACTTCTCTGAAAGTGACTTCGGTCTCTTCAATAAACTCGAAGGCGATCTTCTCGGAAACTACTGACAGTGATGTGTATACTGAGTGAGTTTTTCCTGTAAGGGACGAAAGCATCCTGAACGCCTCATCAACAGAACTTGGTTTTCCAAGCACAAATCCATCTAGCACAACTACTGTATCTGCTCCCACAACTATTGAATCGGGACGTCTGAGATAGACGTTTTGGGCCTTTCTGTGAGATAGCTCCGAAAGCTCAGCTTCGGAGTATCTCTCAGAGAGATTCTCTTCAACTCCTTCGGGAGGGACGATCTCAAAGGGGATTCTTAGTAGCCGAAAGAGCTCTTTTCTTCTGGGAGAAGATGAACCTAATATCAGTCTTGCCAAAGAGTATCACCAATCCTTCGAATGACTTCAAATGCAATATAAGCATTGATTACTGCCGATATCGATCCAAGAAGCAACATGTAAGGGTAAAGAAAAACGATCTCAAAGCTTTTCACAACTATCGTTGAAGCAACCAGCAATTGAGTGAAATTATTGACAGAAGCACCGACAAGGCTGATTCCTATCAAGCCGAATTTCTCTGTTTTGCTAAGTAGCCACATAACTGAGGCCGATGTAGAAGCTCCCGAAATCCCCATCAAGAATCCAGGTGTTGCTAGTCTTCCTGTTAAGAGGCTGCCTATGAAGGTTTTCCCAATAGAAATGGCGATAACGTCTTTGAATGGCATTCCTGATAGAGCTAATAACAAGACAAGATTTGAGAAGCCCCATCTTCCGCCTGGAACTGGCAAAGGAAAAGGTATGAGGGTTTCTAGAAGATAAAGTACAGAACCTATCGCTATTAACATCGATAGTGTGGTTACTCTTCTTGCCTCCATTACTACTCCATCTTCGTGACAGGTGACAAACCCGCGCCGAAATTTTTCTGCGGACAAATTTGCCGGTTGCACAAGGGATTTCACCTAGATATTTTGAAAAAAAGCCTCACTGCGTTATCACATCGATGTCGCTTATGCCTGAAGGAATTCTTATGATTATCTTGTTTGGAACGCATACAATCGGTATATTCGGCTTGTCTATCGCACCCTGTGAAACACATAGTTTTTCTGGGCAATCGGAATCTACAACTGAGATCCTTCCGCCTTCCACTTTGACTAGCATTCCAACATCAAGATAAACTTGTTGGTCTTCCTTAAGGTTCATGGTTCTTATCAGATTCCCATCAAAATAGATCTCAGCTACATGAGAGGAGGTTCCCCTTGGGAACAAAAGAATCACAATCACTGCTAACAGTGACACAACAAGCGCGAAGTCGTATTTTGTGAATAACTTCATCGCTCCTGATAAACTTCAAAACCCGGTGACTTAAAAGTACTCATATCTTCCATTACGAGAAGAACGAGTGCTCCAAATCTCGGCAAGAATGTTACTCCCGGCTCCATACCAATCACAAAGGCGGCAGTTGCATATGCATCTGCAAGCATGGCGCTTCTGCCAATAACGGTTGCGCTAATAACTCCGTTGCGGGATGGGTATCCAGTCTCTGGATCGAGAATGTGGTGGTAACGTACGTTGTCTTCCACAAAAAATCTTTCATAGTCCCCAGAAGTAGCAACTGCACCATCATATAGATAGATATACTCGATAACGTCTTGGACACTCTCCCCTCTCGGATCTCTCACACCGATTATCCACGGCCTGCTTCCGTACTTCGGACCGATTACCCCAATGTCTCCGCCAGCATCAATGAAGCCAGTCGCTCCCTCGTCGAGCGCTTTGATCTTCGCAATAGCCATATCTACTGCGTATCCCTTTGCAATCGCTCCAAGATCCATCATTGCACCGTCCGACAGCGAGACATATCCTGTCTTCTCATCGAACGTGATCCTGGAGAATCCGGTGGAACGTAGAGCGGCTTCGATTTCATCTTCTGAAGGAATTCTTCTCAACGAAGACTCATCGTCAAAACCCCACAGTCTGGTTAGCGAATAAAGTGTAGGATCGAATGCACCGGATGTGTTTCTCGAGATCTCAAGAGCGGACTTAATAAGGAAACTTGTTTCTTTGTCGATGTCATGAAGCTCTCCACTTCTGTTTAGCTCGGCAATTATGCCATTGGTTCGGCTACCGAATTTTTCGTCAATTCGCTTGATCTCGCTTAAGGCGGCTTCTGCCAGAGCAACAGGAGACATTTTCGAGGATGAAACTCTTATGGTAACATAAGTCCCAAGAAGGTATTCGGTTCTGTCGTAGTACTCAACAGGTTTCTGTCGAAAGAAAACGAAAATCAGCAGAACCATCGCAGAGATAAAAAGCAACGCATAGGCTACAGTACGGCTTCTCAGGAGACTACTGGAATCTCTTCCTGGCACTTATTGCACCTTCCTTTTTCATCTATGCCGATTACTGAACTTCGCATTCCCTTCCTCTCAATCAGAAGATTTCCACAGTGAGGGCATGACGTATCGGAGAGACCGGGAAGACTAATGTTCCCAACATAGACATATCTCAAGTATTCTTTTGCAACATCTGCAAGCCTTACCAGCGACTCTGGAGAAGTGGGCGGGATCTCACTCCTGTAGTTAGGATAATATCTGTTTATGTGAAGGGGAATGTCTTTCGAAAGCTCTGAAATCCATTTTGCCTCTTCTCTCATTTCTTCAGTGGAATCATTCTTACCAGGAATTATTAATGTTGTCAATTCCAAATGCGTTCCTACCTTTTTTGCCGTCTCTATTGATCTTAGAACATTTCTCTTCTCTGTGCCAATTTCATTGATGTAGAAGTCATCGTTCCAACCCTTTAAATCGATATTCATTGCTCTAACCGACTGTGAAAGGAGATCCATTGGCTCCTCTTCAATCACACCGTTTGTAACAAGCACACTGTAAATTCCTTCCTTTGCCGCCGCTCTCGAGGTGTCAAGAATGAACTCGAAAGAGACTATTGGTTCATTATACGTGAATGCGATGCCCCTAGACTCCCTTTCAAGGGCTATCTGAATCAGCTGCTGAGGCATCACACGCTTCACTGTTTTCGGTCTCTCTTTGGAGATTTCCCAGTTCTGACAGAAATTGCACTTAAGATTGCACCCCCACGAACCTACCGACAGTATTGTCTCTCCCGGATAGAAATGGTACAGAGGTTTCTTCTCGATTGGATCTATTGCTATCGAAGTAAGCTGACCGTAATTCAGCGAATACAACATTCCGTCAACGTTCTTCCTTACACCACAGAAGCCAACCTGATTTGGCTTAATCACACAACGCATAGGACAGAGTAGGCACTGAAGAGCGTCTTCTTCACCATATTCGTCAAAATACACGGCCGATTTCAAAACAACCACCTCTTATCGTTGTCAGTAATACCTTTCAACCGCGAACCTGAATATCCTGTAGTCCTCGGATTCCCTGATGCCTGCTTTACGTAATGCTATTCTCAACTGTTGCTGAACAGTTTCGACGCCTTCCAGATCGGGTAGAAGGACACCCTTTCTGTTTCCAAGGGTGACAATAACCCCAAACATCTTTGGATTCAGTTCTGCGACAGTTGTCTCTTCAGGTAGTCCCAGAATGTCCACCGTTATATCCAGACAAGGCAATTCGCCCACGCTAATTGGTGAGAACCGAGGATCTCTAGTCGATGCTGAAATCGCATTGTTTATTATCTCAAGAGCCACGTTTTCTTCGGTGGGATATATCGTTCCTATGCACCCTCTAAGCGAGCCGTCACGAGTATGGATTGATACGAAACATCCGGCCCTTCTGGCAGTCAATTCCTCAGAAACCCATTCGGGCACAGGAATTACTGAACGCTGCTGCAAATATTCCTCCAGCGCATATTTTGCAACTCTTACAGGCTCGGAATTTGGCAACACTGTCCCTCAGTCGAAGAAGATCTGAGACAACTTGTAGTATTCAAAAGGCACAAGCTTCTTCGTGGCTATTCCATACTCAAGAGGTATAGAGATAATGTCATTGCCCCTAAGTGCAACCATTCTTCCAAAATCACCTTTCATAACAAGCTCCATTGCATGTACTCCATATCTAGTTCCGAGAATTCGGTCGAAAGCAGTTGGAGTACCTCCTCTCAGAAGATGTCCAAGAACTACTGATCTTGTGTCGTAACCGGTCCTCTCAGAAATGATGTTTGCCATATAATGGGCGATTCCTCCCAGTTTGATATGCCCGAAAGCATCGATCTTACTTTCATCGCCCACAACGTTCTCAAGTTCTGTTGGTTTGAACCCTTCGGCAACAGCAACAATCATATAACCATAGCGATCCATCCTGTTCTTCACATAGTCAAGGATTTCATCTATTGTCATCGGGTATTCGGGAATAAGTATAAGATGAGCCCCAGCAGCCATTCCTGCTTCTAGAGTAACCCATCCTGCTTCGCGCCCCATTAGCTCCACGATGATTATCCTTCCGTGAGACTTCGCGGTTGAATGCAGCCTGTCAATAGCATCTGCTCCAACATTAACAGCCGTCTGATACCCGAAAGTATAATCTGTATTTGCAACGTCGTTGTCAATTGTTTTTGGAACCCCAATCGTTTTGTATCCCATAGAGGAAAGCTTTGCGGCGACACTTAACGTATCGTCTCCACCGATGCCGATAATTACGTCCAGTCCCAACTTCTTAATGTTTTCCTCCATCTTGGTTCTCATATCTTCCGACTTAAAGGGGTTTGTCCTGGATGTTCCGAGAATAGTACCGCCAAGGATGTGAATTCCTTCAACATCGTTATCGGTAAGCTTCATGCTTTCTCCATTGACCAGCCCTTTCCAACCGTGCATCAAGCCGATTATTTCTACGCTTTCTGGAGCAGATTTGACAATTCCTCTAATAACCGCATTCAACCCTGGGCAGTCCCCGCCGCCAGTCAGTATCCCAATTCGCATTACTAACCTCCTGTAAGTTCTAATAATGCTGACGCATAGACTGTATAATTATAACATGAAGTGACGCAATCTTGTCTGACGACAGAGAGGGAAGAGGCTTATGAAGCTAAGTTTGAAAACATTGAGAGAACATGTGACATCTCCGGAATACTCACCAACTACGTTGAGAGGTCTTGCTGCCAAGCTAGAGCTAAGCGATAATGAAAGCAGGGCATTGCTCAAGAAATATCTTCAGCAATTGGTTGATTCATCGGTAATCGTTAAGGATTCCAAGGGAAGATACATCTCTCCTGGTGAGAAAACGGTGGTAGGGACAGTAGAGTTTGCTAGAAGGAACATGGGAGCCTTTATAACTATTGAAGACGGAGAAGATATCTTCATACCGTCGGAGGATACCGGCTTCTCAATTCATGGAGACACTGTCTTCGTAGAGATAACCGGCAGATTCAGAGAGATAAGAAAAGGAAGGATAGTCAAAGTCATAAAACGGAATAAGGAAAAGGTAGTAGGTACCTTCAAGACAAGGGGAATAATGGCCTTCGTAGTAGCCGATGACATCCGAATAAAGAACGACTTCTACATTCCACCAGAAGGATTCAACGGAGCAAAACCAGACGACAAAGTTCTTGTGAGGATTACCAAATATCCGTCACCGGGGAGAAATCCCGAAGGAGTAGTAGAGCGAGTTCTCGGAGATGCGCTAAGTCCAGAGGTAGACCTCTTAACGGTCATATACAAGCAGGGTCTGCCGGAGCCCGGATATTTTCCCGAAGAAGTTAAGACTCAGGCCGCTAAGATGTCAAGGAAGATTAGCTCGAGAGAGATAAAAGAAAGAGAGGATCTCCGGAGTGAACTGGTATTCACAATCGATGGCGATGATGCGATGGACTTCGACGACGCGATTTCTCTTAGAAGGAATTCCGAAGGGAATTATATGTTAGGAATTCACATAGCCGATGTCTCATACTATGTTCGCGAAGGGACGCAGATCGATTCCGAAGCCTATTCAAGAGGAACGTCTGTGTATTTGCTTGATACGGTTATTCCGATGCTCCCATTTGAGTTGTCAAACGATATTTGTTCGCTGAGACCAGAAGAAGACAGGTTGACTCTTTCTCTTTTGATTGAAATAGATCAGAGAGGACGGGTGATTGCCTCCGAGATTAAGAATTCCGTGATCAATTCAAGGAGAAGACTTACTTACTCGGAGGTAAATGGATTTCTTAATGGAGAAGCCTCTGCCGAAACGATGGAAAAGCTTAGGCCTGTTGCCGAGTCTTTGAGATTATCACATGAGTTGGCTCAGAAAATCAGAGATCTCAGAAAGAAGCGGGGCTCGGTCATGGACATTTCTTCGAGAGAAGTCAAGATCATTTTTGATGAAGAAGGCAGAGTAGCAGATATCCTGCCTCAGACCCGCGGGATTTCTGAGTGGATTATTGAAGAGTTTATGATACTGGCCAACGAGACAGTGGCCGAGATTTTCAACAGTAGAGGATTACCATTTGTTTACAGGATTCATGAAGAGCCTGATCCTGAGTCGATGATGCAATTGAAGAACTATCTCGAAGCTCTTGGCATGAAGGTAAAAATCCCTAGAAATGTTCATCCTAAAGCTCTTCAACAGATACTTGAGAAGACAAAGGATCATCCTCTCCACACTTCGATAGAGAGAGTTCTTGTAAGAGGTATGAAGCGAGCGGTATATTCCAGTAGGAATATCGGGCATTTTGGGCTGGCCTCAGAAGCATACACTCACTTCACTTCGCCTATAAGAAGATATCCAGATTTAATTGTGCACAGGCTCCTGAAGAAACTGGTGAATAACTCCGGGAGAGACCTCATTGAGGAATCAAAGGATCTTGAAGAAGTTCTTCCCAAAATTGCTTCTTGGGCTTCTAAGAGAGAGAGAGTTGCGAATGAAGCTGAATGGGATTTGCTAGACATGAAAAAGGTCGAGTATATCGCTAACAGAATCGGTGACACCTTTGACGGCGTTATAACAGGTGTCACGAAGTTTGGGATTTTCGTAGAGCTTACGGAGAAGATGATATCAGGTCTAATCCATATTTCAACTCTAGATGATTATTACGATTTCATAGAAAACCAGAACATTCTAGTTGGAAGGAAGAGTAAGAGGATTTTCAGAATCGGCGATCAGTTGAGAGTTCAAGTTGTAAGGGCAGACAAGACTACAATGGAGATAGATTTCAGCATAGCAAAAGAGAAGGAATCAAGAAACAACAAAAAGAAAACCGTATCATCAAACAAGTCCAGAACGAAGGAACACAACGGGAAGAAGAGAAAAAACTAGTACAGAGGCTCAAATCCTTGGGTGTTCCAGTATTCCTTCATAAGAGACTCATAGAGACTGAGAAGAGCCTGCTTGTGATTTTGTTCCCATTTTGAGAGCGTACTGAATAATCTCTTGATTTCGGCTTTCGAAGATTCCTCTGATTTTTGATTATAGAAGTCTTCGAAGTCTTTCTCTATAAGATAAGCTATTCTAAGCGCGGATAAGTCTCCAGCTAGGGAGTCAACAGAAATGCCTTTCAGCTCAAGAGCCTCCCTCGAAGAGAATGTGTCCCTATCTTCGATTTCTGTGAAAGAGATTTCATCTCCTCTAGAGACTCCTTCGAACATTGCGGCGATGAAAGATACGTGATCCATTTCCATTTCCGCCAGTTCAGCGAACAATTCCCTAACTTCCGGAACGTGAATTTCCCTGGCTCTTTCTCTATAGAACTTTGCACCCTCTCTCTCTCGGGCCAAAGCATACTTCAATATAGCCAACTCTTCATTTCCCATATTGTGCCTCCTTAAGTTCTATTAAGACATTCACAAGTATTATCTCATTACTTTTCACTTCAACCAAGATATGCTTGATGTTCGGAAAGTCACTCTTATAGTGATCAAACGTGGTATATTTTCTACAAAAGACTCAGAGAAGAGGTGCCACATGGAGATTATTCGCCTCAAGTATGGGGAAAATACTTTTGCAATAACCGAGACATTGCCTTTTTCAATTGCTATTCTTGATCAAATATACGACGGAGACATTTATCTTGCAATTGATGATTTGAAGGGTAGCAAGATAGAAGGAGATCTCATTTGCATAAAGAATCTAGCCAACTTGTTCGATGATATAATCACACCTGAGAATTACGCGCCAATCGAGGTTGAGGAGTTCAAGGAATACCTCAGGGAGACTGACTTGACAATAAAATCATTTCCCAGGGGGACATTCTCTGGTTTTCAGGACAAGGTGCTAGCAATTGCAGATAGAGGCGATTACGAAAGCGCTCAGCAGTTTCTAGATATGCTTTTGGAAGCAAGTGTGGACAAAGCAACCGTTTGCGAGCTCAAAGGAACGGTCTTTCTTGAATCTGGAAACGAAGATGAAGGTATCAACTGGCTGCAGCGAGCCTTGAAGATCGACCCCTCATTAGTTACAGCGTACTCTTTTCTAGGTCAAACCTTTTATAACAGAGGGGAGTTCAATGAGGCTGCGGCATACTGGGAGAAGGAAATCGCTTTGTCGCCAGATCACCTCGTCACATATTTCATGCTCACCGATGCTTACATAAATGCGGGGCGCATGGAGGAAGCCTTGAACGTTCTCAAGAGCCTTTCTGAAAGAGATCCTGACAGCATTCTTACAAAAGTAGAAATGGCAGAGCTTTACGGTAAAATGGGCAATAGCGAAATGAGGAAGAAGATGGAAGAAGAAGTACTTAGCGCAAGACCAGTTTACATAAATGATATGGAGCCTTGGGCAAAGGTACAGTTCAAACACTCGAATTTCGACGTAGTCGAAGAATCTGCGAAGAAGTTTCTGAATGATGACCCCGACAGGCCGGAACTTAAGATGCTTCTTGTGGTTACTTTCATGAAGAAAGGGAAGTGTTCTGAAGCAAAGCGCCTTCTTGAGGGCTTTGAAAGTGAACAGGTATGGTATTACTACGGAAAGAAGGAGCTTTTTGACGAATATCTTACTGAGGAAGAGAGAAGACGGTGTGGAATAATCTAGTTCTGAGAGTTCCTGCATTCTTCGTGTTTGGGCTCATATTCGGGAGCTTCTCCAATGCTCTGATATTCAGGATTCCTTCAAAAGAATACTCTATAGTAAGACCAAGAAGAAGTATCTGCCCTGGCTGCAAACATGAGCTCTCATGGAAAGACAATATTCCATTGATCAGCTATATTCTATTGGGGGGAAGATGTAGGTACTGCGGTAAACCTATTTCTATAAGATACCCCATTGTTGAGCTTCTTACAGCATCCCTCTATGCGATAAATGCTTTGGTTTTCTCTCTTACGATGGCAACGGCCTTGTCTGTTTTGACCACGGGGCTGATTGTCTCTTCTTTCATTGATCTAGATTATTATATGATTCCTGATTCGGGAGTAATCATGGTAGGAATCGGTGCCTTCGCATGGTCAACACTAGAAGGAAGGTTTCCTGAGAACATATTGCACGCTCTTCTTGTCACAGGTGCAATGGTTGCATTCTTTCTTATTGCAAATCTCGTCAGGAAGGACAGTTTTGGCTTCGGAGATGTTGAGTTACTTGCTGCACTTTCGTTGGGAACGGGTATCATTGGATCTCTCTACACGATTATGATAGCTTCTTTCTCTGCTCTCATAGTCTATGCAGTTACAGCTGCAGCAAAAGGAAGGCACTTTGATAGAAAGGCTCAACTTCCGTTTGGCCCATTTATTGCAATCGGAGGCTACTCTACGCTACTCTTTCTGGATTTTATCGAGGCGCTGTACAGAGTATGAGAATTGGGAAGTGGACTGCCAATTTGAGAGTTGCTGCTTCTGGATTTGCAGAGTTTCTGAAGAATGAGGGACTGAACTATTCCATGGGTACTCTTGGAGAGTACTTTGTGGAATTGAAGAATGGCAAGGGTTTCAAGCTTTACACTAACCGGTCAGGTAACATCCGTCTGATTATGCCCTCAAGTTTTCCGGAAGAACTAGCGGAGCGACTGCTGTTTCTTTGGGAAGAATACAATGGCAGAGTCTATGAAGGAACTCATGTCTTTGTTGACGGGAGCTTCAAGGATAACATTGCGGGATACGGAGTGGTAGTAGTTACTGAAGGTCGAATTGAAAAGAAGATGAAGGGGTGTGCCAAGAAGAACCCGGAAATGAGGAATGTAGTGGGGGAGATCGAAGCAGTAATAGAAGGATTGTCCTACTGCCTGAAAAGGAGCTACAAAAAGGCGACTATTCATTACGATTATGAAGGATTGAGAAGCTGGTTAACAGGAGAATGGGAAGCGAAAAACGATCTTACGAGAAGGTATTCAGAACTTGCCCGCGATATGTCGAATAGAATAATAATCGAATGGGAGAAGGTAAAGGCGCATACCGGAAATACATTCAACGAGATTGCGGATAAGCTTGCCAAGGAAGCAGTTGATGAGTGTGATTATGATCATCTCACTCGAAGGAAGTGAGTGGCATCTGCAAAGCTATCGAAATCTTCGTTCCAGAGAAGGTTTTTTCGATCTGCTAATACGAGTAGACCTTGAAGACTTGTATGACCTCTCTAGGAATGTGATGATTAGGTGAGCGTTTATTCACTTGCGCTGATACCGATGACCGTGAATCGGGCTCGGGTATACGTATTTTTGTTGCTTTAAGTCTTCTCTGAAACCGCTGAGGCAAATTTTGACTCTTGTTTTTGTTTCTTCTATATGGAGGAGCAAAAAACTCTGAGAGGGCTGCGTTACGAAGAGCGCTTTTGATAACATTGACGGTCAACTGAAGGAAATATCATACAAGTCAATCGAGGAGGAACGACTGTGAAAGTGTACATAAGTGCCGATATTGAAGGAACAGCTGGAATTGTTGACTGGGATGAAGCAAAAAAGGGTCACAAAGACTACGAATACTTCAGCAAGCAGATGACGGCTGAAGTGAGGGCGGCGGTTCAAGGGGCGTTGAAGGCAGGAGCCTCGGAAGTTGTCGTGAGAGATGCCCACGGAAGTGCGAGAAACATCGATCCTTCTGCTCTGCCTTCAGAGGTTCGGATTATTAGAGGATGGGCGAGAGATCCTTTGATGATGATGCAGGGCATAAACGAGGGTTTTGGAGCTGCTGTGTTTACTGGATATCATTCGCCTTCCGGGATGGGTATGAACCCTCTTTCTCATACCATGTCTGGAGAAATATACTATCTGAAGATCAACGGTGAGTTGATGAGTGAATTCTTGATTAACGCAATGTCGGCTTCCTACTATGAAGTACCTGTAGTCTTCGTAAGTGGCGACGAAGGAGTCTCAAAGATTGCTGAAGAATCAGTGAAGGGTATAATTACGGTCCCGACCAACAGAGGAAGCGGTTCTTCGGTTGACTCCATTCATCCAGAAAAGGCACTAAAGCTGATTGAGGAAGGTGTATACAATGCAGTTAGGAAACAAGAAGCCGTTCCTCTGGAATTGCCGGCAGAATTTAACGTGGAGATAGCTTATATTGACCATAGAGTGGCTCACAAACTCTCTTTCTTCCCTGGGGTCAGCAGAAGAGATGACAGAACTCTAGCCTTCGAAGAAAAGAACTATTATGAGGTCCTTAGAAAGTTGCTGTTTTTGCTGTAAGTGTTCTCTCTAGCACTACACAGGTTATGACGTGCTAGATTAGCGAATCGATAGACTTGGTCTTTTAAGCCGAACACTTGTCTCTAGTGGATATTCAGGAGGCAATTCGGTTTCCGGCCTGAAACCACATTTAGCGTATATAGACAATGCCTTTCTGTTTCTTCGAGACACATCAAGGACAACCTCAAACCCTGTTTTGTCAAGAGAATCAAGAATCACACGCCCATAACCCATACTTCGGAATTCTCTTTTGACGGAGATCATACCCAGATATCTCTGACAAGTACGGATGCTCATGCTCATAGCTTTCTGTAAGACTCGATACTCTTTGAATAGTCTTAATCCGAAAGGACCAAAAGGAAAATTCCTAAGCTCAGGTTTTTCAGAAACCAATTCATTCATTGTTTCTGGAGAGTAAAGAGCAAATATTGCAACTGGTTCCTCATTAATTGCACAAAGTGTTATGTGGCTGTGGTTTATCGGGCTATTCATTGAAGCAAGAGACACAATCCCATCTATAGCTCTTTTCCCAAAAGCCATTTCGAAGTGAGAGGGATCTGTGTCGTAAATGAGCGGAGCAATGAAATCCGTATCGCTCAGTTCACCCAATCTGAAATGCATCATCGTCTTCACAAGTGAATTCTATACTTCTAAAAGAAGTTCTTCAACTGTATGCTGGCATGGAATTGCATTTGATAAAATTGGTTTTAGCTGGGCGCTTAAGGAGGCTTATGAATACTAAAGAGAGGAAACCAGATGAGAGTTTGAAGATTGCAGAACGTCTGCTTGGCGGATTCCCTGAACCTTCGGCAATTCTTTCCATCAAGGGTAAGATTGTCGTTAAAAACACAAGGTGGGAAGGGCTAGTTGCCGCTTACTACTGTGAAATGAGTTTCATAAGAAATGATGAATTCGATTTTCAAAGCTTTCTTTCTCTGTTGGATGGCCCGGCAACCAGCAGATTCAGAGCAGTTATGGACGGTCATGAAGCCAATGAGTACTTCTCGCTAGAAGATGAAGGCCAACGTGGAGGTTTTTCATTGACGATTAGCATCTCTTCTTTGGGTATATCGGAAGAGCTGTCTTACTTGATTTCCATTAGGGATAACAACGAATCCAGTTGTCTTATGAATGCGCTGAAAGATATGGCCTTTTCCGATCCACTCTCGGGATTTGGAAACGAGAGCTCCATGCATTCCTTTCTGACCGAAAGGATTTTTCTTTCGAAACAAGAAGGCTCCTCATTCCATGTGATCTGTATCTTCCTCTCTGGGATAAAAGAAATCACTGCGATGTTTGGAAAGAAGACGTCGGATGGGTTTTTGCACAGATTCTGCCGGAGGCTCGCCAAAGAATCATCTGAAGAAAGGCTCTTCAGAATCATGGAGGATGTTTTCATAATCGCAATGGATTCCGGTGAAAGGTACACTGTTTCTTCTATGGTGTCTTCACTTGTTTCAAGTCTTGAGAGACCTGTTTTCATAGGCGATACAGAGATATTGCCCTCGGTGTTGATAGGAGTCTGTCAGTTCCCAGTAGATGGAGAAAGCTCGGATTCCCTCTTGAGCAATTGCTTTTCAGCCGCGTTTAACGCAAAGAGGAAAAATCTGAAGTGGAGCTTCTATTGTTGATCAGTGGAGATAGAAAACAACCGCATCAAACTCTCCTCTATTGGAACCCACATCGCCATCATTGGAAGCCGAATAACCCGCTACAGCAAATCCGTCGCCGCAACTCGCGATCGAAAGACCCACATCTTCCATGTCTCCGCCCAGGAAGGTTTGCCAAAGCAGTCTTCCATTGTTATCAAGCTGCAGAATCCAGAAATCGCTGTGGGTTAACCCGGTCTTTCTCAACGATGAACTCTCATGACCAGTTGAACTGACATTCGACTCAGAGAAACCCACCGCCTGAACTCCTCCGGAAGGTGTCAAATAGAAATCCTTTATTACATCGTTGCCGTCACCACCGAATGTTTTTGTCCACAGGACTTCTCCTTCGGTTGAGACCTTAACAACATAACCATCATAATCTGGACTCTGCCTGTGAGAGAAGGTCCCATTAGTGGAGTTAGTAGAGCCACTGATAAAGATGTCGCCAGAAGGGTCTACCTTCACAGAAGAAGGAGAAACCTCGGTTTCTCCTGCCAGCACGCGTGACCAAATCAGGTTTCCTTCTCTTGAAACCTTCAGGACAAGAGTTGATGAGAATTCTATAGTGATTTCATTAACCGTCAGTTTACTCCCTGAATTTCCCTCTGCGTCTCCGTCATCTGATGTGGTCTCTGCAACAATAACAATGTCACCATTAGGATCAAGATCAAAAGCTACTGCCCTATCGAAAGAGCTGCCACCAAACGATTTCCGCCAAACCTCTTTTCCAAAGTTATCTAGCTTCAAGAGCACCACATCGCTTTTGATACCATCAAGTGAAGAATTAGTTCCCAAAAGAAAGTATACATCTTCAGACTCTATCACCGAAGCAGCTTCACATAATGGCCCGTGGATCTGGAACCTCCAACTCTCATTGGCAAATCTGTCAAGTTTGATCGCAATTAGAGTAGATGATTCTCCGATCTTCATTCCCGATGATCCATGCACTCTACCTGAAACAAGAAACCCGCCGTCAGAAGTAGCGATTACATCACTGAACTCAGTCCAACCCAGATCGAATCTCTTCTGCCAGGCAAGGTACCCATTTCCATCTAGTCGCACAATCCACCCATCTCTTGAAGGGCTGCCGGGTGTTGCATTAGTTAGTGTGAAACTTTCCGATGATCCTGCTAGAATCAAACTTCCATCGGATAATGCCCTCACCCTTGTGAAGATATCCCTTGATTCGCTACCCATAATCCTTTTCCACAATAAGCCTGGTATTGTCTTTGTTGAGAATGACCAGATAGGACTCTTTACTGAACCGCCCTTTCCGTCATCTGCGACAACCTGCCAGAAATACCTCACCCCGTCTTCAAGAGGGGGTAGCGAATAGTGATTCTCCGTTATGTTCTCGACCAGTTTTTCCAGCTCCGCACTCCCAAAAAACAGATCGTACGACAGAGGGTCTCCGTCCGGGTCAGCACATTTCCACGAAAGAACGAGATCACTGAAAAAGTCTTCGATCCCATCTTCAGGAAAAGGGAAAAAAGGCTCTAGAGGCCATTGATTTTTGTCCATAATGATTATGCTGAAGGTTTCACAGTGCCACTGTTTCAACTCATCTATCGCTTTAATGGTTACTCTATGCGCTGAAGGGGCTTCGGTAAATGTAGCAGTGTAACTGTATTTGTAATCCTTTATGAAACCTACTCCACTCACCAACTCGTATTTCACATTGCCGGACTCTGAAATAGTGACCTCTCTCAAGTCGATTTCGAGGGTTTCGCCTTCAAGAAGCTTCTTGTTATCTATTCTTAGTAATGGTGGTTGAAGCGAGTTCTCTATTAAGACTTCAATCGGAATGACTGCCGTTAAGGTATCCGATTGAACAACGATTTCAACATTATCTTTGGGGAGGTTGAGTTGCCTTGAATCAATCAAAAGCAAATCGTCAACTATTTTACCGTTTCCGCCAACCACCGAAAAAGAGAGGCTATTTCCGTTACTTTTCACGAGATCTGTAAGTGAAAGCGAAAGCTGTTCTCCGAACTTGATCCTGATTGCTTCAGTCTGAAGCAACTCGAAATCTTGTGTCTGTCGTCTCAGCAGCCCGAGACCAAGAACGGCTGCCAGGGCAGCAGAGCTTACCAAAATTATGAAAAGCATCCTTTTCATGTCAAAGTCTTACCTTACGTCTCTTCTTCTTTGAGGAGTGTGTAATCTTGAGAAGGAAACCCATGGTTATTGCCAAAATTGGGATTAACCAAGCCCAGGATGTAATCGAAGCTTTCTTATCCTCAGGAGGAGCCATAAGCGTGAAACTCGCTTGAGTAGAGTTCCCTTCAACGTCATTAACAGTAACAATGTATTCTCCGTATCCATTTACAATAATATACATTTCCCTTTCTCTTTCGTTTACCGGGTAAGCCTTTCCAGAAACGACAACCTCTTTCACATTTACGTCATCTCTGACCGTGAAAGTCAGTATTCTTTCATTGTCGGAAGCGGCAAACTGGACTGGATCGCCATAAATATCAGGATACCCTGTTGAAACTGGATTCACAGAGAGGTACATCTTCTCTAGCCATCCGTAACCTGTAACAAAGTAGCAACTCTCGCCTTCTTCAGTTGCCTGCACCTCTTGGCCCTGTCTGAGGCTCTCATGATCCTCGGAAACCCAGAATCTTCTCGGTTCTGCTTCAATAGCAAAGGTTGCGGCACTCTTGTTCCCTTCACAGTCAAAAGCATAAACGGTATAAACACCCGTTCCTTGAACTTCAGTCTTTATTTCTTCTGAAGCAGAATTGACTTCGAGTGTTGAGACTGTGAGATCTGGTGAGACGATTTCGACGGTAGTTACGGTAGCGTTATCCGAAACGGAAAACTCAAGATACTTGGTTTCCCCTAGCGAGACTCTCTGCACTCCTTCACCTTCTATTAGGGGAGGTTCAACGTCCGGAGCAGATCTGGAGAATGAGTCCTTGTCGAGCCACTCGCCGTTCACTAGGAAGGCTGTCTCTCTTGAATCATCTATGATAACCCTGTCACCCCTTTGATAAACTCCGATATCTTTGACAACGTACATTACTATCTCTTCAAAGCGCACCGTAAGAGTTCTTTCGTCGTAGAGCCCCGAACTATCGTAAGCTCTTATAATATAGTCACCGGCGCCATCTGGCTCAAAGACAACTTCCCTGTCCGCTCCAATTGCGACTTGCTCTCCATTTACTGTCACTTGCGTCACGGATTGAGAGACAGAAAAACCGACAAAGGCTTCCTCTATGGTGATGTTCTGAATCGAAGGGCCGTAAATCTTTGGCAATTTGTCAAGTTGGAGAAGAAGCGAGTTGATCTGCTTTGCTACTTCCGATGGTTTTGCTCCTTCATTTGTGCTTACTCGATCAAGTGCCTTTGAAGAAGAAACCCAATTTCCAAGAGCATTGTAAGAGAAATACTCTCCGTCTCCAAAGCCTATAAGAGTCCCTATTGCTGAGCCTTTTTCGATATCCCATATCTTAATAGTCCCGTCTGTGGAAGAAGAATATAGGGCATAACCATCACTCGACAGAACAATCTCCGTTACGTCCCAGTTATGACCCGTAATCATATTTACCAGGCTGAGTGACGGAAGAGAAAGAAGTTTTATCGTTCTGTCACAAGAAGCCGTGTAGACCACAGCATCTTCGACTAGTATCTTCGTGACTCGCGCGTTGTGGGCTCTTGAAGTCTTAAGTGGAGACCACGTTTTTACATCGTAGGATTTCAAGTGACCGGCTTCGGAGCCCAGAATTAGAATCGTCCTCTCCCGATCCATGGAGACGGCAGTGAGAGATCCAACCTCGGCTCTGATAACCTTTACTTGTTGACCTGTTGAAGTATCCCAGATTCTTAGGGTCCCATCCTCTGAAGCGGAGTAAAGACGATTCTGTTCGGGCCAATCGACTATCGAGTGCACCGGTCCAGAGTGGCCTCTTAGAGTCCTTATGAAAGAGAGAGAAGAAAGCGACCAAACTTTCACCGTTGCATCAGAACTGCATGAATATAGTGTTTTACTATCATCTGTTACTATCAAGTCATTCACAGCACTTGTATGACTGCTAAGGACTTTGATCTTATTGCCAGTCTTGAGATCCCATACGATGATCATTCCATCATCATAACCGGCAATTCCCATCTTTCCGTCAGGCGAAACGGCTACTGAAGTAACCCAAGCGCTGTTCAGTAAGAGGTTGTTTAGGAGCCTTCCATCTAGAAGACTCCAAACTTTGACCGTATTATCGATATAACCCGAAACCAACTTCTCTCCGTCGGAACTGACAGCAACTGAAGTAACACTGAATGCCTTGCCATCAGGCAAGTAGTCTATACCAACCGCAATGAGAGAACAAAGCAAAATAACAAAGAGTGTAACTTTTCTCAAATCTATCACCCTGACTGGAGTTCTCAAACAATTCTACCATTCATGACCGATAAGAAACAGCTTGGACTATTCTTCAAGAAATCTCTGAATCTCTAATCGATGGCCGTCCGGATCGCTTGTGAAGAAGTGATAGATATTGAACTCCTCATTAACTATCGGGTCGGTGCAAACTACTCCAGCACTGATCAATTTCCTGTGAAATTCATCAACATTTTCGGTCAATAACGTTATTATCGGATCGCCTTTTCTGGAACGATCATGAAGATGATTGCAGAACCCGAGCATGCCGCCTCCCGGGGTTGAAAAGATCAAGCATTTCCCCTGATCTTTAAACAAGTCCAGACCGATTAGGTCTTTATAGAATGTTCTCGCAGAGCCGAGATTACTTGTTCCAAAGAAGACTATGGAGTTTATCACCTTCAAGAACTATCCCTCCCTTTTAAAGTAAAGGCCCGATCTTTGATCGGACCCTTCCGGTTGATCTTTCATACATTATCGGGTGCTATGAGGAGAAGTCGCACTTAAAAGGGTGTTGGTGTGCTTTGCTCTGGCGTTGCCGTCTTTCACGTAACAGTACAATCTTTCATCTCGGCTTTTCAACTTTGAGACCTTTCGATGAGACAAGTAGTTCAGGAAATATGTATATTTTCAGTTGCGGAATAGTTGCAAATGCTTTACCGGCATCGATTTCTCGGTCAAGCGGTTAGCCTTTCAAGAGTCGCAATCACTTTCGAAAAGCAAAAAGAGATAGAGAAAGAAGCGATCTTTGGTACAACGAAAGAAGGCTCATTCTTTGCTTCTGACTCAACTACACTAAATTTGGTGCTGAAACAAATCGCAAGCACAGTCGAGTTGATCGTCTTCAGAAGTAACTTACTGTGGTAAAAGCAAACCGCGCCTCAAAACCTCCTTATTTGAGGGAAGAACCCAGTAGTCTCCCGTGGCCTGTGGCATAGGTTATCGATCTAGTGTGTCCGCTGCAGTCACCGATGAACTTCAAATTGCTGTATCTGCCGTTGTCTATCTTATTTGAGTAGAACTTGACCTCAACAGCATACATCAGATTGTCAGGATAAGAGATACCGGGAATAACCTCGCTCAGTTTCTCAATAAACTCAGTGATGGAAACGGAAATTCTCCTTGGCAAGACTAGGTTGATGTCGCCAAGAATGAAATCTCTTTCGGGCAATGTAGGCTTGACTCTTCCCAGCCTCTTGGTTCTCTTGCTTTGGATGAAGTCTTCATAAGTCTGCGAAATGACTTTCCTACCTCCGGCAAGAATGTTGCTTAACCTACTTATATATGAGCCATAACCAATCGGATCGTGAAAAGGTTCCGTGAACCGTGTTGTACATAGAATGGCGAAGTTTGTGTTTTCGGAGCTTCCATCAGAATTTGAATGACCGTTAACCGTTACGAAGTCGTCGTAATTCTCTAGCACAACCTTTCCCGAGGGGTTGTTACAGAAGGTTCTTACAGTGTAGCCTGTTTTGGTCTTCAATCTGACTTTGAACTCGTACATTTCGTTGTTGATCTCTTCCACTACATGATCAGGCAGCTCGAATCTCACTCCAATATCCACAGTATTACTGGACACAACGATCTCAGGATATCGAGCGGTAACCTTTTTTATCAGAGCATGACCACTCCTTCCTACTGCAATAACCACGTAATCAAACTCGGCCTCAAATCTCTCTCCTTGAAGAACTATCTTGGAGTCTTCGATATTTATTCCGTCGACTCTGGAGTCAAAATGGAAGTGGATGTTCTTTCTATTCGAAAACTCATCGAAGATCCTTGTCAATACTGAACCGAGTTTATCCGTACCTATGTGCCAGAATTTCGAGTTAACGGGCTCAAAACCTTTCTCATAGAAGAGATTAAAGAAACGCGACTTTCTATCAAAAGAGATACCGGTCTTGACTTGGAGGCTGTCGTCTGAGTCCAGTTTTCCCAAATAGTAATCAACTACTTCTTTTTGAACAGAAATAGGTATTTCCATGTCGCCGCCCATGGTATCGGAAACGAAAATCTTACCGTCGGACCTGATACCGCTTATGCTTGAACCGAAAATGTCTTTGGAACGTTCCAGGATATGAATCTCATGGTTTTCACCCAATATCTCGCTTATGAACCCTATTGATGCCGCACCAAATCCAACTACTCCGATTTTCATGAAATGAGTCCCTGAAAGGACATTTCACCTCCCGGTAATTGTATTATTCCCAGCTAAACTTATACTCATATAGCCCCAATTCATCACGAAGCTGTACTAGCTGCTTTCTTAGAACCGCATTCAAAGGGGCCCCTTTATCTTTTCTCGATTGCCATGCAATGTATTCCTTTTCTCCGGCAGTATAGATTCGTTCTTGATTGGGAGCCTTCCTTGATGCCCTTAGCTCTCTAAGAATATCGCCTGCCGTCTTCTTGAACTCTGCTATTGGACTGAATGGTTCGATGTTGATCGCAATGAAGAAGTGACCGATTGGGATGGGTTGCTTTTCCTGTGCTGGTCCAAATCCTGATAACATCTTCAAGAAACTGCCCGCTTGCAGTGCCGCAGATAAAATCTCAACGACAGTTGCATAGCCATATCCCTTGTATCCTCCTGTCTCCTCACCTATTCCTCCTAGAGGGGTTAAGGCTGCCTTTCCCTTTGTCAGGTCAATAAGGATTTCCTGAGTGTCCGTCCTCGGTTTGCCGTCGAAACCAATAACCCACCCTTCAGGAATCTCCTTTCCTGCACGAGCATAGACCTCTATCTTTCCCCTTTGAGCCACAGACGTTGCACAATCAAGGACGAAAGGAAACTCTTCGTCTGTGGGTATTCCGAAGGTCAGCGGATTGGTTCCTAGCATGTTTTCTACCCCGAAGGTTGGAGCAATTGACGGACGAGCATTTGTGCCGGTTATTCCAATCATGCCCTCATTGATTGCCATCATTGGATAATAGCCGGCTATCCCGTAGTGCGTTGAATTGCGCGCTGCAACCATGCCCATTCCATAAGCTTTTGCCTTTTCGATAGCAAGCTTCATGGATCGATAAGCAATCACATGCCCCATTCCATTGTGCCCATCTACTACAGCCGTAGTGGGACTTTCTCTAACGATCTCGAAGTCTGTTACTGGATTCTGAACTCCATCCCTGATTCGATCGACATATATAGGCTTCAATCTACCTACGCCGTGTGAATCGATACCTCTCTTGTCCGATGCAATAAGAACATTAGCACAAATTCCGGCATCTTCATCCGGAACTCCAACGCCAACAAAGACATCTTTCATAAAGGTTTCAAGAGTATCAAAGTCGACCCAGATAACATCATCATATATGTTTCCCACAAAATCGCCTCCTTGTCTTTCTTCTCAGTTAATTATACATTCTGACAAAACTATGTACAGTTTCGGTCATTAAGAGATTCATCACATCATCTGAAGGTCTTCTTCTATTTCGATTTTCTTCTCATGCAAAGCCGGCTTTTGAATGCATATCGGCTACTTGCTTTTCGGAGGTGCAATCGAGTAGAATGGATTGATAGCAGATTTCCCGCATTTGGTGATAGGTTGTTTGCAGTGTTATCTTCTGACGAAGGAACGGTGAGTGTGGTTGAAGGACAGAATTGGACCGGGAATATACCTGTACCCAATGCCTCTTGTAGTTATAGGTACGATGAATGAAGAAAGACCTAATTATACGACTGTCGCGTTTTGTGGGGTAGTGGAGGTTCAGCCGCCGATGCTTCAGATTTCTTTGGCGAAGACTAGATTGAGTTGCAATAATATTGAAGAATCTGGATGCTTTAGTGTAAATGTGCCCTCTCTTGATATGCTTAGAGGGGTAGATTATATGGGGATCTACTCCGGAAAGACAACCGACAAGTCGGAGCTTTTCAATACTTTCATGGGAGAGACCGTGGGAGCTCCGATGATCAGTGAAGCACCACTCAATATGGAATGCAAACTTATCGAGAGTTTCGAGTTCGGTGGAATGCATGTAACTTTTGTAGGTGAAGTTGTTCAGACATACTGCGCCGAGTCATGTCTGGTTGATGGACTCCCGGATATCAAGAAGATCAGTCCGGTTGTCTTTTCAGTATATGACAATTCATATTGGTCCATAGGTATGCATCTCGGTAAGGCATGGAACATAGGTGTGAAATACACCCCTCCAAGAGATGGAACAGAATAGTTCGGAGGGGTGGTAAGTTTCATTTCCTGTCGTAGGAAGTTGGCCCTTCAGGCCAATTGGTCTGATCCAGCCATTCTTGTGGATACCCAACAGGTTGAGCCATGTTCCCTTTTTCGCTTATGAACCCATCGTTGTATCTTACTATCAAGTATTCCGAAAAATCCCACCATGCCCTAATGATCTCTTCGGAGTTTCTTGCGCAGAACTTCGTCAAATACTCTGAAACCTCTTGCGGACCGTTAGAAGTCATAGCGGCAACATATGCCTCAACTTCTTGAAGACGACAAAGAGAAAGAGTCTCATATTTTTCTTGCATTAATCTGATATCCTCGTGCATGTAACTGTATTTCATAGAAGCCCAGTTCGAAACGAAGTTGAATGCCCACCACGCACTGTTCCTACTGAACTCCGAAGTGTCGCACACTTCCAAAGAATCAGGAAGAGCATTCACCCCTGCGTAGAATGGAATGAAACAAGTGTCTGCGGGCTTGTCGAGCCCTATCCACATCAACCCTCCTATTGGATCGGGAAGCCAGTCCCTTCCCTGGCAAACGAAAGTATAACCGCAATACGTAACCGATACGGGTCTTTCCCAAGCTCCGTCAAGTTTACGGGAGGGATCCCCTACATCTCCCTGGCCATCATATGGACCATAGAATCTGTCAGGATTACCAAATGGGCCGGCGGCAATTCCTTTTGTGAGGTCGAACTCCGTTCCTTCATAGTGATCTCTGTAAAGGTTCATTACATCTCTTGCAGAAAGCTTCTTGTCGGGTTTCACAGAGAAGGGATACTCTCTTGTGAATCCATCCTCAACCCATGGGGAGAAGTTCATGCTGGGAGCAATCAGAGAGAACAAGCGCCACACTCTTCTCAAAGAGTAATAGGGATGGTTGTACTCGCCTAGACTAACAGTCCTCAGCCAGTCAAGAAGCCCCTCTTCTGGGTTCCACCAGCCGTGTTTCTCAGCAATATCGTGAAGAGTTTTCCCAAAGAGTATATCGGGATCTTCAGGATCGATTTCCCTTATTCGAAACTGATTAGCGGCCACAAAAACCTCTCCATCGGGAACTCTCTTTGCTACCCATAATCCTCCAGTGCCCTCAGGCGAAGGAGCCATCTCGATAATCCAAGCTTCGTTTGGGTCAGCAACCGGAAGGGTCTCTCCTGTGCCGTAGTAGCCATATTCTTCAATGAGGAAACCAATCAGGTCAACTGCTTCACGTGCAGTTTTGCAACGCTCGAGAGCAACGCGAGAAAGCTCAGAGGAATAGAATATCCTTCTGCCTGGCTCAGGTCCGATCTGTATCTTTGCTCCATCAGTGCATTCTCCGAACATCAACTGATGTTCGTTCATGATTCCGTATGATCCGTCAAAGTAAGCATAAGTATGTAATACTTGGGGAATCATTCCGATAGGAATCGATGGAGGATATTGCGGTGTATCATAGGCCGATGCTCTTGCAGATACAATTCGCGGATAGATGAAGCTGTTGTACTGAGGAAACTCCCCAATTGCGACTGCAGTGCAGTATACAGGTCTGAACGAGCCTGGTTCATGGTCTCTAGCAGGCACGTAGACGATTCTTTGATCGGCAAGGTCGTTGTCGTCTGAATGAGCAACAATCATAGATCCATCGACACTCGCACCCTTTGTCACAATAAGAGTAGTACAGGCAAAGGAAGCTGATGCCAAAGTCAGAACAAGAATTGCACCAAAGACACTCAAGACTTTCAAAGCTATTCACCTCACTTGGTTTGAAAGGCAAGTACTGAATCTTGGTTTCTGCCAACCATCAAATATACTCCTACAGCAGAAGATAAAGGAACTTCTTTTCTTGTCTCTTTTTTGGTAGACTTAGACGGCTTGTAAGAAATCAATTCAGACAGTCAGTGCTAGAATCAAAGGGAAAAAACCCTTTGCAATGAGTGGATGTTTCTGTCATCAAGGAGGTATGCAATGAATCAGAAAGGTCTCTTCAGTAAGAGGAAACCCCCATTGGGTTCAGTTCCGGGAACTCTAAGTATAGATGAAGAATCGCCTTTCCCAAGAATAAGACTTATCGAATTTGATTCGAATTCATTGAGAGAAGAGGTTGTTGATGATTTGACCGGGCTTCAGTCCGTTGTATTAGAGAAAGAGAAGATTCACTGGATCGATGTACAGGGATTGGGAGATGAGTCAACTATTCGGAAGCTTGGTGACATTTTTTCTCTTCATCCGCTTGCACTTGAAGATATCACGAACGTCCCGCAGATCCCCAAAGTTGAAGAGTATGATAACTGTGTCTTTCTATGCCTTCCCATGCTGAGGATGGAAGATGTGAATCTGATTTCGGAGCAGGTGAGTCTCTTCGTAGGCGAAACTTTCGTACTTACATTCCAAGAAAGATACGGAGATGTTCTTGATCCTGTTAGGAATAGGATTCGAAGGAAGGCCCAGATAAGACAAATGAACAACGATTACACAGCTTACGCAATAGTCGATACAATCGTCGATAATTACTTTCCGGTGTTGCAGAATCTCGGAAATGAACTCGAAAACCTTGAAGATCAGTTGGTGGAAACGATGGCAAAAGAGAGTCTTAAAGAGCTTTACTTCATCAAGCACAGACTGGCTCACTTGAAAAGGTTGTTATGGCCTACTAGAGAAGCAATTGGGCGCATTGCTAGAGATGGAAGTCTGTACTTCGGAAGTCGGACTATGCTTTACTTCCGAGATGTCTACGACCATGTGATGCAGTCAATTGATATGCTAGATCTGAGTCGAGACCTCGCGTCAGAGCTTATGAGCCTTTACCTTTCTTCTACAAGCAACAGGTTGAACGAAATCATGAAAGTATTGACTATCATATCGACGATTTTCATCCCTCTCTCTTTTATTGCGAGTCTATACGGAATGAATTTCCATTTCATGCCAGAACTGACTCTAAAGTGGGCATATCCTGTAGTTCTGGTCATAATGGGAGTTGTGGCAACGATCATGTTGTTTCTGGTGCACAAGAAAGGTTGGTTCAGGAAATGACTTCTACATTAAATGTTTTGAGCTTCAGTTAAGTTCTGTCGTAAATATCGCAAGAAGAGTGTTGGAAAAACCACAGAAACGAAGAAATCGGTATGATGTCTCTTTCGGCTGAATCTGAATTCAATTGAGGTTTACCGGAGCTTCTGGTTGAATAAAGCAGAGCTCATCGCTCACTTCCGAAAAATCAGTCAAGGGAAAAGCCTCTGTTGACTAGAGAAAGGCAGCAATCCACCACATCTGCGTCATAAATCCTGCCTGCTCCCTGCGTCAACTCAGTGATTGCGGCAAGTCTTTCATGAGCTGGCCTGTAGGGTCTGTGAGAGACGATCGCTTCAAATACGTCCGCGACCGAAACTATTCTGGTCTCAAATGGGATCTCTCTTCCTTTCAATCCCTGGGGATATCCTGAGCCGTCCAGTCTTTCATGATGTTGACGTACGATGCATGATATTGGCCACGGTAACTCAATTCTCTCAAGCATCCTGAAACCGGCTTCACTGTGGTTCTGAATAAGGGACCATTCATTCTCCGTCAATCTGCCCGGCTTGCTCAGAATTTCTGTTGGCACGGAGATCTTCCCGATGTCGTGCAGAAGAGCACCTTCTCTGACCGAGTCCAGTCGATCTGGGCTGAGCCCCATTTCAATGGCAATTGCAGTAGCAAGTTTGCTGACCCGCCTCTGATGACCGGCCGTGTAGGGATCCCTTACCTCTACCACTGTTGAAAGTGTCTCAATTAAGCTCCTGATAGTTCTTTCCGCAGACTCCGGAATCAAATTCTGATCTTCGTGATCAGCAAATGAATAGATGACTAGCGCTATGTCTGCCCCTTCGTGGGAATCTCTTATCGTTCTCACGAGAGCCGTGACTTGCAAGGTAGAGCCATCTTCTTTATGAATATTTAGAAGCCGTTTTTCACCAATACTTGATTTGAGAAAGGGAATCTCTCTGATTTGATCTCCTGAGTCCCTTATGAATCTGAACACCTTTTCGCCGAGTAATTGCTCTCTCCTTCTTCCAAAAAGCTTCTCGGCAGATTTACTAAAGAAGATTATCCTGCCCTGTTCGTCAGTCGAGAGTGTGGCTTCACTAGATGAATCTAGGATGCACTTTGCAGTGTGAAGCTCCGCTATTGCTCTAGCTTCCGTCGTCTTCTCTCTGTGGATACTGACCAGCTGCCGGTCTGAAAGAAGCCTAATCAGAACTTCTTCGAAGTATTCCCCTTCCGAAAGCGATATAATCTCTTCTCTTCCCGTTTTTGCAACCCTTCTCAACGCCCCAAGAAAAAGGTGATCGGCCTTGCTAATGGGTCTGCCAAGCGGAATGCCTTCCAGTACTGGGAGACGTGCAAGACGGTCTGTTTCGAAAGCAAGGTTCTTCAAAACCGGGACTATTGTCTCACAAGTTCTGTCAAAGGAGAAGATTGCAATGCCTGAAGTCTGTTCTTCAAAACTCTTTTCGAAAACTGTGCTTCGATAATTCTCACCGTCCTGAGAATAATTCCTACTTGAGAACTGCGAGGAACCTTTTCTTGGGATTGCTTCACTGTATGAGGGAATTGTATTTGTCCTTACTTCTGTGACCGTTGGATCAAGATAAACCTTCTTTGCTTTTTTCAGAATCTTCACTTCGCCTTGTTCGTTATTGTCGTGGTGAGAGAGAACGCTCCAGATTCCTCCATTATCATCTACGCAGATATCGTCAGAACCAAAAAGTGTTTCAAAAATCCTTCCAATTACATCTCCAAAGTGCCGTTGCGAAGCAGAGTTTTGAAAGGTGATCTTCCCAAATTCATCAACGAATATGACCGCTTCATCAATAAGGTCAAGGTAAGACCTTTTTAAACCATATGCAGACAAGGTATTCATCCCTCATTCTCATAATAATAAGTTCGAGCGTTGGTTTGAACATCAAGCGCGTTTCGTGGTGCTTCTCTATCACTTTAGATTCTAACACCATTTGCGTTACTTTTGAAATCTCTTTCCAGTGTAATCCTTCATCTTTATCCTACGAGGAATGCAGCGCACGTTTGATTAGTAATTTCGCAAAAGAAAAACTTGATAGGAACACAGAAGGGTCCTCTGAATAATGTCATCGCAGTATTAGAGATCCCTTTGAGTCTCCAAGCAGAATGCGTTCAAATCAAGAGTTATTGCCTGAACCGGCCATAATTGACTTCTTGTCCAGTTGCCTTGCTCAATACTCTATCCCCTTTCTAGCTTCAACTCCCCTATGGTAATAATGCTTGATCTCTCTCATTTCAGTGACGAGGTCTGCCTTCTCAAAAATCTCGGCCGGAGCATTTCTGCCAGTCAGAACAAGTTCGACGTTTGAGGGCTTCATCTCAAAAAGCTTCGTAATATCCTCTACTGTTACCAATCTGTAATGGCAAGCAATGAATATCTCGTCAAGAATAACGAGACCGAACCGTTCACTGCGCAAAACATCTCGGGATCTTGCAAGACCAGTGCGAGCAGCTTCAAGATCCTCTACTTCAGGATTTTCTCTAATGAAGCATTTCCTTCCAAACTGTTCAATGGTTATTCCGTCGATATAATTCGATAGCGCTTGTTCACTGTATTTCATACCCTTTATGAACTGACCGATGAAGACCCTCTCGCCCGCCATACATGCTCTTATCGCAAGACCAATAGCTGCAGTGGTCTTTCCTTTACCATTTCCGGTATAGATATGAATGTAACCCTTTTCCATAGTGACCCCCCGATCGTGAGTTAGTGTTATTCTACTTCGAAAGCAATGAGAGTTTGTGAATGTTTTGCGAACGAGTTGGTAACCAAGTTGGAATGGAATGATAAATTAATCGACATTAGTAGCATTTATGATTCTAGTGAAGTTCCGCTTTTCAAATAGTAGATTTGGCTTGAAATTCATGATGAGCAGCTGCAGAGTTACTAAGTTGACCAATATGTGAAATAAATCACATTACAGGAGGTATGAAAATGGCGAAGTATGAAGTAACTAAGTCTGTTGACGTAAGAGGAGAAGTCTGTCCAGTACCGGATGTTGAAACCAAGAGGGCTCTGAAGAAGATGAAAGCCGGAGAGATACTCGAGGTTTGGATTGACTATGCCATGTCGAAAGAGAGAATTCCCGAGGCAGTCAAGGGAATGGGACACGAAGTTCTCGAAATCGAGGAAGTCGGGAACAGCGAGTGGAAGATCTATATCAAAGTAAAGTGAAAAAAGGGGTGAGATGACATGGCCTGGACGGGTCTATTAGTTGGTCTCGTTTTTGGAATCATTCTTCAAAGAGGCAGAGTGTGTTTCAACTCGGCTTTTAGGGATGTTTTGTTATTTAAGGATAATTACCTTTGGAAACTGGGTTTTCTTGCAGTCGGGTTACAGATGATCACCGTTCTCTTTGTGGCTCAGATGGGCTGGATAAGGATTGCTCCTCCGACGCTTAATCTGTTTGGGAATATTGTTGGTGCCTATGTATTTGGGCTGGGAATGGTTCTCGCCGGTGGATGTGCGTCAGGTGTTACTTATAGGTCCGGAGAGGGAATGACAACCGCAATGATAGCCGCGGTCTTTTACGGTATAGGAGCTATGGCAATGAGAGGAGGAGTATTTTCACCCATAAGGACTTGGGCGGCGCAATTTAACATAACAGTTGATGGGAATTCTTCCGTATATTTTGACAAGGTAGGGCCCACACTCGCGACAGTCCTGAATGTTAATCCCTGGATCCCTGCAGTAATACTAGCAGCTGTCTTACTTTGGTACACGCTTGGCACGAAGACCACGGAGAGAAAGACTAAGTTCAACTGGAAAGTTGCTGCGGTATCTCTCGCTGTTCTTTCTCCCATTGCATGGATAACAAGCGAGGCTGCTGGTCGAAATTACGGACTTGGTATCACCGGTGGTTGGGTCTCGATATTTGACTCCTACATCAGTAATCAGCCACTGAGATGGGATGGGTACGAAATAATCGGAATAATTCTGGGAGCACTCATCGCGTCAGTAATCGCCAAAGAATTCAAGTTGAGGATGCCGAAGAATCCGAAGACTTATCTCGTGGTTATGATAGGTGGAACAATGATGGGAGCAGGAGCTAACCTTGCCGGTGGATGTAATATCGGGCATTTCCTTTCCGGACTTCCAACTCTTGCCATTTCGTCAATAATCGCAAGTGTCTTCCTTATTCTCGGCAACTGGACAATGGCTTACATACTTTACAGAAAGTGAGGCGTCTGATTTGAAGATTACAATCCAGGTTTTTGCACCACCGTATTCATATGAGGATCTTGACACAGCAATTAAGATCGCGGAAGCAGGACTTGATAAAGGCCACGAAGTGACGGTTTTCCTCTTTGCCGATTCAATACTATCCGTTAACAGCAAAGTCAAACCGATAAGGATAGATAGAGACATTCCACGAAAACTCGAATCGCTAATACAAGAGAAGGGTTTGAAAGTGGAGATCTGCGGAATCTGTATGGACTACAGAGGTGTAACCAAGGATATGATTATCGAAGGTTCAAATCCAAGTGGTCTTCCCGAACTGGCTTCATTGATTTACAACAGCGACAGGTTTGTTAACCTGATGGCATGAGGTGCTGTATGGATAAGAAGATACTGTTTGTTGTTTATCAGGCTCCAGCAGGCTCTATTTGGGTCAATGAAGCCTTTAGGACTGCATTTGGAATGTATGGCGAAGATATTGAGCCATCTGTTCTTTTGATGGAAGAGGCAAGTGTTGCTTTTTCAAAGAAGACTAAGCCTGAATGTCTTGGCCTGCTCTCGATCTCCATGTGTTTTAGGTTTATCAAGAGGTACGAGACAGCAGTTTATGGTGTCAAAGAACATGTGGAAAAACTGAAAGTAAATGAAATCGAAGAGAGTTTCAGTGCACAATTAATAGCTGAAGCCGATATCGGAGAGTTCTTCCACAAGTTTGACAATGTAATCTTCATGTGAGGTGTCTGGTATGTATTTAATAGTAGTGAAAAACGGGCCCAATAATTCTGCCGATAGAATCAAGATCAGTGCGGCGAAAGATGGGGACAAGGTTGTCCTAATTCAGGACGGTGTTTTTTGGGGACTAAACGAATTGACCACAAAGGCGGAGGTCTTTGCTATTAAGGACGATGTTGAGGCCAGGGGATACTCAGCTGATGACGTTACCGTGCCTCTGATAACTTATGAAGGCTTCATTGACATAGTTGAGGAATGTGAGAAGTCAATAGGTTAGGCTATTATAGCGTGATGTGGGAGGTGCACTTCGTTCAGACGTGCACCTCTTTCTACGGGAGGGATTTTAGATGCCATTAAAGCTTCCGGATTTGTTTCGCACTTTCTCAAATCAGACAAGAATTGAAATAGTTACGATGCTGATGGACAACTTCCTAACTGCTTCAGAAATTGCGTCGCTACTTCAAATAGATTTGTCAACTGTATACAGACATCTGCAGCAAATGAAGAAGCTTGGGATACTTACTTCAAGACATTTGCATGGCGTTGAGAGATTCGACTTCAGTTCTCCACACATTTTCAGAATGCTTGATGAGGCAATCTCCTTCATAACGGAACTTAAGGGATTCAAGCCAATTTCCTGCTCTGAGGGAATATGCAGTTATTATCTGGGGGGCGAGCTTGATGTCATCGAGCCTGACCAGCTTCTCGATATGAGAGGCGAATCTTGTCCAATTCCGGATATTCAAGCAAGAAAGACTCTGGAAAACATGAATCCTGGAGAGGTACTGATTGTTATTGTAGACTATCCGCTCTCGGGGGAGAGAATTCCTGTGTCTATTCAGAAAGAAGGCCATGAGGTAATCAAAAAGATAGTTGATAAATACGGTGATATAAAGATTTATATAAGGAGGAGAGAAAATGCTTGATGCGGTTGTAATTGGTGGTGGGCCTGGCGGTTATGTTTGTGCAATAAGAATTGCTCAGCTGGGTAAGAGAGTTGCGCTCGTTGAAAAGGAACATCTCGGTGGGACGTGCACAAACTGGGGCTGCATTCCAACAAAAGCGATGCTGACTTCGGCCCATTTGTATACCGAAATAGCTGACAAGTCAAAGAGACTTGGAATCGAAATATCCGATCTTGATTATGATCTGAAGAAAATCATGGCTCACATGAATAGAACGATCACGATGTCTAGAAAAGGGATTGAACACCTCTTGAAGAAAAACGAAGTTGATTTCTTCAATGACACGGCTGTGATTAAGGATGCAAAGCACGTCCTCCTGGAGCAGAGAGGGGAGATTCTGGATACGAATAATATTGTTATCGCAAGTGGATCTGAACCCTCCATGTTTAGGCCATTCAGTGAAGTCGAAGGAATCTGGACAAGCAACGACGTTTTTCGAATGGAAGAAATGCCAGAAAGTCTAGTAATTGTTGGCGGTGGTGTTATAGGAGTTGAGTTTGCAACATTCTTCAGTTCATTCGGAGTGAAGACTACTATCGTCGAACTTGCAGACCATATCCTTCCATACGAGGATAGAGATGTTGCCGACGATATTCGAAAGTCATTGACAAGGCAAGGAGTAGAGATAATAGAGAGAACAAAGGTGACAGAGGTGGAGAAGGAGGAATGTACCTTCATTCTGAATGCCGAAGGTGAACAGGAGCTCTCACTCCAGGCTGAGAAAGTTCTTGTCGCAGTCGGTAGGCGACCGAGCATTAGCGAAGACGTAAGAAATCTTGGCCTCGAAATTGAAAGAGGAGTCATTACGAACAGCCGAATGCAGACAAACATTAAGGGCATTTATGCTATTGGCGACATAAGAGCCGGAACAATGCTTGCTCACGTGGCCAGCTACGAGGGGATAGTAGCGGCTCACAACATTGCTGGAGAAGAGATCGAAATGGATTACTCGGCAGTTCCCTCGATTATTTTCTCCAGCCCAGAGGTAGGATCAACCGGGATAAGGGAAGACGACATCGAAGACATGGAGAAAGTAAGTATCGCAAAATTCCCTTTGAGCGCAAATGGTAGAGCAAGAACTGTACTAGAAAACACTGGGTTTGTGAAGGTAATAGCAGATAAGGAAAGTGGAAAGGTTCTTGGTATGAGTATAGTTTCTCCTTCAGCTACAGAGCTAATAATGGAAGGGGTAATTGCGGTCAAGAACGGTTTAACGGTAGAAGAACTTGAGAACTCAATACATCCTCATCCTACGCTATCAGAGACAGTACTTGGTGCCCTAGAGGGTATTGATGGAATGAGCATCCATATCTAAAGTAGTTCCTTAGTTAAGGGCATCCCTTTACAGTCAATGCTTTGGGATGCCCACATTTGCTTTTCTAATGCTGGAAATTCTATGCTCTTCTCTACAACCTTGATTTCTTGATTATGGCTCTTCAGCCTTTTCGTAAGGTTCCTTTCTCTAAATCTTTAAGCAGTAACTAGATGAATATTATCAAAAGGATTCTGAACAGTCTTAGAAGTCTTTCGAATAAATATTCTTCGTCTGGCTGAAGACCTCTGTCTTAGCAAAAGTATGCTTGTAAAACTTCAGATCCAGCTTAATCATTATATGGCCCTCAGTCTCAAAATCGAGTTCAGCCTTAGTTTCGTTTACTCTTGCAGAGAAACCGACTGGCATCTCCATCTCCGGACGAAGGACACAGGCAATAGTTACTCCCGGATAAAACTTGAAGCCAAACTTTCCTTCTATCTCAGGGGATCCGTCAAATTCGATCTTATCAACAAAGGTTGCATTGTGGTCAATAGAGCCCCTTGAATAGCATCTGTCATGAACGCCGTAGAAGTCGATCTTTGCCTCGACTTCATAATGAAATTTCGGAGAAATCCGAATCTCGGGACCGAATTGAAGATCAATGCTTGCGACTTTTGCTTCCATTCCATAGAACAGCTTAATCGGTACGCTGATTTTTACGGGGATTCCGCATACGCTAATGCTTACCTGTGGTTCAGCAATTTTCTCCGTTTGTCCAGTCTTAAACCCTTCCTCTCCAACTATCTCGAGTATCGAAGAGAGTGTTGCCGGAAAGCGAAACGTTCCATTAGAGCTGAATTTGTTCAAAGAAAGATGAAAATCAAGGCTGATATTTGCGTCAAGGATCAGTTTGTTCTTGATTGCAGCCTTCATCTCATCCTCGTCAATGATTGATACATCCCATTCTTTTGTGATCAGGTTTGTTGTTACACTCTCTGCAAAGGCACGATCTCCTTCAGTTCCAAATTTCTGTATGATTTCTGATACATCACCCTCAATGTTCAGTATCAAAGTGCCCAGCGCCTCTTCTACAAAAGCTTCTTCAGTTCCTAGTGTTACTTTTGAAGGGTCGGTATCATTCACGGAAATAACTCTTCCGAAAGAGTCGTTCATTGTGTCAAAAATGTAATCACCGAGAGAGAAGTGAGGGATAGAAGACGTCTTCGAAAACACTATTTGGTTTTCCGATTCACAGGGCTCTTGTAAAAGAAGAGAAGAGTTGATCACAAGCGATCTGGGCACAGAATTGCTAATTGCAATGACGCCTCTTGGAAATCTGGTTGAAGAAACCATTGGCGGTTGCTGGACTCTGAAAAGAACTTTTCTGAAGGAATGAGGGCCGGAGTTCTCTTCATCTGGTATATCGTGTCTAAAGGTTAGAAGATATCCATCGCTAATATTTGGATTGTGCACGCCGGCACCAGACTGATATAAGGCACCGGAGAACAAATCAGTATCAGATAAACTCGAGAAATCCTGAGATCCTTCAGAAACCGGGTGAAAAACAGAGTCAACGCGCTTGATGATTGTACCTTTTGAATCGTAAATCAGATACTCATATTCAATGCCTGTCACATCTATGGATTTGATATAGAGGTAACCAAAGTTTCTCTCTGCAATAGAAGAACCTTCTTCAGGTGTCCACTCCATTCTAAGATCCTGAAACGCAATCAGAGTTCCTTTTCCCAAATGTGAGATCGACATGTCTGAAGGCGAAAAGAGGAGACCACCTCCATAATAAGCACCGTCGTTAAGTTCTTCAAAGGGGACCCTAACGACAACCGGATTATCCACAACAATGCACGAAGAAATAGAAAAGACAACGAAAAATGCTGCTACAAACAACAAAATCGTTTTTGTTAAGCTCTTCACAGCCCACCTCCAGGAAACAAATAAGTCAATGATAAGCTTAAATTCCGCAAGATTAAAAAATAAAGATAATGAAAAAACTATACTATTTGATCAAAAAATATCTCGGTAAGAACCAAGAACATTTATTCACAAAATTACAATATATATTTTAACACATTTTCAAGCCCACGATGAGAATAAAGATAGTCCGAATACTCAAATTAGAAAGCCTTTATTGCCAGCTCTTGCTCTCGAAGTCGCTTACTCCCTTTTCCGCAAGATCCTTGTCAGGAAATTCCTCGATTGCCTTCGCTTCATCGCGTGTATCGGTTGTGAAATATTGTTCCGCAGGAGCAAATACACAGATCTGGGCGGCTCTATATGTTCTAAACCTCATTCCACACTTATCGCAAAGCCCTATGTCCTCAACGTCTCTCCTGAAATTCACTTCCCTATTGTACCTTCTGCAGAAGGATTTGTTCCTTTCGTCGGCAAAGAAATACAAGGCTTGAGGTTGCCTCGAATTCTCCCCTCCGGACAATTCCGCTTCTTCTGAATTCAACCATTTCCAGGACGTTGCGTGAAGCCTTTCAAGATCAAGATCACTCTTTCTCAAAATATTCACCTCTCGTGGCACACCATTTCCTATGAAATGTTATCATGAATGTACCTAATACACGAGGGGGAATGATTTTGAAGAAGTTACTACTAGTTTTCCTGATGGCGATTTTCTCACTGACCCTGTTCGGAACAGAGTACGCCGTTAGGATTACCAAAGATGGGGAAGACGTTCCAGAAGAGTTTTGGATAACCAGAGAAGAAATCGAACAGGCATTTGGCGCGACCGTTGCGAACGCAAGTAGCCAGGGGATAACTCTTGATCCGTATTTCGATAGCTATTACATCCCTAGCGAGATCGGTCTAAAAACGATGATAATACCATACATAGTTGACCAGAAGCTCATCGATTTCTATGCAGAGGAAAACAATCTTCTTCCTTCTGATGAAGAAGTTGAGGCCGAAACGGATACAATGATGGAGATGTACACATCGAATCCTGGGCTGATCGAGCAAATTGAGACTATCTACGGCTCGCTTGAGACCTTCAAAGATGAAATGAGGAGTTACGTATATGCTGCCCTCAAGGCCGAACTCGTTCAGAATTCGGTTGCTCCGCTTACTGAAGAAGCTCTAGCGGTTTACTTTGAGGAGTTCAGGACCGAAATCAAGAACCAGTATGAAACGATTAGGGCACGACACATTCTTGTGACCGATGAATCCACTGCTACTGAGCTCATGAGTAGAATCGAAAGTGGAGAAATCACTTTTGGCGAAGCTGCCCTTCATTACTCCATTGATTCAGGAACGGCTGCCAATGGTGGGGAGCTTGGATCGCTGCAAAGAGGGCAAACTGTGCCGGAGTTTGAAGAAGCTATCCTTACCGCACCAATAGGTAAGCTTTACGGTCCTGTAAAAAGCGAGTTTGGTTTTCACTTAATAATCGTTGAAGAGAGAACAGAGATTAACAGTCTGGCCGATATGGTGAGCTCTCGCAGATATAATGATTTCGTTTCAGGTTATCAGAACGATTCTTACAATCGTTGGTTAGAGAGGTACATAAGCGAAAACAACTTTGACTATGTGATTCTTGATGGTGAACTGCTGTTCTACAAGGAATACGCGGAAGCAATAGGGACAGAAGAGACGGCTAATGAATTCTTCGTCGAAGTTGCCGCAAAAGTCTTCGGTGAAGGAGACTCATCTGCGCAGGTCTCACCCGTGGAGTATGCTGTCTACATCGAGTTGTCTCAAATGTTGGGATACACCGAGAGCATTGACTACGAAGTGGCCGTAAGGTCCTTGTTTGAGATAGGAGAGAAGCGAGGCATGATTGTCCAGATGATGTATGAGCTTGATAGCAACGTTCCTGAAGTTGCAGCTGCTTATTACAACTCCTGGCTAGAGGAACTAGAAATGACGTTCATGAATCAACAGCTTCTTCAGCAGCAGCTGAGCAACTACGGGCAAAGTTTCGTAGATTATGTCTTCAGTACAATTGATGAAATCGAATCGGGACTGGAAGCCACGTTAGAAAGGGAAATGTCTCAGGAAGTCAGAGCAGATATTCTTTACGTTTTGATAAGGAACAACTCTCTATCTCTAGATCTTGACTACAGCCCAGACTGGATTGAAGAGAAGCTCAGTAAAAGGCTCACTTACATGGAAGCGCTAATGGAAGTCGATCCTTCTGAAGAGGCTCAGTTAGAGATCGATTCAATAATCTCAGAACTGGAATACCTTGCTGCAGAAAGGGATAGCCAGAGCGCAACAGACTAAGTTTTCATCAATATGAGTGAAGAACCGGAGAATCAAGCTCCGGTTCTTCTTTTACCGATTTTGCTTCAGCCTGTCAAGCGCAGAGGAATCTGGGGAGGGCTACGATGATACTTGAGGAACCTATGCACCAATTCCTTCTCTCACAGGCTCGACGGCCTTTCTCTTTGAGCCATTGCTGTTATCTGTTCTCTTTTCTTCGAAGAGTCTCGACATGCCCTTCATCAGAAATACGATAGTTAGAATAGCGTTGCCAATGCATGACAAGAGCACAAGATAATGGACAGGGAATCGATCAACAGCAAAACCAAAGATCGCAGAACCTAAAGGAGTTGCAATCTGAGAGAGAATTGAGATCACGGAGAACACCCTGGATCTGTAGCTAGTAGGAACAATCCGGTGAAACAGAGTTTGAAGCGGGGTGTTAACAAATGCATTAAATACTCCCATCACGAGAATCGGCACTCCAAGTGCTGCAAAATACAACCATGAAGCGCCGCCAAAAAGATTCATGAAGTAGGGAAAGAAGAAAGCTGCCAGAACGAAATTGATGACTGTTTCCGTTGCTAGACCTCCAGCAAAGAGACTTCCCTGTCTTCTCTTAGAAAGAACAGTCCCCAGGAGAATGTTTCCTATAAGAACTCCGACCACCCATCCAGACTGAAGGAACCCATATTGTTGGCTGGAAAAACCGACCACAGTTCGCGCGAAAAACGGGAACACAACCGTAAACACCGGTGCCAAAAGGAAATTCGATACCATAGCAAATATCAGAACCATCATCAGTCCCTTTATTCTTCTGAGATAGCTGATTCCCTCAACAATATCGACAAAGACACTCTTTACGGAGACTCTAGATTTCTCAGTTGTTTGTTCGTAAACTATGAAGATCTCACTGATTGCGGATGCGACGAAAGACACTCCGTTCAGAATGAACACTACTTCGATTCCGAAAAGTCCGTAGAGCACTCCACCCAGCGCCGGTCCCACAATATAAGAGATTGAATTTACTGCTCCAAGGATAGAATTTCCTCTCAAGAGCTTGTCTTCTTCGATAATATCCGGAAGCATTGCCGCAGTTGCGGGATCGAAAGAAATATCAAGTGTCGAAATCAACAGCTGAAATATGAAAAGGATAGATATTGTAAGGGTTTCTGCATTTGCCATATAGGCCATGGCGAGAATAGCTGCCCCTCTGGCAAAATCCATGTAGATCATTATTAGTTTCCTGTTGAACCTGTCACCAACTACGCCTGCAATTGGTCCGAAGATAATCCTGGGTATCATAGTAATCACTGCGAACGTGCCCATAATTGCTCCGGAACCAGTTAGGTCAAGGATGTATAGGGGAATTGCCAAAGCCTGAACGCCGCTTCCTATGAGAGAAACTAACCTTCCAACTGAAAAGAGCCAGAAATTCCTTCCCATATCTTTCGCCGCACCACCTTGAATTTATTAAATTATTAGTACATATTATCACATACAGTGCAACAAAATCAAGCTGTAATTTAATAAATATCATTACAAGTAAAAACAATACTAATTATAGTTCAAATTCAGTTATGATTATCAAATGAGTATGAAGATGTCTGCTTTCGGACAGTGCTAAAGTCTGGATGGTCTAAGAGACCGGTGTGGCAGTCGTCACAACACATTAGCCAAATGACTTCACACATTGTATATGTGTTCTGCATCGAAGAGGTTATACCAATATGTCCGCGATTCTGTCGTGTTCTTGTATAATAAAGGCGTTCGAGTGATTTCAGGGTTTGCCTGGAAGAACAATTGAATTTTGAGGATCTGTGAAGTGCGCTTCAATACGAAAGAGATGCGATTACGAACGAAATCAACTCCAGATAAGGATTTCATTCACTACTGGCGAACAGTATGTTTGGAAGAGAATCGTAATTGTGCTGACGAAGTGAGTTCTTAGACCAATTCTTTCGACGGATCTCTGTGAAGATCAAAAGAATACAACAGGCTTTCAGGACAGAATCACTTTTGTTAGACCGACTAAGCAACAGTAACTCTTTAAATCACGTCACTTCGGACGATTCTTTTTCATATAATAGTGGAGAAAAGGCATCGGCAATTACCGCGAAATGATAAGTTTATCCATGAGAGGTGATAAACGTGAAAGCGCTTTGGAAGGGAAAAGTCATTGCAGAGAGCAACCAGACAATCGTAATTGAGGGTAATCACTACTTTCCTCCCGGGACAGTAAACAGAGCTCTTCTTGAACACAGCGATTTAACTACCATATGCCACTGGAAGGGTGAAGCTCACTATTACAACATCATTGTTGACAGCGAGAAGAACGAGAACGCTGCCTGGTACTACCCCGAACCACTTGAAGGAGCATCAAACATCAAGGATTTCGTTGCGTTTTGGAAAGGTGTAAGAGTTGAGTAGACTCTTTGGAGAAGAAAAGCGATGCTCATAGGCATCGCTTTTTTGTTCTTCCTTACAAGACTATTCTTCTGTTTTGTGTTTGGAAAAGCCCTTCTTTAAGAGGTTCAAGGCGGGACCGCCCAGAAAGACCAACACTATCAGAATAAACAGAACTAGTGAAATCGGTCTTGTGAAAAACTGACCCATGCTTCCTCCGGTCTTTATAAGGCCAACTCTTAGATTATCTTCGACCATCGGTCCAAGAATCAAGCCTAGTATCATTGGAGCTAAAGGAACTGATAACCTTTCAAAAAGGAATCCAATCAGACCAAAGATAAGCATTACATAAATATCAAAATAGCTGTTTCTTATTGCAAAAGAACCTATCATTGAAAAGAGGACTACTGCTGTTAAGACTACGCTAGTTTTCATTTTCAGAACGAAGGCGAAAGCCTTTATTCCAAGGTAGCCAATCGGAATTAGCAGAATATTCGCAAGAATCGCAATACTGAAAACGCCATTCACCAAATCGGGGGATTCCGTGAATATTAGTGGTCCAGGCTTCAGACCGTACATGAGCATAGCCCCGAGGACTATAGCGGTTATTGTGTCTCCGGGAACGCCGAAAACCAGCGCGGGAATCCATGTTCCTCCGAGAGCCGCATTGTTCGCGCTTGTTGGAGCAATTACTCCCTTGATATTTCCCTTACCAAAGTCTTCACTGTTTCTTGAAGTCTTTTTCTCTACGCCATAGGCTACCCACGACGCAATATCTGCTCCAGCTCCAGGAAGCGCTCCCACAAAAGTGCCGACAAATGCAGACTTAATAAGCGTCCACTTGTTTTGCCAGATTATTCGAAGAGCTTCGAGCGGAGATATCTTCACCTTCTCTGTAATTGGAGGTAGCTGCAGCTTTGAAGCGCCTTGTTGAACACGCTTCAATACTTCAGAAATGCCGAAGAGCTCAATCATAACTGGGCATAATGCTGAACATCTCGTAACTTGTTGACTCTTAACTGGAGCTCCAGGGCTTTCTTGAATTCTCCTTTTATCGTCTCGTTGTACAGTTCGACTACCGGTTTGGGAAGGGCGTTCGCCAGACCGCAAATCGCGGCATCAGCACCTAACGGCACTGAAGGGATAATGAAGGCTTCGGTACCGCTTATAACAGAAGTCATTCACATCCATGCTAAATTTCGCCGTAGAAGTATAGAAGATCAAACGTGCTGTCTTTTATACCGTAAAGCCCTGCCTCTTTAAGGTTCTTCAGTGTCTCGACATCGATTGTTACACCGGTCGCCTTTGGGTTGTTGTAAATGAAGACGGGAAGTTCAGACACCTCTATCAGTCTCTTGAAAAACCTGATTATGTCTGCCTGAGAATAGGGAAAGTAGAATGGAACAACTGTGGCTACCGCTTTTGCTCCTACATGATTGGCATGTCTAGCGAGTTCGAAAATGTCAGCGAGATTGCTTGCTCCTAATATGAGAAATAACCGGAACTCTTTTGGCAGCTCCTCTTACTGAAAGTTCCGTAACTTTCTTTCATTTACTGTCATGAGTGGACATGATCCATAGGTTCCACAAACTAAAAGGCCTTGAATCTTCTTGGAAAGAAAGTCTATGAGATTGAGATATCTCTTCTCGTCAATCTTTCCCTCTGAGTCAAATGTTGTTAGTACTGGTGGAATAATGCCTTTAAAAGCTCCCATGTTGAACCTCCGAGATTAGAATTTTAGGTATGATAATGATCTTCTAGATAATGAAAGTGTATCGAGTGATTTTTCACCCTCTCTTACCGCAAGGCAAGCGAAGAGCGAATCAACAACCACCATCTGAACACATCTGGAGACAATTGCGTCGGTACGCAAATTCATTTCTTCTGGTACAGATGCAATAATGCTAAGATCTGCTATTTTGGCTAATGTTGAATCCCCAAATCCCGTCAAGGCGATGATTCTTACAGAGTTTTCCACTTTCTGCAACGGTAAAACCACGTCTTTGCTTTCTCCCGAATGAGATATTGCGAAGACACAGTCGTTTTTCTTGAGCTTAGAAAGAGTGACAGCATTCGTATGTGAATCGGGGCAATAAATAGCATCCTTACCGAGAAGATTCAATTTGAAAGACAGATTGTTTGCTATCGATCCCGATACTCCGTAACCGATGCAGATTATTCTTCTGCATTGTTCGATCAGATCGACTGCATCGGGTATCATTTTTCCGATAGAGCTTTTGGTGTTTGCTCTTAAAGCCATAATGCAGCCGTTGAAGATTTTTCTCACGACATCTGACGGTGAATCTTCTATTGTGATGTCTTCGTAAGGGTGATAGAAGGACGACCCAGCGATTTCCGAGGCAAGAGTGACTTTGAATTCATGAAAGCTTTCATATCCTAGCTGTCTGTAAAACCTCACTACTGTTGATTCACTTCCCACTTTCGATCTATTCATTAGCTGAGTTATCGAAAGATTTACTGTTTCGGAGGGATTTTGAAGAATCGCATCCGCTATCCTCTTCATTGTTGGAGTGAAATCAACACTTTCCCTTGCAATTCTGTCAAGAAGATTTCCCAATTGAATCACCCTACATAGAAAAAATTTCTACTATAATCTATCACGATCCTTAGATTTGCCCAAGTCGATTAAGAGAATGTTATTGACGTTTATGAGTAATTATGAGTAATAAGGAGCAAATAATGCCACTTTTGCTCGCCAGGTTGAATTTGATGGGGCGCAATCATCAGAAAAAATTTTTTTTATGATCCGAGATTCTGGCGATTTTTGCACAGTTCTTCCAAAACTGTCGTGCTATTATCTTTGTAGGAATCGATTGCCAACTTTCCCTGGTTGTAGTGATGGACAGGTTAGGCGTTGAAATCTGTAGATTCATATAGTCATGTATTGATAGGAGGAGGATTGACAGTGTCTACTGTTGTGACTTTTGGGGAAATAATGATGCGACTTGCAACTCCATTAGGAGAGAGGTTTGAGCAAACTAAGAACTTCGAGGTTGTCTATGGGGGGGCGGAGGCTAATGTTGCTGTCGCGATTGCGCGTTATGGAGGTAAGAGCTGCTTCGTCTCGAAAGTATCGGACGATCAGTTTGGAGATGCGGCCAAGGGAAACATTTCGATTCATGGGGTGGACACCAGTCATGTTCTGAAAGGCAGCGGTAGATTAGGCAAGTACTTCTACGAACCCGGTTACTCTCAAAGGCCTTCAAAAGTGATCTACGACCGCGACGACTCGGTTTTTTCGAACTCCAAACCCGAAGATTTCTCGTGGGAAGAGATCTTCGATGGAGCGTCTTGGTTCCACTTTACTGGTATCACTCCGGCTTTAAGCGACCGGTTGATCGCCATCTGTGAGATTGCCCTAAAGGAGGCAAAGTTAAGAGGACTAACCGTTTCATGCGATCTAAACTACAGAGCGAGGCTTTGGACCAAGGAAAAGGCGAAGAAAGTGATGACTGAGCTGATGAAATATGTCGATGTTCTCTTTGCGAATGAAGAGGACAGCGAATCTGTCTTCGGTATTAGAGCCGAAGACTCAGACGTGAGCGATGGTCGCCTGAGTGTTGAAGGTTACAAAGATGTCGCAAAGAAACTCAAGAAAAGGTTCGATCTGAAGGCTGTTGCGATTTCTCTTAGGGAGAGTGTTAACGCAAATTTCAACAGATGGTCGGCTTCTCTTCTTTACGGTGAGGAATTCTTGCTTTCAACGAAATACGACATAAACATAATTGACCGTGTCGGAGGAGGAGACGCATTTGCTGCGGGACTTATCTTTGGACTTGATAGCTTGTGGGAGCCAAAGAAAGCGCTTGAATTTGGTGTGGCCGCTTCCTGTCTGAAGCACACGATAAAGGGAGACTTTAACATCGTTTCCAGAGATGAGGTTGAGAAACTACTTGGAGGAAATACCTCGGGAAGAGTAGTCAGATAGGATGGAGACCCAAGACTACCTGCAAAGGTACGACAGATGTGGTTTTGAGCACAGTAATTCGAAGGGGTTAGCACGCTGTCCGGAGTGTAGAAGAATGCTCAAATATATGTACGAAAGAGTTGGAGGGGTAGCTCCTTCTGATTTTTCCGACAGGGGTATCCGTGGACTCTGGAGGTTCATCGATTGCTGCCAGTTAGTGATCTGCGATCTATTGTGACCCTCGGATAGGATGGTTCTCCGTTGGATGAAAGTCAAAGACTCCCTAGGACGCTTGGCTTTTCGGGAAGACTCTCCCTGAAGGATGAAACACAGAATTGCACGGGTACTTACAAAGATCGCCCGGCTACCCTTGAAGTCACCAAAGCTCTTGAGAGCGGAGTTGAAGCTATCGATGTTGCTTCAGATGGCAATGCGGGGCCGCCAGTTGCCACATATTCCGCTAGAGCAGGTCTCGAGTGTATTGTAGTAATGCCGGACAACACACACCCGTCGAAAGAAATACTCAGGTGATGTTATTTGGCGCGAGACTTGTTCTGGTTAGGGATAGTAGTGTGAGTGAATGCATAGATCTGATAGAAGAGCTCACAGCTTCTTCCAACTGGGAAAACCTGACAACGGCGACTTCGGTAAACCCATACCATATCGAAGGAACAAAAACCGCCGCCTTTGAAATAGCAGAGGACTTTGGGTAATACACCCCCGATTGGGTGATAGTTCTGGCAGGCGGCGCCAGTTTGGCAGCCGCAACCTGGAAAGGCTTCACGGAATTGAGGAGCGCTGGGATTATTGACAAGGTTCCGAGAATCTTGATCGTTCAGGCGGAAGGATGCGCACCGGTAGTTAGGGCATTCGGAGGAGGAAGCGACAGGACCGAGAGGTGAGAGCACCCGAATACGAGTGCAACTGCGATAGGTGTGCCTTATTCTCTCGACGGCCATTTGGCACTCGAGGCCATATTTAGCTCTAACGGATTTGCACTCTCTGTGTCTGATGAAGAGATGGTAAAGGCAGTTAAGCTGTTGGCGAAGTACGAAGGCCTGTTTGCCGAACCAACCGGAGCCGCGTCTGTTGCAGGATTTATCAAAGCCCATCGAGCTGGAATAGTTGGTAAAGATTATTCTGCCGTTGCAATAATAACTGGGACTGGGCTGAAAACCATTTTGGCTTTCAAATCAGTCCTTGCTCATTCGAAGATTGTCGGAAGAGACAGTTCTGAGCTTAAAAGGGCCATAGATGAGAATTAAGAAAGTCGTAAAGACGGAACTCTCATGGAAGTCTGGAGTAGCCTGGACAATGAGCTGAAACAGTTATCGTACATTCTCGAGCAAAGGAGACCAGGGAATCGTGGTTTCATGAAGGAGTCGCGAAATAACGCTCCAGAGTCCTGGCTCTCGAAGAATCATCGCTTTGGGGCGGGAGGTTCACTGGTATTTTCCCGCAAGAAGTCTAGTTGATTTATTTCCATACGAAAATCGACCTGAGTGAACTGTCGGTGCTATCACATCCTATTCTTTCTGTTTTCAAGAACCTCGACTATTGCGGAATCGATGTTCGACATCCCTTTGGAGAGCAGAAGCTGAATATTCTCAATAGATCTGTCTAGAGTTGGAGCTATGAAACCCTGATCTGAGTCGATTCCAAGGTTGTTCAGTGAAAGCATCGCGGAACAATAGGCTTCATGTCCTCCAAGGCCTGCCTTCAGGGCGCAGCCTTCTTTGGCACCATCACACATTATTCCCGTTGTGCTCGAAAGGATTGTAAGCATTGCCTGTTCAATGTGCTGTCTTGATCCTCCAAGAAGATATACTATGCCCGCTGTTGCCCCCGTTCCGGCAGCTGTTACACATCCACAGATCGGGGCTACCCTTCCCAACTTCTTCTTGATATAGCCGGAAAACAGGTGGCTTATGGCAACTGCTTTAGCGATATCCTCCTTCCTTTTCTCAAAGTGCAGACCCGTGAGCGCAACAGGGAGAGTCGTAACTATTCCCTGATTCCCGCTTCCTCCGCTACTCATTACTGGAAGCGGAGCACCGGACATTCTCGCTGCCGATGCTGCAAGACAGTATCTTCGAATCTTATATCCAAGACCTTCTTCGTTGTAACTACTGCCTTCTCTTGAAGACAGGATTTTATCAAGTCCAAATCTTGCGATATCAAGATTCATATCTATCCCTTCAAAGATCTTACCTATCTCTCTGTTGTTGATTGCTTCGACCGAATCAAAAACTTCATCAGGAGTGAAATCAATTGTGGCAGAAGGTATTGCCTGCTCCTCAATTGGGAGAGGCATTCCATCGATCTCGATCATCGAGACATTGGTGTGACTACCGGATATCGTGCACCGCACTACATGGTTCTCATCTTCTACGACCGCTTGTATAAACACCCCAGTACGATCAGGATCGCACCTAACGGAGATTGCGCCGTCCTCAATCAACTTTCTGGCAGACTCCACTGACTCAATTCGGCACGGCTTAAGCGCTTCCAGCTGGAGAGCAGCATCTCCACAAATAGCTCCCAACGCAGCCGCAAACTCATTTCCCTTCTCGTTGGTCCCAGGTATTCCAACATACATCCCGTTCTTGTAGATACTCACACTTGTTACAACGCTAATTCTTCTAATGCTACCTTTCAGTTTGCTTGCCGCTGTTGCTGTGCAGAAGGCGACCGCGCCGGGCTCAGTGCATCCGAGTGCAGGCTTCACCTCAGTTTCAAGGTACTCTTCGAGAAAACGCATTCAACACCTCCTCGTCCAGATAATCAAGTCTATCACCGCCCTCAAGTCTAAGGTGACACGATGATCCTTTCATGTTATTACCTACAGAGCAATATACGTATTGTGATCATTGGATCGTAGAGGATCTGAAGCCTTCTCATCCAAGCGGAAGCTATAGAAGAAGCTTTACAACGCTGAAGTAGATGAAAAGTCCAGTTGCATCGACAACGGTTGTAATGAGAGGACTACTGGCGACCGCAGGATCAAGAGATTTATTTGGTCTTAGAGTTGCGATGATATATAATTAATTAATGACGATCAACCGTCTTTTCTGTACTTGGTGGAAGCTATGAGAGCCAATTTCTCTGATCTTTTCACTTCATTAGAGCAGATCACTGAGATCATTACTTCTGGCGGGAGACGCTTCGAGGCTCTTATGATAGCGGGCAGATCCATATCTGCGGATAGTCTGCACCTTTTTAAGGTCGAAAGCTCCCCAAAGGGCTCATATTCTATCGAGCCAGTCTGCGAATGGAGAAGTGAAGCCTCTGATGTTATTAGAGTGGGGAACGGAAGAGTAGAGAGTGGCGAGATCTATAACCTTAAGAAGGCCATCGAAGCAAAGCTTCCCGGCAATACTTCGGAGATCACAGAGAACTCTATGACGATAGATTATTCTGCAGGACAATGTAGATTAATTCTTGTATGCAGAGCTGATTCAAAGAGCAGAGAGTGGAAGGAAGAGGAGAAGAGGTTCCTCAAATTAGTACTTTGTTCAATTCTACTAGAGGCAAGAGGGCGTATCACTGAAAATCATCATGAAGACTGTGAGTTGGCTCTTCAAGAGAGGCTTTTGAGAAGCGATGAACTGCTTAAAAACTTCGAGGGAAATGTTCTTGACATTCTAGCAGTTGCGGATCAACGCTTGATTTTCAAGTATGTGTCACCTTCCGTTTTAAGTACTATGGAGTACTCCCCAGAAGAGCTTTTAGGTACCAATGCGCTTAATCTTGTCGAAAAGAACGATGTTGAAAGGGTTATTGCAGAATCGAAAGCACTTTTTCGAGAGAAGAGACACGGTTCGTTCAGGTACAGAGCAAGAACGAAGAGTGGTCAGGTAATTTGGATGGAGACGGCAGTAAGCCCGTTGTTCGAGGGGGAAAATATCGCAGGTTGGACCATGTCGTCAAGAGAAGTTACGGACGAGATGAAGCTTCAAGCGGAGCTGAAAGCAAGAGACAGTATGATGCTTTTCATGAACGACTTGTACGTTCTCGTCCTGAGCGGAGATAACCTTCAGGAAGCTGCCTCTAAGATTGCAAACCGAGCCTACGAAGAAAAGGGAGTTGTAGGTTGTCGGATTACCTTTAGCGAAGAAGAGCCCTTTGATCTCGAGGTTTCACGAGGAGACACCGAAGTCTTTCCGACAAACGTGAGAACGGACGAAAGAGTGTTCGGTAAGCTTATCAGCAACCACATCTTCGTAGATAATCTGATAGTTGAAGGGAAGGAGTCAAGATACGTCTGCATTGCTCTTGAGTCAAACGATGAAATTGTAGGAACTTTTGAGAGTCTTACAGAAAGAGTAACTGGTCTCACAGAGGAAAGCATAGACCTTTACAGATTGGTCGGCACAACGATGTCGCTCTCACTTAGCAAAATTAAGAACCTTGTTATCACAAAGAGGAATCACATCACCTCAGAGTCCTTAAGAAAGGCAACAGAGGCGATTACAAGGGACTTGAACATGAGGACAGTAATTGAATCTATCGTTGAAGGTCTTAGGCAAGTTATTCCGTTTTACAGCGCCGCAGTTGAACTTGTCGACGGGGACGAGCTTCTCATAGTAGGAGGCAGCTGGCCGGGCAGAGACTGTTTTGTTGGTACAAGATTCACTATGGAGGAGGGAAGTCCAGGTTTCGACGTAGTGAAGAACAAACTGATAGTTCTTGCTGCTGACGCTCAGAAGAAATACCCGCAGTTCAACAAACCGGATTTCTTCTTTATCAAATCGTGGATGGGTGTACCTCTGATTATTGAAGATGAGCCAATCGGGATGATCGCAGTGGACAGTGAGGAAGCGGAGGCCTTCAAGATCCGTCATCTGGAGGCCTTGAAGGCCTTTGCAGATATTGCCGCGATAGGGATAAACAACGCTCGACTCCATGAAGAGGTAAGAGAGCTCTCAATAAGGGACTACCTCACCGGTATTTATAATAGGCGTGGGTTGTTCGAGCTTGGAGAGAGAGAAATCGAAAAATCTAAGCGATACGGAACAGATATGGGGCTCATAATGTTCGATATAGATAATTTCAAGAAATTGAATGACAACCTCGGTCATTTAGCAGGAGACTTTGTTTTGAAGAGAGTGGCGCAGATTTGCAGCAGGATTCTTCGGGCAGCCGACATTTTCGGTAGATACGGCGGCGACGAATTCATTGTTCTCTTGCCGATGACGGATGCGCAAAGAACAGAAGAGGCAGCACTTAGGATATGTCATTCACTTGAAGAATCGGAAATCGTTTTCAACGGTACGCCTATCAATGTGAAAGCAAGCCTTGGAACAGCCTCTCTGAAAGAACACGAAAACGAACTCGAAGATATGATTAAGAGGGCGGACAGGAATCTGTATACATCAAAGGGGCGCGGAGGAAATCGAGTAACCGGGGAACCGGGCAATGGCTAGCAGGGAATGGTAGACTATGAGTGAAAAGCTTAGTGTCGAAGCGCAGTTAAGAGAGAGGAAGAAAGAACTGAGTCTCCTACACAACTTCTCGCGACTTGTGAATGAAGCAGAGGATTCACCTGAGCAAATACTGAAGGGACTTCTAAGGATGTTACCCGACGCATTTCTTGAACCAGAAAATACTTGTGCGGTGATTCTCTTAGAGATAGGGTCTTCGTATCAGAGGTCTTCATGAAGAGCGAACGTTTCATTCGCGAACCAATAAGGATGAGAGGAAAAGAGGTTGGAAGCATCTCTGTATTCTATCGCGGAGAGGGAGAGATAGCTTTTCTTTATGAAGAGGGTCAGATCGTACTTTCGTTGGCGGAACGACTCGGGAAGATTCTTCAAAGAATAGAATCGATGAGAGCTCTTCGTGAAAGCGAAGAACGTTATAGAGTTACGCTTTCAAGTATAGGAAATGCTGTCCTTTCGACAGACGAGTTCAAAATAGTGACATTTGCAAATGATGTTGCATGTGACCTAATCGGTCTGAATGAAGACAAGATAGTCGGCAAGAGGGTTGGAGAGATCATGGATATCTTCAGTGAAGATACTGGAGAACCTGCGAGATTCCCGTGGAGTTCGTTCTGAAAACAGGTAAGAAAATAGGGTTGGTAAATCACACAGGACTAAGATCCAAGAATGGGAAGATTTATTCAATCGCTGATTCGGCAGCACCCATAACAAGGAAAGATGGGGAGACTGCCGGGATAATACTGATCTTTAGAGATATCACTGAGGATAAGAAAGATAGAAGATCAGATCATTCAGAGCGAAGCCAGATATCGCGAACTGATAGAGAAGATGGATGGTGGTCTTCTGATTCTAACAAGTGTAGATGGCGAGACTTTCTTCCTGAAAGACTTCAAATCTCCAAGTAGCGAGAGGAAAGAAGATAATTTGAAACCCATTGGCAGAGAATTGAAGGCCGTCTTTCAAGGTATCGAAAGAACCAAACTGTTTGAAGCTCTTAAGAGAGCCTGGGAGACCGGTATACCAGAGAAGGTTGAAGCTGAGAAGTATCACATGGAAGAGAGCGAGGGCTGGTGGACGAATTACATATATAGACTATCTTCAGGATAGGTTGTACGCTTTGTTACGTCGTAACTGAAGCCATGAGACTTCAGGAATTCAAGGACGAAGGGCACAGTCATCTTTTGAAGTCTTCGAAAGCAGCAGGCGGGAAGGATTTTTCGCTTGATGAATTCATGAAGAAAGTTTTTGAGATTGTGGGTTCTTTTCTGCAGGTTGATCGAGTAGGGGTGTATATGCTGACCGATCTCGGTGAAATTCAACTTGCAATCAGCTTTGACGTCAAGAAAGATAAAGTCAATACAGAGAAATACCGCGCAATGAACAGAGAGTATGCAAATGAATATCTAGATCTGATTAGACAAGACAGAATTCTGAGTGTGTCAAATCTTGAGATTGAGGGAATTAGCCCGTTCATCGATGGTCTTAAGAAAGTCAGAGTACGATCATTGATCGACATTCCTTTGAAGAGAAGGGGTAATATAATCGGCTCTCTATTTTGTGACATGAATACGAATAGAGAATGGACTCCTGATGAGAAGCAATTTGTTGCATCCGTCGGGGATATTCTTACGCTTGCACTTGAAGAAGACGAGCTGATTACCAGCGAGCAGCGTTATGGAGACTTCTTCAGAATGAACGAAGCACTTATACTGCTTCTAGATGCACCTACGGGAGCCATTATCGATGCAAATGCTGCAGCCTGCGAGTTTTACGAGTTCTCAATTGACGAACTGAAAAAGTTTTCCATTGGGGATCTCGCAACGGATAGCAAGGCGTTGGCAGAAGTAGAAAGACTAGCCACTGGAGAGACGCTTCATGCGGTTACCCGACAAAGACAAGCAAGCGGTACTGTCATAGATGTTGAGATCTTTGCCTCGCCTCTAGGTTCTCCTGGGTTGGAAATGCTTATCCTGATTGTTGTGGACATTACAGAAGCGCTCGCCGCAAAGAGCAAACTGGCTGAAGCTCTTAGACAGGTAAACGTTGCTCTGGAGGAGCAGTTGAGTTGGTTAGCAAAGTAGTAGAAGTAAGAGATCCCTATACTGCCGGTCACCAGGAGAATGTTAGACGATTGGCAACCGAAATAGCAGAGAGACTAAGGCTTGGAGAAGATTCCGTCAGAGCTGTAAGAATCGTCGGTCTGCTTCACGATGTGGGAAAGGTTTCTATTCCGGCTGAGATTCTATCTGAGCCTGGAAATCTAACCGATCTGGAGTGGTCTTTGATAAAACGCCATCCAGTGATGGGTTACAAAATCCTTCGCGATGTGAAGTTGGGAGGTCCAATAGCCGATATCGTTAAGCATCATCACGAGAGGGTCACGGAACCAGTTATCCTGAAGGCCTCGCAGGATCTGAACTCTCGTTGGAATCCAAAATCGAGGCTGTCGCCTATTTGGTGGAAGTTATGGTGTCACGCAGACCATATAGGGCATCAAAAGGTTTTGGGGAAGCAATCGAAGAGATAATGAAGAACTCAGGGATACTCTACGACAAAGAGGTAGTAGCAGCCTGTATTGATTTAATAGAAGCCGGGTTCAACATTAAAAGGTCTAACTACAGTAAACTCTAGGTGATATGGAGGTAATGGCATGGATGTAGCGATACTGATTCTTGCGATTTTCGTAGGGTTGGTTTTTTTAGGTCTTGCTGTGAAGCTTGCTTTGTTTGGTCTGCGTGTTATCTTCAGCCTTGCTTTTGTCGGGCTCTTGGTCTTTGCTGTGATATGGCTGCTTTCAAAGATCCTTACACTGTTTTAGAAATGATCGTAGCCACAAGAGTTCTATAGATCTTCATCCGTCCTGAAGAGGTTACTCTCCTTCATGAGTAACCCTTTGGCTAGCAGGCCACGAAACTTTTCCATCCGGTTTTTCTTAGAATAGGTATGCGAATTGGTCTTACTTTTCCTTTTTTCAGGGATCATTCAGGAACCCCATTTTGATGATCGTTTTGTTGAAGGCCGTGAATAACCGAGAAGTAGATGCAACTCCTGATGCCCTCCGTTTCATATGAGTTGGGTACTGTATCTCTGGTGACTGGACCATGCTAGAAGATAGTAGGAAAATGTTGAGAAGAAAGGGAAGAGCAAATACCTGTTTGATCATTCCTGGAATTATAGCTGCGAGTTACACAGCTGGTACCGCGTATTTCTTAATGCCCTATGAGGCAGTGGGGAGAGTCACAAGAGCCTCTCGTGAGTTCCGATGGTTTTGAATGCAGATTTGACAATAAGATTTCTATTGACAAAGTGGCAGGTCGAGACTGGGACTGTTTTCTATCTTGGCGGTCGGAGGTAAGAACCGTTGTCTCAGCTTCTGAATAGGCTCAAGTTGAAGGTATCGTAAGCTTTCTTGTAGAGATGCCGCCAAGTCTGGCTGTTCTTTCTTTGAACATGACTAAGAAAGTTCTTGATAGGAGTTTCCGGATCAACTTTAATTTCGACAGGCCGTTCTCTCGACGGTTCGATGACTTTGGTCTGCGAGTAATGGGGAATCTTTACAGAGCCGACGAATCCTAAAGTAACTTGAACCGAAAACATCTTTGTAAGCAATTCAGTGCGAGTTATCTGTAATCCACTACCGTGGTTCAGAATTCGTCGTTAGTCCCTGTTCTCACAATAAGGATGTGAAACCATCTCTGGTTAAACCTTGCCGACCCTCAGCGATCAAAAGTCAACGGATGTCCAGTTTGCTTGTCTTCCGTTAATTTCTTCTGATATCACGCCCACAACTAGAAGCGTATCCGAATCGATCTCCGTAAATGATCGTGGTTCGAACAACCTAGTACTGAATGCATACTCATCAACTACTTAGCCATTTCCGTCTATCCTAAGCAATCCATAACCTTCATCATTAAGTGCATTATATAAGAGCAGAGCCACGTAGCTCTCATTGCTTTTGAAGAGTGAGATCTTCGCGGGAAATCTCTCATCAAGAACAGTTTCTCTTATCATTTCTCCAGTTGTGTCTATCCATGCGAGAAATCTAACTCCAGCTAAGTCGCTTGCAACTCCCACTACAAGAACAGCGTTTTCAAATTCGATAATTGCCTTTCGTTCAAGATTCAGATACTCAGCACTCACGATCGATTTCTCCAGACAGTCTTTCCAGACTGATCCAGGAGCGCTAACCAGAGTGATTGACTGTCATCCTTCCAGGAATAACTTGTAAGGAAAATGCTTCTGCTTGAATCTGTGCTAACATCGAGAGCCGCATCGAAATTTTTCTTTCGGAAGTCTCTTTCCCACAAAAGCTTCCCCGAACTGTCGGTCTTGATCAGAAAGGCTTGGAAGTAATTCTTGTCGGTCAAGCATTGATCGGCAATCAAGAAGTCATCTCTCGTGGTACATGCCTTCCTTGGCAAATAGTCTCTGTTCTTACCATAGAATGTCTGTCAAATTTGATCCCGTCTTTCTCGACAAGAGTTGCCATAAGCCTTTCACTGCCTGCATTTTCGACACGCGAAACCAGAAGAATACTGCCTTCGTCAGTGACGGTTAGGCATCTGCCGATATCATCTCCGGGAGTTCCGTACTTCTTTACCCACAAGACTTCACCCGAGAAATCGATCTTCAAAACAAGAGTCTCTATATATGGCTCATCGTATTTCTCGAAAGACCGATCATGACTAATCTTTCAGATACTCTGATAACACCGTTGATTTCTTCGGTTCTTGCCGTCTCAAAACTTCCCGAAAAAGCGAGAGTTGTGCGAACAACCGCTGTTGCGTACATAAGCAAAGCGAGTATTCTCATCTTTCGCCTCTCATCAAAGATAGATTACACGCCACATGACTCTTTCTATCTAGAGGTAGTAAAGAACAGCCTCATTATCGGATTGTGATGACTTCTCGTTTGCAGTGAGAAAAACCAGTATGGTAGCGACCTAGAAGCGGCTCTTGCTTATGTATCAAAAGTGGAGTTTTGTTCGCAAAAAAGAAGATATCTGGAGCCGGTAACAAGAATTTCAGGTCTTTGGTAAAGAGTTTCTTGGATTGGGTTAATGAGTAATATAATGGGTCTATAGCCTGTTGATTCCATTTTGAGAGGGTGATTCTCAATGCTTCAGCTGAAGGAAGTATCAAAAATCTACGAAACCGGTGAACTCAAACAAGAAGCACTGAGTGAAGTCTCAGTTTGTTTCCCAAAAAGTGAGTTCGTTGCCATACTCGGTCCCAGCGGTTCAGGCAAAACTACATTACTGAATATTATTGGAGGTTTAGATAGATGTGACTCGGGTGATCTGGTTGTAGAAGGCAAATCAACCAAGGAGTTCAAGGATTGGGAACTTGATTCATATAGAAACAAAAGCGTTGGGTTCATTTTTCAGAGTTTTGGCTTGATTCCTCACCTTTCCATCCTTGACAATGTTGGGTTGGCTATGACTCTCGGTGGAGTGTCGTCTTCAGAGCGAAAGAAGAGGGCTCTCGGTTTGCTTGAAAGAGTAGGCTTGAGCGATCAGGTTCACAAGAAGCCAAGTCAGCTCTCAAATGGGCAGATGCAGAGAGTGGCTATTGCAAGGGCTCTGGCAAACGACCCTGAGATAATCCTGGCCGACGAACCTACTGGATCTCTAGATTCTGTGACTGGCGAACGGACGATTAGGCTAATAAAGGAAGTAGCCAGTGACAAGTTGGTAATCATGGTTACTCATAACGAACAGATTGCAGAGGATTTTGCTGACAGAATCATCGCGCTTCAGGATGGTCGAATTGTTTCAGACACAAGACCATGCTCGGAAGATGATCCCAAGTCAGAACTCAAACTTAAGAAGACGAGTATGGGTTTCTCGACAGCTCTCAAGCTTTCCGCAACCAATATTCTCACTAAGAAGTGGCGAACGGGGCTCACGGTTCTAGCTTCAAGCATTGGAATTATCGGAATTTTTCTTGTTCTTTCGCTTTCAAGCGGTTTTGGAAAACAGCTATCGGGTTTTGAAGCTCAGACTCTATCTACGTTTCCAATAATGATTAGTCAGACAACTATTGACATTGAGTCCCAGAAGCCCCAATTGCTAGAGTATGACGGTCGGTTCGTCTATCCGTATGATCCAAGCGATGAGATCTTGATTCACAACAACGATCTGTCCGAAGAGTATTTGAACTACGTTGAGAGCATAGATCCAAAGCTTCTTTCGGGGTTCACTTACACGCGGCACGTTAACATGAATCTGGTTGCGAGATTCGGAGATATGGCGAAGACGGTAGATCAAACACAGGTGAACTTCACAGCATATCCGGAGAACCGGGATCCCGACACCCCTGGGTATCTGGAAAGCAATTTCGATCTGGTAGCCGGCTCACTCCCAGTAGAGCCAACTGATCTGCTGCTAATAGTAGGCCGAAACAACAGGTTGTCTAAGGAGGTCCTTCAGGCCATAGGAATTGACTATGAAAGAGAGAGAATCGATTTTGGAGATATTCTTGGACTCGAGATTAAGGCAATCTACAACGATGACTTCTACGTGAGGAATGGAATGCGTTTTTCTCCCAGGACGTCTTTGAGCGATCTGATTGAACTGTACTACGGTGACTATGGAATCACTTTACGGATTGTAGGAATTATTAGGCCAAAGAAGCACATTGAGTTCTCGGTTCTTGATGAAGGAATTACTTATTCCGATCGACTGGCTCAGATGTTTATTGAGAATGCACGGCAGTCTGAAATAGTACGAACTCAGAAGGATCTCTACATCAATGTTTTCACTGGAGAGCAATTCGCTTCAGATCTCTTCAACGTTCTTTCGGTTATCCCGCCCGATATCACGGCCCGTCTTGTCGGGGGGATTTCATTGCCTGTGACAAAGAGAAATACCCTTCAGAAGCTCGGAGCATTTGAGACACCGGTTTCCGTAGTACTTTATCCGAAGGACTTCAAATCCAAGGAAAAGATTCTCCAGCATCTTGATGCCTGGAACGAAGGCAAAGCGGAAAATGAAAGAGTTGTCTATATTGATCTCGCATCAACAATTTCAAGATTGCTGGATGGTGTGTTGAACGCCTCGACACTAGTACTGCTTTCGTTTGCTGCGATTTCACTGGTAGTCTCGTTAATAATGGTAGGAATCATAACGTTCATCTCAGTGACAGAGAGAACAAAGGAGATAGGCATTCTCAGGGCGCTTGGAGCAAGGAAGAAGGACATCGGTGCTGTATTCAACGCAGAGAATTTCGTTATAGGGTCATTTTCGGGCGTGATTGGAGTAGCTATCGGCTCATTGCTGGTGCCGGCGATGAATTCGGTAATCGAAAGTTTAACGGGTCTTGCCAATGTGGCTTGCCCGGATCTGATTCATTTTTTTGGGCTCAGTGGAGCAACCATTCTGCTGACAGTTATTGGAGGGTTGATACCCTCAAGGATAGCTGCCAGCAAAGATCCTGTGGAAGCTTTGCGTACTGAATAGGACTCTGCGGTTGAGTCTTAGTCATTTGCGGATGGTCTTCTCCATTTGTTTGGAGTGGTTTCAAGGGCTCTTCGTGGAAAACGTTTGCTGTTACACTTCGCCCAAGACTTCCTTCAGAATGGCTTGAACGAGAGTTGGATGATCATGATCCGGGTATATACAGATTCAGGTCCTTTGAAAGATTTGTGATCTCGACTGAGGGCATCCTGACAAGTTTGCCCGAATCAAATCCGAAAAAAATGAGATAGACTGATTCCGGTGCACCTGCCCTTAGGTAGGCGTCTTTTCCGACCATGATTGTATACTTGGTCTCTACCTCTGGATTCTTGAAGTAGTAGAACTTCTCTTGAGAAAGGCCTGGTTTGAAATTCTTCTGAAAGAAATACCCAGAGTCAGTAGAAGCTTTTTTTATTCCAACCCAGATATCTTTGGTGCCCGTTACGAAAACCCTGAAATACGGTCTATCGCTCGCTTTCTGAGCCTCTGTGATTATGGCTTCCAGATCTACCGTTGTGTTCGAGAGAAAGTTCTTTGCAACTATATACTGCTCCAGTGTCCCTCCCGATCCAAGAAGTCTTTCAACACTTGCGAGCTTTGCCTTGAAATCATCTTCTATTGACAGCAACTCCTGATCATACTGCTTGCGCATTTGAGTAAGCTCGGCTTCCATCTGTCCAACTTTGTTGATGGCAATTAGCGAGAATATGAAACCGATTATCGCCGCCATTATCAGGAAAAGACCGATAGCGAGCGCAGGGGAAGTTCTTCGTCTCTTTGCCATTCTTCACCTCTTTCTCCCGCAAAAGAAGAGATGCTCGGAACGGGCAAAAGTCTCGCGGTTTCTGCAGTATTTGTATTCCCAGTCTGCCGCCGCGCTTATTCTTGAGGCCAGTGCCCTCTCATCATACGGATAGAAGGCAACAACCGATGCTGTGTCAATTAGATCGAACCCACTCTCGCTCAGGCGAAATTCAACTTCGCCCGGAAAGAAAGGTCTGGTCACAAAGACCTTTCTGCTGAGTGAACTATCTCCTATGGGGACCTCTCCACCTTCAATGAGAGCCTTGGCCATCGAATACTCTCCCCTTGAGAGGAAATCCTGCAAGAAGGCCCAAGCATTATCAACGGTAGCTATAAGTACCCCATCTTTCTTAAGTACCCTGCACGCTTCTTTGAGTACTTTCGTCGAGTCTTTGACATAAGAAAGAAGATCGCCCATTGCAAGAACGTAGTCAAAACTCTCCCCTTCAAATGGAAGGTTATCTGCGTTCGACCTGAGAAACCTCACGTTGAGTTCGGCTATCTCGGCCTTCATGGACGCGACCTTCAACATCTCTTCGGCGAGATCCACTCCTGTGACTCTATGGCCTTTTTCTGCAAGATACAATGCCCATCTTCCTGTTCCAGTACCGATATCAAGTACCTCTCCCAAGGTCTCGACATGGTCGGCCAGAAGTCTTTCAACAATGACGTGGAAAAGCCTCCAGTAGGGTTCTTCGTACAAATAATCATATCTACCTGCAATTTCGTTATAGTATTCCCATGACTCCCTCAAACCGGCGCACCTCACAAGAAGAATTACGGCAAATGAGCAATTAACTATAGTATAATACATACTTGCCTGGGATTCAGAAGTTTGTTGACCATAAGAGGAAGTACGATCTGTGAAGATCCCCATGAAACTTCTCAAAGAACCCTTTGAACTCATTAGGGCCAGCAGGAAGACGGTTGAAGTGAGACTCAACGATGATAAGAGAAAGAAGATTTCGGCCGGAGATGTAATTGTCTTAACAAAAATCAGTAGCGGAGAGACTTTGTAAGTGCAGGTCTTGGGGGTAAGATCATTTGCGACTTTTGAAAAATTGTTTGATTCGTATGACGTTGAAAGACCCGGCGAGGATGTTGATAGCTTGCCGAAGGGAATCAGATCTATATTTTCAGATAACGACGAACAAAGATTTGGTGTTCTTGCTATCGAAATTGAGCTTGTCTTAGGGACCTAGAATCGTACTCTCTTCGCTAAAAAACTCTCCAAGCTTCTTTCCCATATCCTTCACGAATGTGTTTATGTCCTTCGACCTTTTTAGGTACCACCAGAAGACCAGTATTCCGATCGTTGCGCCGATATTGTTATATATGAGATCAAGCATTGTGTCGTCGAGACTATTTTCCTGAGCCATACGGTAACCGGGATAACCGCCAAAGATCTTGTCGGAGATGAACTCACCTATTTCCCAAAATACACCTATCATATTGACAATTGATATTCCGGAGAGCCAGACCTTCCACCTAACTGCCTTTTGGGGAAGGTTCGACCAGGCGATCGCCGAGCCGAAAATAAACGGAAAAAGAAAAAAGGCCCCCCAGAATCCACCGAAAATGTGAAGGAAATCGTCGAAAAGGGCGAATTTGTTGTAGAATTCATGCCACAAGCCAAAGAAACTATGAAGAGTGAGGTGCATCAATATGAGAAACCGCGTCTCCTCGTAAATCGGAACTCCTGTAATACCCTGGAATATCCAGGTAGAGTAGCCCAAAAACGCCATGATGAGGTAACCTAGCATATGAGGTAGATGGAAATCGCCAAGAGATCCAAATACCGGTACGAAAAGGAGAAACGAGGAAAGTATATTGATCCATTTAAGTGTGGTATAGAACTTTATGTTGGTTGACAGCATGGACTTGTTTAAAGTTGGTTTGTCGATTAGAGTCTCCCCAAAACTCCACGCGTATGCTCCAAGGATTCTAAGGACGTTCTTTAGAGTCATCAAAGGCCTCCGCAAATTGTCATTTTGTTCCCATTATACACTTATACACAAACTTGCCGGTTCACTATCGATATAATTTAACATAGCAGTTTACAAGTGAAACAGACTGCGGATATTCGCGCGGCTTTGTCAAACTCATTTGTTAGACTATTCAAGAGGTGAGGTTATATGAATTCGAGAAAGAGCTTTGACTTCGATAAGTTAGCCACAATATACTCTCAGCACAGATATCCCAACGAGAAGTTGGTTGAGCACATTTTCAACAGAGTGCACTACGCCGACAGAATACTGGAAGTTGGATGTGGGACTGCTGATTACGTGAGCGTCCTATCAGAACTGCTCTATGCGGATGGTTTTGGATTCGATATTAGTCCATCAATGATTTCCGAGGCTGAAAAGAAGAATCGAACCGTCGATCTGAGAGTAGCTGATGCCAATAAAGCATTTCCTTACGAGGATTCTCAGTTTGATTTTGTTTTTAACATAAATCTTGTCCACTACATTTCCGATCTTGAAAACCTCTTCATGGAGAGCTACAGAGTTATGCAAATCGATGGAAGTGTTCTCACGGTAACTGATTCATGCCAGGACATAGGAGAGAGAACTTTGACTCAGTATTTTCCTGAGACATTGGAGATAGATAGGGAAAGATATCCTGGAAACTCAGCTATAATGTCGGCTATGAAGAAGGCTGGATTCGAAGGCATCTATACTACAAAAGTGAAGACCACCTTTGAGTTCAAGAAGCATCACTATGACCAATACAGAAGCAAGGCCTATTCAGCATTGAGATTGGTATCCGAAAGGGGTTTCAGAGAGGGAATGAAGAAACTTGAAGCGGACATGAACAAAGGACTTGTGATGGGAAGAAAGGCTTATACTCAGATTTGGGGTATCAAGGTAGCGAAGAGAGACTTCGATCTTCCAACGATATTTTCAACAAGGTTCGATGGCAGAGAAAGAAGCAGTTAACAGATGGAGGTATTGTTGTGAGGAAGACGGCGATTAATACTCTGGTCGTAGCTGTTGGTTCATGTTTCTTTTCGTCTGCTATGAGCGGTGGAAAATGAGTCACTTTCTCTGTTCTAAGTGTGGCCGGAGGTATCCTGCAGATACGAGGCAATTCAGGTGCTCATGCGGAGGGACATTCGATCTCGATTTTAGATCTCGGTTTCCAGTGCATGAGATTGAGAAACGCTCTCACAATATGTGGCGCTATCGTGAAGCTTTACCAATCGAGTTTGATTGCTCTATTGTCTCTATGTCTGAAGGGTGCACTGCGTTAGTCGAAGAGGTAATTGGAGGAAGAAGCGTTTTTATCAAGAATGACACACTGTTTCCGACGGGCTCATTCAAGGATAGGGGAGCAAGTGTTCTCATAAGCTATGCGCGCGAACATTCAGTGAAATCGGTAGTCGAAGATTCGTCGGGTAATGCTGGTTGCTCAATCGCTGCTTATGCGTCCAGAGCTGGTATGCGTTGTGAGATATTCGTCCCTGATAGCACATCTCAGAGCAAGTTGAACCAGATCGCGGCCTACAATTCGAGAGTGAAGTTGGTCAAGGGATCTAGAGATGATGTGGCGAGGGAGATTCTCGAAACTGCAAGTATGGAGTTCTATGCTAGCCATGTATACAATCCATTCTTTCTTCACGGGACAAAGACATTTGCCTTCGAAGTATGCGAGCAGCTTGGTTGGAAGAGTCCAGATGCAGTAGTCGTTCCAGTGGGCAATGGGACACTTCTCCTCGGAGTGGCTATAGGATTTGACGAATTGCGTTCTGAAGGCGTAGTTAACAAAGTTCCGAAAATCATTGCGGTTCAATCGAAGAATTGCTCTCCTCTTTTGCAAGCGTTCAATAAGAAGTCTGATCTGCCGTTGCCCCTGAAGATCGAGAAGACCATTGCTGAAGGAATCGCAATTGAAAGGCCAGTTAGGGGAGCGCAAATACTAAAGGCCGTTACCAGAAGCAATGGAACATTTATTGGTGTTGCTGAAGACGAGATTGTTGAGGCGGGAATCGAAATGGCAGGACGTGGGTTCTTCATTGAACCAACTGCGGCAGCAACGATTGCAGGCCTTAAGAAGTATGTCACGTCCAGTAGTTCTCACGAATTGATTGTTTCAGTCTTCTCCGGTCATGGCCTGAAGACGGATCGATAACTCTGCGTACTTCCTTGGTGAGTGTCTTAGTTGAATGTGAGCCTGCTTTTTTTTCAGCTCCTTGAAGCAACTGAGATTCTACTGAGTTCTCTCGATTCGCCAAAGAAGGTTGAACTGGAAGTTTGAGTGAAGATCTTCATTCACGTCGCAGGTTAAGAAGCATCAAGATCACTGTCACTCTTCAGAACTGCGGCTTGCGAGTCAATTATGAATCCAGGTAGAGATTGTGTTACGTTGACCACCCGATTCACTGGTTATATAATTGAGTAAGGAGGTGGTTGAGTTGTTTTGGGATCCAACGTTCATCATACTTATTCCTGCAATCATCCTGGCAGCTTACGCCCAGTTCACCGTCAGTTCTCGCTTTTCACAGTATTCGAAGATCAAGTCGAGCTTTGGATTCAACGGCACTCAGCTTGCTAGGCAGCTATTGGACAACGCCGGTCTACATGACGTCAAGATAGAGAGAATCAGAGGCAATCTTACCGATCACTTTGATCCAAGGAAAAAGGTGGTGCGTCTGTCTGATACTACTCACAACAGCACATCGATAGCTGCGCTGGGTGTGGTTGCGCACGAAATAGGCCATGCAATTCAGGACAAAGAAAAGTATGCACCCCTTGTTGTTCGAAATGCTGTTGTTCCTGTTGCCCAGTTAGGTTCTTCTCTTTCCTGGATAATTTTCATCATAGGTCTCCTCATGGTTTCTCAGATCCTTATAAGAATTGGGATAGTTGTATTCTCTGCGTTCGTGTTCTTTACACTGGTTACGTTGCCGGTGGAGTTCAACGCAAGTTCAAGAGCAAAAAAGCTGCTTTCGTCCATGGGGATGCCTTCGAATGAGCTTAAAGCCGTGAGTTCTGTTTTGGGAGCTGCTGCAATGACGTATGTGGCTTCTGCGGCCACTGCTATTCTTCAGTTGTTGAGAATGCTTATCCTATCTGGATCAGGAAGAGATTAATGCAGGGGGCACGTTCCATAGCCCTCCAGACACTATCCTTTTTTGATACTAACGGGTATATTTCTTTTAAGAAGGTGGAGATGGCACTCTCCACCCTTTCTTCGAGTGATAGGTCCTTCTGTGTGAACCTGATCTACGGAGTTCTTAGAAAGAGGATTCGAATAGACTACGAGCTCTCGCGGTTTCTGAGAAAACCCAACAAACTTCCTGTGGCGGTAAGGAACGCCTTGAGGATTGGTATATTTCAAATCATGTTTCTGGATACCGTACCTGAATATGCTGCTGTAAATTCTTCAGTGAATTTGGTGGGAGTAAGGGAGTTCAGGGACCTTGTCAACGCAATTTTGAGAAAGATTTCCGATACCGGCTATTCGAAAAATCAGCCGCTGAATGTTTTTTACTCCCATCCTGAGTGGCTAGTAGAATACTGGAGAGAAGTAGAATGGATAGACAATGTCGAGGAGCTTCTCGAGTACAATCAGACACCTCCGACTCAAACAGTCCTGGCTTCAGGCAAAGAGGATGAGCTGATAGAGAAGGGTTTCATCTTTGACAAGAGTGAGTATTCTGAGCTTTGCACTGTCTTTCAGAAGGGAAGCTCAATTGAGAACCTAGAGACTCTGGATGAAGTCGAGTATATACTTACAGAAGTGGGAGTTCCTGTGGCCAAGCACAGTGGCAGCCTAACCGGCAGAATCAACGCAATGCCGTGGCTTCTTCATACGCTGACTCGCGACTCGCTTGATACTGCGTCTCATAAGGCCAAGACTCTTCTGAAGAGCTTCTCAAAAGAACATAACGATTTCATCTACTATAGTAAGGCGATCACTAGAGAAGAAAACGATATGGCTATTGGGGTTCTCGGTGAATTCAAATCAAGCAAAATGGGCCACTTTTTCTCGGAAAGGAATATAGTTGCCAGATTCGATGGAAGAGGGTACTGGTTGCAGCCATGGAAAGCTCCCCTTGTCTGTTATGTGGCAAGACTTAGGAGGAAGAAGTGAAGGACGTACTTTCTTTTAGTTTGGACGAACTAAGAGAGGAAATGCTTTCCTTAGAAGAAGCAACATTTCGAGCAAAGCAGATCTTTGACTGGATTTACAGGAAGAAGGCGGTGGACTATTCGGAGATGACAAATCTTCCCGTTAGTCTTCGGGAAAGACTCTTCGGGCTTCTTCCCTTTCCGGTTATGAAAATGGAGGAAAGACAGGTGGCCGATGATGGCACTGAGAAGTTCTTGTGGAAGCTGGAAGATCGCAATCACATTGAATCAGTGCTTCTGAGGCATCCAACTCATACTACGTTCTGCATCTCTTCACAGGTTGGTTGTGCGCTGAACTGCTCCTTCTGTGCTACGGGAGCCGGAGGTTTCACTCGAGACCTGTCTGCAGGCGAAATTGTCGGCCAGGTTGTATTCATGGAAAAGATCAGTGATAAACCTGTTGACAACATAGTTTTTATGGGTATGGGAGAGCCTTTTCTGAATGAGTACAATGTATTTAAAGCGATAAGCATTCTCCACGATCCCGTAGGGAGAGACCTTGGAACGCGGCGATTCACCATATCAACATCCGGTATTCCAGAATCGATAAGGAAGTTGGCCGATTCGAAAATGGATGTTAGACTGTCAGTATCGCTTCATAGTGCAAGAGACGAACTAAGGAGTAAGTTGATGCCTGTTAACAGGAAGTACCCGTTATCAACTCTTAGAGAGGCTCTAGAATACTATCAGCACATCACCGGTAACAGGATAACCGTTGAATATGCAATGATAAAGGGAGTGAATGATTCCAAAGAAGAGGCGCAGCACCTTGTGGAATATCTACGAGGGTTGAAGTCATTCATAAACATAATTCCGGTGAATCCCGTCAATAAGATCTACGACAAACCTTCAGAAAATGTAGTAGTTTCTTTTGTTGAAACTCTAAGAAAAGCAGGGTTTGAAAGTGCCCTGAGGCATGAAAAGGGAAGTGATATCGATGCAGCTTGCGGTCAGCTCAGGCAAAGAAGGAGGTAGGGCTTGGATAGAAGAAAAGGAGTAGTCGTTAGATTCGGAAGCAGAAATATGGAAGTAGTCGATAGCGAAACAGGAGGAAGACTTGTTTGCACCATGCCTGGGCGTTTTAGAATGCAGGGGATAAGACCTATTGTTGGAGATAGGGTTGAGTATACATTGAGCGGCAACGGTCAGGGTCGAATAGAAAGCATTCTTCCCAGAGAGACTGAACTATTAAGACCGCGAATCTCCAATATTGAGCAGATACTTCTTGTACTATCGTTGAAGGAACCGGCTGTTCAGAATACGGTTACTGACCGTTTTCTAGTTCTGGCAGAGTTCGCAAAACTTCCGGTAGTAATAGTTGTAAACAAAGTCGATCTGCTGCACGGAGACGAAATAGAGAGTTTCTGTGAAATCTATGGAGAATACTACGATATCTGCCACGTCTCTTCAAAAGAGCAGATCAACATTGATAGGTTACGAGAGATTCTGAAGGGTAAGGTAAGCGTTATGGCGGGAATGTCGGGCGTTGGTAAGAGCAGTTTGCTTAACACGTTGAATCCCGGTCTAAAGTTGAGGGTGTCAGAAATATCTCGAGGTCTTGAGAGAGGGAGACACACAACATCGTATGTTGAACTGCTTCAATTCGAATTTGGAGGACTGATTGCTGACACTCCAGGTTTTGCTAATCTTGAAATGCCCGAGATAACTCCGGAAAACCTGAAGAGCTATTTCTTGGAGATTACTCAGGAAAATGAAATGTGCGCATTTTCCGATTGCAATCACATTGATGAGCCCGGTTGTTATGTCAAGGAGCTGGTCGAAGCTGGGAGTATTCATAAGAGTCGCTACAACAGTTACCTGAATATGTATAATGAACTGAAGGAAAGAGAAAGAGAGAAGGGAGGAAGAAAACATGGCTAAGATATCTCCCTCTATTCTAGCTGCAGATCTTACAAATCTGGCCTGCGAAGTAAAAAAAGTACGCGAAGCAGATTTTCTTCACATAGATGTTATGGATGGAATGTTTGTCCCCAATATTACTTTCGGAGTGCCTATTATGGAGGCACTTGGAAGACTTGATCATCCTCCATTGGATGTACATTTGATGATAGAGGAGCCCTCAAAGTATGTTAAGGATTACGCATTACTCGGTGCCAAAAACCTCCACGTACATGTCGAGGGAAACTATCATCTTCACAGACTGCTTGGGGAGATAAGGGAGAATGGGGCTAACGCATTCGTTGTGCTGAACCCTTCAACGCCTGTTTCTTCGCTCGAAGAAGTGTTTCCCTTTGTGGATGGTATTCTGGTTATGACAGTCAACCCGGGCTATACAGGCCAGAAATTCATCCCCGAAGCTGCCGCAAAGATCGGAGTTCTCGACCGAATTCGTTCTGAAAAAGGTTTCTCATTCGTTATTGCAGTAGATGGGGGCGTGAGTCTGGGAAACGCGAAGGATTTGGTTGATATGGGAGCGGACATTCTTGTTATGGGGGCAGCCGTATTTAGAGCGAAAGATCCATCGATTGTTGTTGAAAGGATTAAGGAGATTAGACGGTGAAGCTGTATCTTGTGACTTCAAATGAGAACAAGCTTAGGGAGGTGCGGTTACTTTCGCCGGAGAATATCGTGATTGATTCTATTGCAACTATTGTAACGGTTAGAGAGGTTATAGAGAATGCGGAGACCTTCATGGGTAATTCTCTTAAGAAGATCGAAGCATACAAGGAATTGGGTGTCCCTTTGCTTGCAGATGATTCGGGCCTAGTAATTGATTCTTTGGGAGGCTTTCCCGGGATTAGCTCAGCCAGATTCATGGAGGGTAAAGATTATCCTCGAAAGATGGAGGCAATTCTTAGCCGAATGAAAGGCAAAGAAGAAAGGACTGCCAGATTCATCTGTGCAGCCCTCTTCTATGATCCTTCAAGAGAGATGTTGCTTGGTGTAGAAGGCAAGGTTGAAGGTTCCATTGCCCTAGAGATTTCGGGAGAAGATGGTTTTGGCTACGATCCGATATTTATCCCTTCTGGTTTCTCCGAAACATTTGGTATCCTAGGCGATTCAGTCAAAAATGAACTTTCACACAGATCCGATGCATTTAGGAAGCTGTTTTCACTGGTCTCCCTTTATAACGAGAGACAATGAGCAGAATGATTCCAGCAAACAGCAAAGCAACTGAAACTACCTTGGCCGTTCTTATGTCTGTTTGACCTATGTAAAGGCTGTCGAGTCTCAGTCCTTCAACAAAGAATCTAACGATAGAATAGAAGATCATGTACAGCGCAGTGACTTCACCGTAGTTCTTCCTCTTACCAAGATACCAATAAAGAAAGGAAAAGATGGCGACATTTGCGAGGCTCTCGTAAAGAAAAGTCGGATGGAAAAACTCATCTCCAGAATACCCTGGCATCCGGTATCTTAACGGAACAAACATCTTCCATGGGAGCTCGGTAGGTGCGCCATATGCTTCATAATTGAAGAAGTTTCCCCAACGTCCGATAGCCTGAGCCAGTGGCAAAACGGCAGTGAAGATATCCGTGGCCTGCAGAAAGGATAGCTTAGCCTTTTTTCTTAAAGTTACATACAAAAAAACCACAATCAGAGCTGCAAAGAAAGCTCCGTGGATGGCAAGACCACCATCCCATGTTCTCAAGATACTCCAGAAGTCGCCCCTGTAGAAATCGAAATTGAACGCCACGTAGTAGAGTCTTGCGCCCAAAACTCCGAAAATAATCCCGATAAAGACTGCTTCTATCATGTAGTCTTCCTCTATTCCTTCTTTGAGACCCTGGTGTCTTCCTATAAGGTAAGCAACGATGATCCCTGCCGCGATCATCACTCCGTACCATCTGATTGAAAAGGGGCCGAGATTTTCGACTATTACTGGATTAAGTATTAACTCCCCGCTGAATACCGCTTTCAAAAGAAAAAACAACGCAACTACGGAAACAACAGCTACCGATATCAGAACTACTTTCTTCTTCATGTAAACCCCCTGTTTCCAGTTTTCGAAAGGCTTTGGCTTCAGGACGTATTTCACTTACGAAAAACTTGAGCATGCTAATCTTGAGAGGAGTTCTCGTGCAAATCAGCGGCCTCCTGTTGCTCTTCTTCAGATTGGGGTTCCATCTCACTAATAGAAGCCTTTTCTACAACAGCATCCAGAACCTTGTTTCTGATGATCGTGGAAACGATATCACTTCTAACGTCTTCACGAGTGCTCACCATTTCTTTTGCTCTGTCGGCAGAAATCCCCCAATATGGAGCCATCTCTTCAGCAAAGGCTTCAATTTCCTCTTCTTCTGCCTCAAACCCTTCTTTGGATGCTATCTCATGAATGAACCTCGTCTTCTTTATCTCATCGAATACACCCTTTCTGAAGTTATCGACAAGCTTATCTTCGCTTCCGGCCTGATTCAAGTAGTTCTCATAACTCTTATCCTTCTTTGAATTCTCTATTGTTCTCTGAACGAAATAATCAAGTGTCGAATCTGAGATCTCTATCTCTACGAGGTCATTGATCTTATCCATTGCCTGTTGCCTGAGGAAGTCTTTCTGCCAATTGATGAAAGACTCCATTCCCTCCTTTTCGACGATTTCTCTGAGTTCCTCAAGTGAGTTCGCTTCAGCATTCACTGTCTTCGCAAATTCGTCATCTAGATCCAGAGGGTTCTTCTTAAGCACTTCCAAAATCCTTACAGAATAGAAGTACTCGTTATCGGAGTCTTCAAATGTTCTCGTAAACTCAACCGATTCTTCCTTCATCTTTCCGATCACATTTTTCACTATAGGTCTATCGTCTTCTGGGGTGATATTCAACTCCTGGACCTTCTTGTCGGCTATCTTTTTTCCATCTTTTACAATAGTATACTCGATTTTGATTATGTCTCCATTCTCGACTGGGCCGTCCTTAGGTTCTAATATTGCATGCTCATTTCTAAGTTCTTCCAGTCTGTTGTTCACATAATTTAGAACAACTTCGTCTTTCTTTGGTATTTTCAGCTCGAGGTTTGCATAATCGAGAATCTTGATCTCCGGATCTCTGTGAAGCATGACTTCGATGGTTGCTCCCTCTCCCTCCATCTTCTGATCGTTTATCACAGCAGGTATAAGAAGATTCTCATCCTTGATCGCATCCTCAATCTTGTCTGACAGGACTTCGAGGACCATTTCTTCAAAGCTCTCTGCCAAAAAGTTCCTCACTATGTTCAGCGGTACCTTTCCCTTTCTGAATCCTGGTATTGAATATTGTTGGTTCACATATTTGGCTACATCCTTCTCTGCCTGTCTTACTTCTTCTGAATCAAAGGAAAAGAGAAATGTCTCAACATTCTCTTCCTTCTTAACGAAATTCTTTTCCACCGGTAATTACCTCCATTCAGTCGCAAACTGTATTTTTGCTGTCCAATTATACGTATCTGCCTGCTGTTCGGGGTTAAAGTGATGTTATATTAAAGGCTGTGATTACTGGAGTTCTATTAGCTCATACTTTAGGCTTTCCGGTTCGATTATTACCACTGTTGGTCTTCCTGTGAGGTAGCCGCAGCATTCCCCAGGATTGATTATAACTGGTTTGGAATCAAGTCTTATGTCAAGATTATGAGTATGCCCGTAAAGCAAGAAATCTGCTCTAACAGTATCTTTAAGCCCAAAAGGTTCATGCATCACAACCACGCTATAACCCTGGATCTCGATTTCATTGGGGCCCTTCACTAACGAATCACCAAGCATACTTTTTAAGCCAATCAACTCTCCGTCGTTATTTCCGACTACTACGTGAAGCTCCCCGCTGAACCTCAACAGCTCTTCTGCAGCAAACGGCGAAATAAGATCTCCGCAGTGAATAAGAACATCTACCTCGCGGTCTATTGCCACGCTTACAGCCTCGGAAATTCTTGTAATGCTGTCATGAGAATCCGACATTATCATCCATGTCATTCCCCTCACCTCTTGGCATCTTGTATCGTTGAAAACTTAAGGTGAATCGAATACAATTATAACTGCACAGGACCCATGGGACAAAGGGTCTGATATGCATCAGGTGCCTTCGGAGGTTTGATTGATTAAGAAGAGATTGGTAATTCGTTTCTGCTGTGGAGGTCTTCTAAGATTTCTTTCGCATCAGGAGACGGTTACGGCAATAGAAAGGACAATCAGAAGATCGAAATTGCCCGTTACTTACACTCAGGGATTCCACCCTCGGGTCAAAACAGGTTACTCTCAGGCAGTTCCAACAGGGGTGGCAAGTTTTGCGCATTATGTTTTCCTCGAGACAGAGACAGAAGTCTCTGACCCAGTGAAAGCCCTAAACTTTTCCTCTTGTTTCACTCTAAAGGCTCAGAAAGCATGGTATATTCCTTCGAGTTACACAAGAATAGATAATCTGATTGATTCCTACAGATTATCGCTTTCACTTCCGAAAGAGCGCTATGTTCCAGATTCGTATGACAGCGAGCTCAAAGTTTCTAAGAAGACTAAGAGAGGTTACAAAGAATTCAGAGCAGGAGATGTATTTAAGGACCTCACAGTGACTCCCTTGAGAACCGTCTATATGGTAAAATATTCCCAGCCAGTAGACTCAATGGTTTCAGCGGAGGAAATACTCAAGATTTTTTCGAAAGATGGTACCGCTTCTTACGAAGGGGTGTTTGTTTTTGTGGAGGAAGCTCTCGTAAAAGGGAAGCGGACTTCAGATATTCTGGATGAAATAGGAGGGATTCGAAATGTCTGGTCACAATAAGTGGGCGAATATCAAGCACAGGAAAGGCGCTCAGGATGCCAAGAGATCCAAGGTTTTCACGAAAATCATCAGAGAACTAATGGTTGCGGCAAGAGAAGGAGGATCAGATCCTAATACGAACACTTCTCTGAGGGCTGCTATAGAAAGGGCTAGAGGCGCGAATATGCCAAAAGACACAATGGAGAAGGCAATCAAGAAAGGCGCCGGAGAACTTGAGGGGCAAACGTTCTCCGAAGCTCTTTATGAAGGGTATGCTCCTGGAGGGGTAGCACTTCTTATAAGATGTCTTACTGATAACAAGAATAGGACCGCTCAAGAGATCAGGCATACCCTTTCGAAGTACGGTGGCTCTATGGCAGAGAGTGGCGCGGTTAGTTGGATGTTTGAAAGAAAGGGAATCATTACTGTCTCTAAAGAGCAGATTTCCGACCTTGATGAGTTCCAGCTTCTTGCAATCGAGGCAGGAGCCGAGGACATAAAGGACGACACCGATCCAATAGAGATTATAACCCTTCCTGATTCGGTATCTGATGTCAAAACGGCGCTCGAAGAAAACGGGTATTCTCTTTCTTACGAGATGAGCTATATACCAAGCAATAGTCTGAAGGTTGAGGGTTCAGAAGCGGGTAAGCTTTTTAAGCTCCTTGACATTCTTGAGGACAACGATGATGTTCAGGAGGTTTATGACAACTCGGATATTGATGAAGCCGAAATGGAGGCACTTGCCGATCAGTTTGGCTGATATGAACTGCCCGTTTAGGCGACACTTGGAGTGATAACAATTGCCTTCTCTTCTAGGAATTACCCTAGCTCTGATTCTTGATCAGGTAAGTAAGTACTTTGTTGAGAATGAAATGACGTATTTTCAGCGAATAGATTTGGCTGGCGACTTCTTCGGCTTAAGATATGTCAGAAATACGGGTGTTGCGTTCGGTCTATTCAAGAACCAAGAACCCTGGCTTCTGGCTCTTATAGCTGTTGCAATTGTCGTAACGATTGTGATCCTTTCTAATGCAAACTCATCGAAGTTGTCAAAATGGGAGTCCTTCTTCATTGGTCTGATTGCTGGAGGTGCGCTCGGAAATAACCTGATAGACAGACTGAGACTCGGCCATGTAGTTGACTTCTTCGAGCTGAGAGGGTTTCCCGCGATATTCAACTTCGCAGACATGTGTATAGTGTTCGGTGCAGCATTGCTAACTCTTTCAGTATACCGAAGGGAGAAAAGTGCTTCAAGAGATAACAGTCTCCAGGCGTGAAGACGGCTGGAGGCTTGACAAGATAGTAGTTGAGAAAGCCCCCCCGTGGATTTCACGTACTTTTGTGCAGCGGCAGATTATGGAGTCTAAAGTTTTTGTTGACGGAAGAGCTAGAAAGCCGGCGTACAAGGTGAAGTCCGGAGAAATAATAACTTTCGAACTGCCGGACAAGCCCCAAATACTATCAGTAGAACCAGAAGATATCCCTCTAGACATAATATTCGAAGATAGAGACATAATCGTTGTCAATAAGGAACCAGGTATTATTGTTCACCCTCTTCCGAGAAAACAAACCGGCACACTTGTAAACGCTTTGCTTAATCATTGCGGCGATCTTCAAGGTATTGGTGGTGTAACAAGACCCGGGATAGTTCACAGGCTTGACAAAGACACTAGCGGCGTAATAATCGTTGCAAAGAATGATCTTGCTCATGTCTCCCTCTCCTCACAGTTCAAGAACAGGCTGACCTCAAAAGATTATCTTGCTCTCGTTAAGGGTAAGACACCCGCATCTGGCAAGATAGATTACTCCATTGCACGTCATCCCGTAAACAGACTGAAGATGTCAATAAATTGCAACGGTAAGGAATCTCTTACGAATTTTCGGACACTAAGGAACTTTTCTGAACTTGCCTCTTTAGTTCTTGTGAGTCCAAAAACTGGCAGAACTCATCAAATAAGAGTTCATATGAAAGAAAAGGGCTTCCCTCTTCTGGGTGATGCAGTCTACGGAAAGGCAAGAGATGACGAGATATTTGGAGTGAGAAGGCAGATGCTCCATGCACTAAGACTAACCGTCTTACACCCTCGGTCCGGGAGAAGAATGACTTTCTTGGCAACACTTCCTGAAGACATGAAGGAAGCGATAGTTAATCTAAGCGAATTGGTGGAGAAGAAGGCATGAAGACTGCTTTTCTAGTCACGAAGTACGAGTTATTCGGTTCTGTCCTCGAGCTGGGCGAGACGATTGCTGAGTTGAAAAAAAACGGATATGAAAGATGTGTCATAGTTGACTCTTCATTGTCGTCTTTTGTGAAATGGCATACAGCGCTTTCCCGTGCAGGCATAGTAACTGTACCGGGTTTGCACAAAGGAAATGATTATTGGATTGCCAGAAGCGAAAAAGGGTTCAGAGAACTTATGAAAAGCGAGATTATCGAATCCGACGACTTGGTGCATGTTTTGGGAAAACCTCGCAATCTGGATCCCTCGTCAAAGAACCCAATCTGGGAGTGCCGTTATCTTGATCAAAATAGCGAAAGGTTCAGAACATACACATCCTTGGGGGATGTCCTCGAAACGTCCGACTACTCTTTGCCTGATGAAAGACGCTATCTGGATATGGAGAAAGACCTTGGCAAACTCCTTTCTGAATTGCCTCAGGAGTTTGCTATACGGAAGCTGAATCACGTTTTTCCTGTTAGATCAAAGCCTGAGGATTTCTCCGCGTTGCTCGAGAAAATTATCGGATCAAAGAAACTTGGAGCTAGTTACGCTATAAGACTTGAAAGGGAACTTTCGGTGATTCTGGCAAAGGGAATTCAAGATTATTTCATGACTGTCTCAAAGATCGTTGAGATAGCAAAGACCGGTGGTTGTTGGATTGGCCCTGGAAGGGGATCGGCCGTTGGTTCACTTGTAAGTTATCTGCTTGGAATAACACGTATTGATCCCGTTGAAGAAGAACTCTTTTTTGAAAGGTTCTTGAGTTTGAAGCGCGAAGATCCACCAGATATTGATCTTGACGTTGATGATGAATCGAGGCAAGCACTTCTAAGGAGTTTGAAAGACCACTTTGGAAGCGATCATCTATGCCTCATTAGGACGGCATCTACTTACGGATTCAAGGGGGCGGCTCGGGAAATTGGCAGAAAGCTCGGTATTGATGGTCAAAGAATATCGAGGCTAATCGAGTGGAGCAAAGAAGGGCAAAGATTTCCCTACGCGTTTGAAGGGGACGTTGACATGAAACAGCTCTTTGATATGTCAAGAAGCATTGTAGGTCTGTACTCAGGTTTTTCAATTCATGCAGCGGGCCTAATTCTGTCTGATTACCCTATTTCCGGATTGATTCCACTCGATTCAGGCGGTGATCTTCCTGTCTCTCTATGGGATATGAATTCTCTCAGCATCATGGGTTTGCAGAAGATCGATCTTCTGGGACTCAGGAACCTTTCGCTTCTTAAGAAGATGGCGAAGGGCAAGGAGCCCTGGCATTCCCCTACGAACGATGCTAGAACGTACGAAATACTGGAAAAAGGCTACACTGCCGGCGTGTTTCAGCTCGAGGCCCCGTACGCCACGAAGGTTGTTAGATCAGTCAAACCTATATCGTTGAAAGACTTGTCGATATCGATCGCCCTCAATAGACCTGGACCAATCAAATCGGGAGTCACGGAACGCTTCCTCAGACTATCCAGAAATCCCTCTGATCTGGAAAGAATTAAAAGAAAGGTTCCAGTGCTTGCGGAGACCGGTGGCCTTCTAGTTTATCAGGAACAGGTTCTCAAAATCGCTTCCAGTTTGCTTTCTCTTGAAGCAGACGATGGAGAGCTTTTGAGAAGAGCTCTTTCAAAGAAAGACAAAGAGGTTGTGAATAGCTTGTTCAGAGCTTCACCCGGGTACAGCAAACTCACTCCTGAAAGAAGAGAGAAACTGCTGTCCTTCCTTATGGACTTCGCTGGATATGCATTCAACAAGTCTCACAGTCTAAGTTATGCAATGATCTCTTATTGGTTGGCATACTTCAAAGCGAATCACCCCGAAGTCTTCTATCCGCTTATCTTAGTTGAATTACCCAGAAACTCTCTCACGCGCATTGTTGCTGAGATAAGAGACAGGGGATTTTCATTACGTACAGAAGATAGATCAGTGCAAAGTCGAGATTATGTGACAGTTTCGATTCCCAGGCTGCTAAATATCGACTACTTGAAACCGGTTCCAGACGAGAATTCCTTTTTCACTTTTGTCAGAAACAATAGGTCCCGTTGTCAGGCGAGGGACCTGGAAAAACTAATAAAGAGTGGCTACCTCGATCGCTTCGGTCCAAGAAACGAGTTGTTGAAGAGAATGAATGATGCACTGGCCGGAGTTAATCCAGAACTGAAATCGATTCGTTCGGTGTTCGGGTACAAGGAAGATGAACAAGAAGCAAGGGAGAGCGATACAGATATTGATAGAGCGATGATGGAAGTTGAAGTTCTTGGTTTCAATTTGACGGAGATACAGCCGCCGGACATTTCCCGAAGACCGACTGATTTCGAACTAACAACGGCTCTTGCACGTTTGAGAACGGGAATCGCTGCGTTCAAAAGGGTAGACTACCTCGGCAGAAGCTTTGTAACTGATGGGAGGTCCTTTGTGGAGATAGCCGGGCAAGCGCCTCTTCAGGGCTATGTGCTGTTCAAGATCGGGAGACCAACGGAAATGAAAGAGCGCATTACAGAGGTGAACAGAGTTTTCCACGGTCAAATTGATAGGAGGTTTCTTGCTGCAGGCTCCGATTACGAAAAAGTCATAATCAAATCTAAAGACTCTCAGACAGTGGTCCCCAATGCAAAGCCTTCGGAAATTGACTCAGATGAGATAATCTGGAAGTAGTACATGGAGGAGATAATGGAGATCTATTTCGTCAGGCACGGAGAAACTGAGTGGAACAACAGCAATCGCTGGCAGGGAAGATCGGATATTCCACTTTCAGAAAGGGGCAGGAACCAGGCTATACAGACTGGAGAGTTTCTCAGGAAGATTGGTCTAAGACCGGCGGCTCTCTATGCCAGTGACTTGAAGAGAGCAAAAGAGACGGCAGAGATTATTGGTCAAACTCTCAGGATCAAGCCAATCGTCAATCCGGTCCTCCGCGAAGCCGATGTTGGTTTGTGGAATGGCCTCGAAATTAGCGAGGCTTTCAGAAATCACGGCAATCTAATTGAACATTGGCAAAAGGATCCGTGGGCTGACATTGCAAAAACAGAGTCCCTTGGCGAAGTGCAGAGAAGAGCGGTGAGCTTTCTTAAGTTCGTATCAACCGCTTTCGCGGGAAAACAGGTAGTTGCCGTCTCTCATGCTTTGCTAATAAGGACTGTCATCTGCTACTCAATGGGCCTGCCTCTGGAGAACCATTACAGACTCTCAATGCATAACTGTTCAGTGTCTTCGATCATTGTTGAGGGTGGGGAAACAAAGGTTCATGAACTGAATCTCTGGCGTCATCTGGAAGAAGAGCAGGTATTATGAATCTGAGAGTGAACTTCGTTCCCCGTGTCCTTGACGAACAAACCGATATCGCAGTTGTAATTGATGTCTTGCGGGCGACCAGTACTATCACGACGGCGCTTCATCTTGGCGCAAAAAAAGTGATTCCTGTGGAATCGGTCGAGGAGGCTTTGGAGTGCAGAAAGCGGGATCGCGAGGTGCTTCTTGGAGGAGAGAGAGGATCGATGAAGATAGAGGGATTCGATCTGGCAAACTCCCCAGTTGCTCTCTGCAAGAAGATGATCTTTGGAAAAGAGTTGGTTATGACGACAACGAATGGGACAAACGCTGCACTCTTGTCGAAACGTGCCGGAAGGCTTGTTGCTGCCTCCTTTTTGAATCTTGAAAGTATAAACGGGTTTCTTGAGAGTGAAGGCGGCAGGATTGAGCTCCAGTGCGCCGGCTCTAGTGGAAGAGTTTCACTTGAGGATGTCTTGCTTGCAGGTGCAATTGTATCCGGATTGGGAATGGGTTGTACCGATGATGGTTGCTCGTTAGCTTCGCTCCTGTATGAATCGGCCAAGAGTGATTTGGAGAGCTTTTTAATTGAGAACGGCTTTCACGCGAGAAGACTTCTCTCTCTAGGGTTTGGTGATGATATAAGCTTTTGTGCTAGAATCAACATGTACAATCTTCTCCCGTTGTGGCGGGACGGTGGGTTCGTACGGGGGTAGTTTAATGGAGTTTGTTTCAAATTTCTTTTTTGTTATCGCGATGGGAGCGCTCTTTCTGTCACTGATTTTCTTCGAAATTGGAACTAAGAAGGTGCGTAGGCCGAAGAGCGAGGTGAAGCCTGAAGATTACAAACCTTACGATAGGAAAGGCTGGTACTCTCTGTTGGCAGCAGGAGGGTTTCTAGGTCTATCTTTGTTGTTTGCATTGATTTTCTGATGGTCGAGGGGGTTGATTGAATGCCTAGCAAGCTAGCAGTTGACAGTATCGTCTCGAAACTGCCGGGGGTGCACAGCGCCAGAATAGTTTATGACGAAAACGGCGAAATGGTCGAGATTCACGTTTTGGCGGACATTTCCAAACCGGCAAAGCAGTTGGTAAGAGATATTGAAACGGCAATATACGCTTCAACGGGTGTCAAGATCGATAGGAAGATCGTATCTATTGCACAGATATCCCTAGATTCAGACGATGAAGAGGAAGCTTCGGTTGTAAGACCTTACCAGAAGGAAGAAGTCCAAGGTTACAACTTCCAACTTACAATTCTTGAGACGCGCGCAACGATGCGAAAACTAGACATTACGGTAATGCTAGATTATGAGGGAAGAGAACTTGAGGGTTCGTCAATTGTAGATATTGGTGACGACGAGAAGTACATGGCAATCGTGGAATCAACTGTTGCAGCAATAAGGGATGTCATTCCAAGTTTCAGAATAGAGTTCATCGAAAAGCTGGAGTACGGGATGACTGAAATTGTAATGGCGGTAGGTTCTGCATTGGTAAATGGAAAGAGAAAGAGAGAAGCCGGCGCTAGACTGTGCAAGAAGGACAGTCTTAGTGATTTCGCACTAGTGGTTCTCGAGATAATCAATAAGATCTGAATGAGGATACTAACTAATACTTCGGAGGTGTTCCAATGGTTTTGTCGCGCTTTGTCTCTTCTGTAACGCCTTCGGCGACCTTGGAATTCAATAAGAAGGCGTTGGAACTCGCTCGATCAGGAGAGGATGTTGTAAAGTTCACTGCTGGTGAACCGGATTTTCCTACTCCCCGCCCAATTGTCGATGCAGCAATAAAAGCTCTCAATGAGGGAAAAACGAAGTATACGAACGCCGCTGGAATAGATGAGTTGAGAAAGGCGATAGCTCTGAAACTTCAGAAGGAAAACAACATGACTTACTCACCCGAAGAGATTGTTGTTGCGAACGGTGGAAAACAAGCTATCTACAACGTTCTGAAGGCTTTGCTCAACGTTGGCGATGAGGTGATAATCATTTCGCCTGCATGGGTAAGCTATGAGGCGCAGATTCTTCTCTGTGGTGGTGTACCGGTCATAGTGCAGGCTGATGTTGAGAGAGACTTCATTCCTGAGATCGGCGAAATTGAGAGTTCCATTACCGACAAAACGAAAGCGATTATGATAAATTCTCCGAACAACCCGACCGGGGCAATCTATCCAGAGAGTTTCCTAGGGGAACTGGCAGACCTTTGCATAAAGGAAGATCTCTTTGTCATCTCCGATGAAGTGTATGAAAAGCTTGTATTCGATGCTTCTCACTTATCAATAGCCTCGATGAATGGAATGAAGGAACGTTCAGCGGTCATAAACGCTTTCTCCAAGACATACGCAATGACGGGCTGGAGAGTAGGCTATTCCGCCACATCCACTAAGCTGGCAAGAGAGATATCTAAAATCCAGAGCCACCTTACATCAAATGTTAATACTATGGCTCAGTATGCAGCCTTGAAGGCGTTTGAGGTCGATACCTCTTCCATGGTTGAGGAGTTTCGGAAGAGAAGAGATCTGGTTGTATCAAGGCTTTCTGAGATTGGACTCAAATTCAGCAAGCCTGCGGGAGCTTTTTATGTATTTATAGATATCAGACCATTCCTTGGCCAAAGGTATGTGAATTCCAACGAATTTGCTCTTGGGCTTCTCGAGGAGCAGAAAGTGGGGATGGTTCCGGGAAGTGCGTTCAGTTGCGAAGGCTTCATAAGAATGTCTTACTCCAGTTCGGTTGAAGAACTGAAGAAGGGAATTGACAGATTTGGGAGATTTCTCAAGGCGATTTGACTAGCGGCCAGTCCAGTCCAGGCTCCATTTAAACGATTGAGTTAGAAGCTGGACACTTTCTAGATCGGATTTTGAAAGGTCGTCCAGCATTCTGTTCATAGCATCTCTAAAGGCGTATTGTGTGTTTCCTGAACGGATCTCCATGAGACATTCTACAGTAGCTGCGAACTGATCGGCTGCCCACACAATTCTGCCTTCCAATGATTCAAATGGATCCAGCATTCTGAGTTTAAGCTCTTTGATAAGTTCATCGGGCATTCCGTCCAGCAGGTTCTCGGTAACCATCTGCTCTTCAACTTGAGCGATCACCTCATCAAATCCAGGGACTTTCTTCTTTGTTGGTGTGATTATGTCACCGGTCATGCTTTCTGGAATGTCGTGCAGAAGGGCGCGTTTTACAGATTCAACGGGGTTTATTGCAGTGCCTTTCTCCTCCTCAATACAGGAAAGAATGTATGCAGTTATTGTAACATAGGATGAATGGGCTGCTACAGTGGTTGGAACGTTTCTATTCAGCCGATTCCAGCGGACAGCTCTTAACAGAACGATCAAAGCGTTAGTGTAGCGTTCAAGCCATGGGGTGTCCATGATAAGGCGGTATGGTTCGAAGTCTCTGAAGATTTCGATTCGTTTCTCGAGCCCTTTCAATGGTCGGCTGAAGAAGTCCGGGAAACTCCTTGCATGTAGGCCCGCCTCTAGTCTGGCAGACAAGAGATCTCCCGTCTGGATTATTTTGCCCTCGACAGAATCATCTTTTGAATTGACCATAGACAGATAGAATGGGTTGTGCCGTTCTTCGGGCAAGTATTGAACGATTTCCTCAACGGTTCTCGAAAAAACATCGTTCCATTTATCTGGTGAAAGAGATTTTATCAGAACCTTGGTGTCAACAGAGATGTCGGAAAGAAGGCATTTTGGCAGTTCCTTCAGAACCAGTCTCTGAAAGAGTTCCTCCTGGTTGATATCGAGGCCACTCAGCCTGGCCATCTCTGACATCAGTAAACTGTATTGGGCGGAGATGAAGGCATTCTCTGCTTCGTTAGTCCTTAGAAGAGTGGGTGTGTTGTTCCACCTATACATTGTGAAGAGATTTGTTGCGAGTTCTAGTAGCTTCACGTATCCTTGAAACACGGAGACACCTCCCCAGCAGGGTCAAAGATCACACTGATACAATTATAATTGTTGTGTTGAGTAAAATAAAGTCTTTAGCAGGGAAAGAGGCGGTTTTATGAACATTTGCAAATGGACAAACAGGACTTATCCACTGTTTAGTGATGACTGTACTGTAGGTGAGATTTTGAGCGACAGAAAGTCGGCTGGGCTCACGTATATAATCTCGGTGGATAGTGACGGGCGACTGGCAGGCGTTGCAAAAGTGGATGATATCAAAGATGTTGATCCTGCAACGCCCGTTTCAGAGGTTATTACAGAACCGGTCTTCTACTGTCGAGACTCTGATTTCATTGAAGATGCCGCACTAATGCTTATCGAGAGTCATGACTATGTTCTTCCTGTAGTTGACAATGATTTTTTGGTGGTGGGAGCTATCGGAGTCTTCGAGATTCTTGAAGGCCTGATGGAGTTCACTGCAATGGACAAGCCAGGAACAAGAGTCTCTGTCATTCTGGAGGACAAGCCAGGAGCGTTGCGAGATGTTGTAGATTACCTTGCCGAAAGAGAGGTAAATATCCTTTCGATAATCACGTCAGCGGCAGAATCAGATGATGAAAGACGGGTCGTTATCAGAACAGATGAGTCGGACATAGGAATGATCGCTGAAATACTTCAAGAAAAGGGCGTTTCTTTTGAGAGCATAAGTGAAGAGGAGGGTTTTGGTGTCTGATTTTGCAAGTTACCTCATTCTAGGTGCGGTTCAGGGAGCAACTGAATTTCTTCCAGTTTCGTCTTCTGGACATCTGACTATTTTTTCAAGTTTTCTTAATGTTCCGCTCGATGTTGAATCTAAGGCGGCGTTTTTTGCTGTATTGCATCTTGCAACATTCTTTGCCGTTTTGTTGTTCACATTTAAGGATGTATGGACCATATTCTCTGGTTTGGGTAAGCCAGAAAAGAGGGACTCTTCAATCAGGTATATATTGTTGCTTCTGATTGCGACCATTCCGGCAGTTATAGCTGGTTTTCTGCTGGAGGACGAGATAAAGCTACTGTTTTCAGATGTAGCCTTTGCATCTACCATGTTGTTTGTGACCGCGACTATGTTGTTCATATCGGATAGGCTTAAGGGTGATCGCAAGATATTGGATCTCTCTATTGCAGGGGCTCTTTCAATCGGTATCTTTCAGGCGGCGGCTATAGTTCCGGGGATATCCAGGAGTGGTTTCACCATCTTCGGAGCCTTACTTGTCGGTATGGTTAGAAGAGACGCCGTTAGATTCTCGTTCCTCTTGAGCCTCCCGGTTACTCTAGGAGCAGGTCTTCTGGAGCTTTCAAGAGTTAATCTTCCTGTCAGTACGGTTCTATTGTCTTCCATTCTTGCTTTCCTGACCGGAGTAATGGGACTGTGGCTTCTCAAGAAACTTGTTCTGAAGCGACGTCTGAGTTTGTTTGCCGTTTACTGTATAATTATAGGGACAGTAGGTTTGATTTTTCGAGGAGTGATGTAACTTGGACTTGAATCTCCTCTTTCCCGGCAGTTTGGTATATGTGCCGGGAATGCTGGATTCTCCAACGAGTAGCTGTGTTCTTCTTGTGGAAGATGAAAAAAAGATTCTCGTCGATCCGGGCGGTTTCCCTTCTCTAGAGATTCTTGAAGATAGACTGACTTCTCTGGGTCTTTCCCCAGATGGAATTACCGACATATTTCTGACTCACTTTCATCTAGACCACGCCTTCAACAGCATGTTTTTCCCGAACGCAAAAGTTCATCTGCATGAGAGTTACAGTAGCAGAGACTACGGTTCGTTTGGTCCAATAGTTGGAGCCATGTACCAGAAGATAGTTCTCTCCTGGAATAGAGTCGAGCCGTTCAGGAATGGAGACATGCTTCTAGATTCAGTAGAAGTTCTGGAGTCTCCTTTTCACTCGAGAGATCATGTTTCTTTTTTTCTTGAAACAAGTAATTGTGGCAATGTCTTTATTTGTGGAGATATATGCACAAGGCAAATACAGTATCACGAAATGCGAAAAGGTATGCGGACAGACGAGGCCGCTGCTTTCGTAATGAAGTACTTCGACATGGCAGATACTGTGATCTTTTCTCATGACCTGCCGATATTCAAGAGGTGATTACATGAGAGTGCTGTTTGTTTCTTACGAAGTGTATCCATTAGCAAAAGTAGGAGGTCTTGCTGATGTAGCTGGATCCCTTCCGAAGTACTTGAAAGAGCTGGGAGTGGATGTTGATATATTAATGCCTCTTCATGGATCGATAGATAGAAGCGTTTTATCAAAGACGGGAAGGGTCCAGAAGACAAGATTCTTAAGAAGCCCTCGCTTCTTTGATATCTATAAGACTAAATTGCCTCAAAGTGAAGTGAGTGTCTTTCTGCTGAGAAATGAAGATCTTATGGACTCCAAGGAGGTCTATGGCTCATCCGATTTAGCTCTTCAAGCAATGAGCTTTTCCGATGCAGCCACGTCCTTTGCGATTGAGCAAGGTTATGATATCGTTCATCTCAACGACTGGCATACCGGTCTCATGGCAGTCTATCTTAAGCAAGCCGAAGCCGGAATTAAAACAGTCCTCTCAATTCATAACTTAGCTTATCAAGGTGTCTATGAAGACAGTTATTTTGAACTCTCGGGGATTAAGAAAGATTATCAAAAAGATATTTCGGTGCAAGAAGGCCTCAATTTCCTTAAGGCGGGCATTGAATTCTCCGATAAGCTTAGTACGGTCTCCCCTACCTACGCAAAAGAAATCCAGACTCCTGAGTACGGTGCGGGGCTGGAGGCAATCCTTTCCAGAAGGAACAATGATCTGGTTGGAATATTAAATGGAATCGATTATTCCGAATACGATCCCGAAAACGACAAGCGTTTGTGGGCTAACTTCGGTCTTGATAATCTTAAGAACAAGAAGAGAAACAAATGCAATCTGCAGAAATTGGTAGGTCTTCCCAGAAACAATACGGCAGTTATTGGATTGATCTCAAGACTTGTTGATCAGAAAGGGCTCGACCTAATAGAGGAGATTAAGGATGATCTGATGAAGCTTCCCGTCCAACTAATAGTTCTGGGGACTGGTGAGAGGAAATACGAACTCATGTTTAAGGAGCTTGAAGAAGCTTATCCAGATAGGGTAGCTGCAAAGCTAACCTTCGATTTGGATCTTGCCCAGAAGATTTACGGGGGCGCAGATATGTTCTTGATGCCTTCCAGATATGAACCTTGCGGCTTGGGTCAGATGTTTGCCATGCGGTATGGGACGATCCCTGTAGTTAGATTCACCGGTGGATTGGCAGATACAGTGAAGGAATTTGACGGTTTGAATTCCGGAAATGGTTTTGGTTTTTCTGATTACAAAGCTAGTAGACTTCTTGAAGCAATTGAAAGAGCTATCGAAGTATACAGTCGGCCGGACTGCTGGAGGAAAGTAGTGTACAATGCCATGAGTGAGGACTTTTCTTGGAACGCTTCGGCGAAGAATTACATATCTCTATACAGCGAGATGCTGGAGGTCAAAGGTAATGCCTGAATTAAGAAAGGATCCGATAATAAAGAGATGGGTAATAATAGCTACTGAAAGAGCTAGAAGGCCTCATGATTTCATAAATGCCAGAGAGAAAGCGGAATCGGCTTTCTGTCCGTTTGATTACGGAAATGAGCACACCACTCCACCTGAAGTCATGGCTTTCAGACCTGCGGATACTACGAAAGACAGCCCGGGATGGTGGGTTAGGGTAGTTCAGAACAAGTTTCCAGCTCTTGATTCAAGTACAGAACCGGATCGCTTTGGCCATGGAATGTACGATGTTATAAAGGGTTTTGGAACGCATGAAGTGATTATCGAGACACCTGATCATAACGCATCTATGGCTACTCTATCGTATGAGCAGGTTAGGGAAGTGATCTGGGCATACAAAGAACGTCATCAGGTGCTTGAAAAGGATAATAGGATCAAATACGTGTTGATATTCAAGAACCATGGAAGAGAAGCTGGGGCATCCCTGATGCACTCCCACAGTCAGTTGATAGCTACTCCAATTGTGCCTAAGAGAGTTGCTGAAGAGATCGCTGGTGCTGCAGACTACTACCGTTTCAGAGAAAGATGCGTTTACTGCGATATGGTTAACCAGGAAGGACTGGAAGGGACGAGAGTGGTTGAGGAGAATAATGATTTTGTTGCTTTCGAACCATTTGCTGCAAGGTTTCCTTTTGAGACCTGGATCGTTCCGAAGGTTCATAAAGACAATTTCGGAGAGATCTCTGCTTCTCAGATCGATAGTTTTTCTGTGATACTTAAGAATATGTTGCTGAGGATTCACAAGGCTCTCGATAATCCGCCCTACAATTTCATGTTGCATACGGGAATCAAGGGTATGGAGCAATCCGCTCACTATCACTGGCATCTGGAGATAGTTCCAAGACTCACAAGGGTCGCTGGTTTTGAGTGGGGTTCAGGCTTCTACATAAACCCTATGCCTCCCGAGCATGCTGCGATGTATCTTCGAGAGGTCAGGATTGAGGAGGAGTAGAATGGAAACCAGAATAAGTGATGAACTGCTGAAGCATCTTGAAGGACTTGCAAAATTCGAACTGAGTGAACAGGAGCGCGTGAGTCTTAAGAAGGACATCGAAGAGGTTCTGCAGTACATGACGCTTCTAGATCAAGTTGATCCCAGTGCCGATGAAATGATATCTCCAGTCGAGAAGAGTCTTGAACCAAGAGAAGACGCTCCGATGGAATTTGAAGGTGCAAAGCTAATTCGTGATCTTTTTCCTGAGCGGGAAGGAGACTATCTCAAAGTTCCAAGGATATACAAAGGGGAGAAATGAGCAACGCTTCTGGTAAAAGATATGAAGAACTTGCTTGCAGGTATCTTAAGAAGTCAGGATACAAGATAATTGCGAGAAATATCTCGTATAGATTTGGTGAGATAGATATTGTTGCATTTGAAGGAAGGACGATGGTCTTTGTTGAAGTCAAGGGAGGGAGTTCTTTCAGATTGCCGAGATACAGAGTTGACGAAAGAAAGCTAAGGCGACTCGAGTTGGCTGCCCAGAGATACATATCAACTGAAAAGCCAACCTTTAGTGAAACAAGGCTTGACGTTATTGAGGTTTTGAATGATGGGGAAGTAAATCATTTGAAAGCAGTTGGAAGGTGGTAGTGTGCTTAGAAATAGCCAGAGAATCTTTGAAGAGTACGAAAGATGGCTTAAGAATTCTACGGAAGAGATGAAGGAAGAGCTCAAGATGCTTTCACCGGAAGAAGTTAGGGATAGGTTTGCTCTGGATCTCGAGTTCGGTACCGGTGGAATGCGAGGGGTTCTTGGTGCCGGAACAAATCGTATGAACATTTTCACAATAAGAAGAGCTTCTCTTGGCTTCGGTCGCTGGATTTCTGATAAGTACATAGATCCGTCAGTAGTAATAGCCTTTGATACAAGGCACAAATCTTCTCGTTTCGCTGAAGTGTCGGCCGAGGTCCTCTCCTCAATAGGTATCAAGGTTCACATTTTTGCTGAGCCAATGCCTGTCCCAGTCCTAAGTTTTGCGGTTAGGGAGCTTAAGGCAAGTGGAGGAATTGTAATTACTGCCAGTCACAATCCACCTCAGTACAATGGCTTTAAGGTCTACACTTCAGATGGAACTCAAGCGGTTCCCCGTTACGCTGAAGAGATAATTCAAAGCGTTAATGGATCAGACTTTTTCGAAAACTACTCGCCGAAGAGAGAGATAATTTATAACATACCGAACTCTGTTCTTGATGGATTTTTGGAGATTGTGAAGGAAAACGTTCTCCACCTTTGTAACGATTTTGAATCAATTAGCGTTGTTTATTCCCCTCTTCATGGAACCGGCAACTACCCTGTCTACAAGACACTTTCCGATCTTGGCCACAGAGTGAAACGTGTCGAGGAGCAGGCTATACCTGATGGTAGCTTCCCAACCGTGAAGAGTCCAAACCCGGAAGATCCGAAAGCATTTTCTATGGCTCTTGATGTTGCAGGTGAAACCGATGCCGATCTTCTGATTGCGACGGATCCGGATTGCGATAGGTTGGGCATAATGGTAAGGCAAGATGGAAAGTACATCGCGATCAATGGAAATCAAACAGGCGTGATAATGACCCATTTCATTCTTGAGAGATTGAAAGGGTCCCTGCCTGACGATGCGTTTATTGTGAAGACGATAGTTTCAACGGATTTGGTTAAGAGTATCGCTGCTCGAAGCGGTGTAAAAGTAAGAGAGACCCTAACCGGGTTCAAGTACATTGGAGAGATCATTGAGAAATCAGAAATCGAAGGAAGAGGAAAGTATCTTTTCGGTTTCGAGGAGAGCTACGGCTCTCTCTACGGAAGGCATGCAAGAGACAAAGATGCTGTTAGCGCTGCTGCTCTTGCCTGTACAATCGCGGGCTTCTTGAAGCGGTCAGGACTTTCATTGATAGAGTATCTTGAAGAGATCTATAAGGAGTTCGGTTATTATCTCGAGGCACTCGTTAACAAGGATTACGAAGGCATAGAGGGAAAGGAAAGAATAGAAGCAATCATGAAAGGGCTTAGGGAAAGTAGGCCATCTGCAATTGGGGGTTTTAGGGTAAGAAAATTCAAAGACTATATGGAAGACTCGGGTGATCTCCCCACGGCCGATGTGATTTCTATGGAGATGGAGGATGGTTCTAAGATTATTGTAAGACCTTCGGGGACAGAACCAAAAATCAAATTCTATCTCATGGCAAAGGGAGTAACCAATGATGAAGCAAGAAGAAAAATCGATGAGCTAAAAGAACTGATCGAAGGGATTGTAGGCCTATGAATTACAGGTACGCTCACATTTTGTACCGTGGGGATGATTTTCTCTCTCCAAAGAGAGCAACATTTGATCACAGAACTAAGACAGGCTTTATGACCACGTGGTCCACTGAGCATTCAACCGATTTACTCAAACACAAATACTGGAGTTGTCTTAGCGCTTATGGCCTTGAAAGTGCTACTAGACGCAAGATCTCTTTCGAAAGAAAGCACAGTGATGCGAACCTTCTTTACTTCAAGTACGAGCTGGAAGTTCCTGAAGCGCTTGAAGGTTACTTCGATCCAACGATACTCGAAGTGCTTTCTAAGAATCTTTCCGTAAGAGAGACAACTGAGGAAGTCTATAAAATGCTTAAGGATTATGAAGAGGGAACTCTGAGATTTAATGATCAGGGCTTTTCCTCATGGCTTGCAGGAAAAGTTGGAGGCCTTCTGCTAAGTGATGGCGAGAAGAAGGAGCTTGAAAACTCCTTGATAAAGTACGTCGAGACCATAGTTGGAAGGGTTTTGTGGACTGTTTATAATGGGGATTTACAGAGAATGGGAAAGGACCTCTCTTCAATGGTTTATCTCTACACCGAGATGCTAGATCTTACGGGTTCAAAATGACTGTGAAGAGATTCGCTGCAGTAGTGTCGTATGACGGGACCGATTTCTTCGGTTTTCAGAATCAGCCGGATATGCGAACTGTACAGGGCATCTTCGAAGAAGCTCTGGAAAGAATTCACAAGTTCAGAGTCTCGAGTCAGGGAGCCGGTCGAACAGACACGGGAGTTCACGGCTATGGTCAGGTAATCGCTTTTGATTCGAACCTCGATAGATTGGATGCTCCAACAATGAAAGCTGCGCTCAACGCGAATCTTCCGGCGGACGTGTATGTTAGAAAAGTGTATGAAGTAGCGGAGAATTTCAGCCCAAGATTTGCTGCGAAGAAGAGGATCTATCACTATTACATTCTCAATTCAAGCGAACCGGACATCTTCAGAAGAAGGTTTGTCTGGTGGTTCCCGTATACTCTGGATATTGAATCGATGCGGAGAGCAGGGAGTCGACTTCTTGGAGAACACAACTTTACTGCTTTCAGGACTGGCCGGGATGACAGAAATCCAATAAGGACCGTTTCAGCCATTAGAATTGTCAGGACGAGCCCTCGTCTTATACTCATTAGGGTCGAGGGAGTCTCCTTTCTCAAGAGAATGGTAAGGAATATCGTCGGTACGCTTGTGAAAGTTGGCACCGGGAGCACTTCTGAAGAAGCCGTCTCTGAATTCCTTTCTTCACAGGATAGATCAACGCTTCCAGGAACTGCCCCTCCTCAGGGACTTGTATTCTACAAAGCGGTGTTTGATGAGTTTGAAACGTAGACTTGATGAACTATTGTTTGGGCTTGGGCTGTCTGAGAGTAGAACGAAAGCAGCAGAACTGATCAGGAGCGGAAAAGTTACTGTAGATGGTATGATTGTTCTTAAGCCGGGTTACAAGGTGGATTCTGACAGAGAAATAGTCGCCTCGAACTCCTTTATGCCGGTAGGGCGAGGGTATTACAAACTGAAGAAAGCTATCGATGAGTTCAGAATAAAACCTGAAGGTAGGAGAGTACTTGATGTTGGTGCATCAACCGGTGGCTTTGCACAACTTCTGCTGGAAAATGGTGCAGCCAGTGTGATTTGTGTAGATGTTGGGAAAGACCAGATCAGTAACAAACTTAAAGAGGACAGCAGAATCTTGTCAGTTGAGTCAACTGACATAAGAGATTTCTCTATTGAGCAGTTTGGGGGCGAAGTTGATCTATTGACCGCGGACTTATCATTCATCTCTACAGCAGGTTTGGCAGAGCTCTTTAGGATGTTTCTGAAAGACAACGGAGAAGCGGTGGTCCTAATAAAGCCACAATTTGAAGTTGGTCCGGGTGTTGTTAAGAAGGGATTGGTGCGCTCACGTATGGCTCATCGCGAAGTTATAGAAGTATTTGTAAAGGCTTTTGTTAGTAGTGGCATGTTTCCCGTAGGAATAACGTTTTCTCCAATCAAAGGCAAAAGAGGTAACATCGAGTATCTTCTCTATTCGGTTGCTGGGGAGACATTTGTTGAGTTAGACTATGACTATTTGATTGAGAAGGCTTTCGCGTTTTTCGATCGGGATAGCAACCAATTGGTTTGAAGGGAGGGAAAACCCCGGTTCACTTGAGTGATCCGGGAGAGCTTGAAATCCTTACTCGTTTTTATGCTGGTGCTTGTTTCTTTTTCCGCATTAGTGGCACAAGATATTTTCGATTTCGTTCCTGAAGATGTCGGCTATTTTCTCATTCTTCGTGGGTTGAGATCAACGATGGAAGTTCTCAGGGACAGCACCAATTTTTTCGGTGCCTATCTCGGGGATGACGGGTTCGGTGCTGAACGAGCCTTTTATGGGATAATCGATGCTGCTGGATACAATGCGGAGGTCGATACGAGTTTTCTTAAGAACGCTTTGAATAATGACATTCTTCTCGTTGGCGAAGGTATCGATCTCTCTCTTGATGATCTGCTGATGTTTGATCCGTTTTATCTCCTTGAGAAACTGAAGCTCACCAGGAACAGAGTTTTCATAGCTTGGAGAACCTCTAATTCCTTTCAGTTATTGAAAGCTACGGCAGCCCTTCTGGATATGGCAATATTCGTTCAACCTGGAGAGACAGTTAACGAGTTGAGGAGCAGTACAGGAACTCTCTTCTACAATGCCGCAGATGACTACCTAATAATCGGCGGTAATAAAGAGGCTGTTACTCTGGCTATGAAGACATATGCTGGAGAAGGTGGTAGGTTACTGGAGTCAAACGGTAAGGGCAGAGAGGTTGCGGAGAAGAGTTATGACTTCACTCTTGCCGGTTATATTGATGGAGACCGATTTCAGCTTGATCTGGGACTTGAGTCTACCTTTTCAATCGAAAGTACTGTGGTTTTTGCTCGTCCGGAAGGACATACACTTACAGCTACGATTGTTCAGGATACGATGTTTGTGGACAGTGAAGAGCTTGAGAAGATGATTTCCTTGTCTGATGCCAAGGAGGTAGAGGCATCAAAGGCAACTCTTGGTGACTACACGGTTTTCTTTCCTTCCTCATCTGTAGAGACCTTGAGGAAGGAGCTCGCTCACTGGTTTGAGCTTGATCTCGAACCTTACAGAGAACTTGCGGATTTTGTTGTCCTTCTCTCGAGAGAAAGCACAGGAAATACAAGGATATATGGTGATTTGGTCTCTGAGACTCCGAGAGTAACAGCGGTGTTTACTAACAGAAGCCCGGATACCGAAAGACTCGAAGGACCGCTCAAAGAGTGGGGTGCGGTTCAGTCCTCGTACAGGGGCAGCCGTATCTACGAACTTGAGAATGATTTTGATACCATATATTTCATTTTCTCAGCCGAGACAACCGTGCTCACTTCGCTTACACCCGACGAATACTACAGATTGCTTTCTAATGCAGAGGTTTTGAGTAGTAACACAAGTTACGAATTCGTCAGAAGATTGGGCATGGACAACGATATCTTGCATGCATTTATTGACATGAAGAAGGTTTTTAGATCTCTCATGGGGATTTCTGTAGATAGCGCTCTCCTCTACCAGCAAACCTTCTATGAAAACGGTAATATGATTCACGCGCTACGTTTCTATTGAGGTGATTTGATGGGGATTTTCTCGAAGATATTCGACAAAAACAAAATGCTTCTCAAGAAGTATTCAAAAACAGTTGAAAAGATAAATGAATTAGAGCGAGAGGTCAGTAAGTACGATCGACTAGATTTCGTGAAGAAAACTGAGGAATTCAAAGCCAGGATTGACGAGGGCCAGTCGCTTGAGTCTGTTCTGCCGGAGGCCTTTGCGCTGGCAAGAGAAGCTGCCAAGAGGACAGTGAAGATGAGACCCTTTGACGTGCAGCTTATGGGTGCTCTTTCTCTAAACGAAGGCAAGATCGCAGAAATGAAAACCGGTGAAGGAAAAACTCTTGTGGCAACGATGCCCCTGTATCTAAATGCTCTGTCAGGTAAGGGTTGTCATCTCGCAACTGTGAACGATTACCTTGCAAAAAGGGATGCGGGATGGATGGGGCCGGTTTATGAGTATCTTGGGTTGCAAGCTGGGTTCATCCAAGCAGCAATGGAGCCTATGGAGAGAAAAAAAGCCTATGATTGCGATATAACTTATGGAACTGCAAATGAGTTTGGTTTTGACTACTTGAGAGACAATCTTGTCTACTCTCTCGAGAACAAAGTTCAGAGAGGCCACAACTACGTGATTGTAGATGAGGCCGATTCAATCCTCATAGATGAGGCGAGAACGCCACTGATCATCTCTGGTCCCGCTCAGGACTCGTCAAGTCTGTATAGACAGTTCGCCTTCTTTGCAAAGCGATTTCAGGCCGAAAAAGATTTTGTTGTCGATGAAAAGGACAGAACGGTGACCCTTACAGATGAAGGAATAGAAAAGGCTGAGAAGCTTCTTCAGATAGAAAATCTTTACGACCCCAGTAATTATGACTACATCTTCCATCTTTTGAATGCATTGAAGGCTATGATTTTCTACAGACGAGAAGTTGATTATCTTGTTACTAATGAAGGTGAAGTTGTCATTGTTGACGAGTTCACCGGCAGGTTGCTCCCTGGAAGAAGGTACTCTGAGGGTCTTCATCAGGCCATAGAAGCCAAAGAAAACGTGCAGATAAGACAGGAATCAGTCACTTTCGCAACTATTACCTTTCAGAATTACTTCAAGCTCTATGAAAAGGTATCGGGAATGACCGGTACGGCCGCGACTGAAGAATCCGAGTTCATTTCTATGTATAATACTCCGGTCGCCGTTATTCCGACGAACAAGAGAGTAATTAGGCTGGATAAAGAAGATGCAATCTATAAGACAAGGGAGGAGAAAAACGAAGCGATCACTGCTGAGATCGCTCAACGATATGAGAAGGGACAGCCAGTGCTCGTTGGTACTACTTCAATAGAAAAGAGTGAGCTCCTGAGCAAAATGCTGCAGAAAAAGGGGGTTCCTCATGAAGTCTTAAATGCAAAATACCATGAGAGAGAAGCAGAAATCGTGGCTAATGCAGGTGAGCGAAAAACCGTTACTATAGCCACTAATATGGCCGGGAGAGGAACTGACATAAAACTTGGTGATGGGGTTGTGGAACTTGGAGGACTGTACGTTCTTGGAACGGAGCGGCACGAGAGCAGAAGAATTGACAATCAGCTAGTTGGCAGATCAGGTAGACAGGGCGACCCAGGAGAGTCAAGATTCTTCCTCTCTACTGAAGATGATCTTCTTCGACTGTTCGGTGGCGAACGAATGCAATCGATTATGAATACCCTCAAGATCGAAAAAGGTCAACCAATAGAGCATTCGCTTCTAAGCAGGATTATTTCGTCTGCTCAAAAAAAGATTGAGGGAATGCATTTCGAGATTAGGAGACGCCTTTACGAGCTCGATTCGGTTATTGATCAGCAGAGGAGCGCCATATATGCTCACCGCAACTGGGTATTGAAGGGCGAAGAGATCGATTCGAATGTCTTTGAGATTATTGAAGATGTAGTTGATAGAAGACTGTCGGGACTTGCGCAGCTTCCTTCTTTTGAAGATATTAAAGTCTCCTTCAGTTTCCTGCCTGCAGGGGACATTGAGCGGCTCAAGGACATTAAGAACGTCGAGGAGCTTAGAAACGTAACCTTGTCGCTTCTGCAGAAGATTTATGCCGAAAAGAAGGCTTCATTTGGAGATGAGTTCCCTCAGGTGATGAAGTACATTATGCTAAGGATGATCGATGAGAGATGGAGAAGACACCTAGAATCTATTGAGCACCTCAAAGACTCGGTGGGTTTAAGAGCTTACGGTCAGAAAGATCCTGTGATAGAATTCAAGAAAGAGTCTTTCATTCTTTTTCAGCAGTTGACCGATTCTCTTTATGATGACATTGCCAGTGCCATAGTCAGAATAGTTAGAGTCGATAGTGATAAGGCCAAGCAAAACGCCGACAAGGAATTCAGAAGTCTTCAAGCTATGCACTCGGATTTCAGTGGAGTCGGAGGAGAAAAAAAGGCAGACACTGGCGGCAAGAAGAAGGGCACAAAAAGGTTCAAGGTGAAACGTTAGTCCGGAGGTGTAACTTGATTAGCTATGAAACAAACTTGAGAATTCAAGAGCTGAGGGAGAAATTCGATTCAATAAGAGAGACTCTTGATCTCGAGAAGATAGATGAGAAACTGAAGGATATCGAAAAAAGGATGAGTGATCCCTCAATATGGAACGACCAAAGAGAGGCTTCCAAGCTGGGAATAGATGCGCAGTCGCTCCGCGGAATCCTTGCTCTTCTAAGGGATGTGGAAGAGGAGTTTGAAAGCATTGACATTGCTGTTGAGCTATCGGGAGAAGACGAAAGCTTCGTCAAGAACGTTGAAGAGCTTGTAAGATCGGCGGAAAAGAAGGTCAGGGAGTTTGAGCTAACGATCCTCCTGAGCGGAAAGTACGATAATAACAACTGTTTTATGTCAATTCACCCAGGTGCCGGAGGAACCGAGTCCCAGGACTGGGCGTCAATGCTAATGAGGATGTACATGAGATGGGCCGAAGGAAATGGATACAGAATAACTATAGTCGATGAATTGCCTGGAGATGAGGCAGGAATCAAGAGTGTAACCCTGAATTTGGCTGGTCCACATGCCTATGGAAAGCTGAAGTTTGAGGCGGGTGTCCACAGGCTAGTAAGAATTTCTCCATTTGATGCAAATCACAGAAGACACACTTCTTTTGCTTCTGTTAGTGTCTTTCCCGAGATGGATGAAGTACCTGAAATCGAGATAAAACCTGAAGACCTCAAGGTCGATACATACAGATCCGGCGGTGCCGGTGGGCAGCATGTGAACAAAACAGACTCTGCCGTTAGAATTACTCATCTTCCAACAGGAATAGTTGTTGCATGTCAGACGGAAAGGTCTCAGCACCAAAACAAGGCAAATGCAATGAAGATGCTCTACGCAAAGCTATTTGAAATCGAGATAGAGAAAAAGCGTAACGAGAAACTCAAGCTAATGGGTGATCAAAAAGATATTTCGTGGGGAAATCAGATAAGATCATACGTATTCCAGCCTTACACAATGGTTAAAGACCACAGAACAGATGCGGAGACTGGCGACATTCAATCTGTAATGAATGGAGAGATAGACGAATTCATTGAGAAGGAACTGCTTTTCTTCTCATCAATAGAAAAATCTCTCGAATGAATATCGCTATGAGTTTGACTTTGGCTATAGAAAAATGTTATTATTCTTCCGAGCGGAGTGAATTCAGTGTCCAGGCAATATGATGAACACCACAGGAGCGTTATGGTTCACGAAGCGCTCCATTATTTGCTTGGTGGACGTATTGAGGGTACCTATCTTGATTGTACCGCTGGAGAGGGTGGTCACATAAAGGCAATACTGAAGGCCACCAACGGTCAGGCAAGAGTCATTGGACTGGATGTAGACCGTGAGGTTCTGGATTTAGCGGAGCAGAATCTCGAAGAATACCGGGGCAAGTTCAGACTATTTAATTCTTCTTACGTTGATTTCGAAACAGTATTAAGGCAGGCAGGCGTTGAAAGGGTAGACGGAGTTTTGTTGGATGTTGGCACTTCCACTTTTCAGCTGAAGGCTAAAGGAAGAGGGTTTTCGTACGAACTGGACGAACCGCTCGATATGCGTATGGATCTCTCAAATAAGATTACAGCAGCAGATGTTGTGAACAGCTACAGCGAAAGTGAACTGTCGAGGATCATCTTTGAGTATGGTGACGAGAAGAGATTTGCCAGAAGAATAGCGAAATGCATAGTTAACAGAAGACCTTTATCTACTACCAGAGAGTTGCACGATGCAGTGAAAGCAGCAATGCCACCGGCCGAAAGGTACAAGAGGAAAAGACATTTCGCAACAAAGACGTTTCAAGCGATAAGAATTGTAGTTAACAAGGAATTAGAGAACATCGAAGGTGTCCTGAGAAGCATTCCCGGTTTTCTTAAGCAAGGCGGTAGGATCGTTTTTATTTCATTTCATTCTTTGGAAGACGGCATAGCAAAAAGGGTATTCAGGGAGAAATCGGACTCAGAGTTGAAGATCCTTACGAAGAAACCCATACAGCCGTCACAAGAAGAAGTAGAACTCAATCTAAGAGCAAGAAGTGCAAGGTTGAGGGCAGCGGAGCGGATTTGAAGGGAGGAACATCTCGTGCAAGCCATAACAGCGAAGCGGAAATCGCTGGCGCGTGAGGGCGGCGAAGCCTTAACGAACAGTGAAGTATGGGGTTTATTTGGTTTTCTGCAAGTTCTTGTGATTTTTCTTTCACTGGCAGTTTCAATTGCTCTCCCGTTCTATTTTGGCAATGAAGTTGATAAAATTACAGAGGTGGCGACGAATAGAGAGCAGAGCATCACAGTCATGAAGTCTCGACTAGGAGATGTCTCTAGGGAAATTTCATATTTACAGACGGTTGTTGGGGTGAGAGCAGAAAAGTAGAACTTTGTCGAGGTGGATCTTAAATCAAGAGACTGGCTAGCAGAGTTACACTGTTGTATGTTCTTCTTATACTTTGTGTAGGAGTCTTCGCGGTAAGAGCGGGATATATCTCCCTGTTTACTGACCCGGATTTGCCGGTGATGCTCGGAGTAAACAAGATTCCTGCTCTGAGAGGCTCTATCTACGATTCAAGAGGCAGACTTCTAGCTAGTGATTCACTGATCTATGAAGCATGGCTTGATCTTGGGTATCTACGACTTGCGACTTCGTCCGATCAAGTGGATCGTGTTCTCAAGAATGTTGAGCTTTCTTTCGGCATTTCTTATGAGAAGCTTCAGGAAAATCTTCAGAGCACAAAGAGTTTTCTCCTTCTTGGCACTGCGCCGACTAACGATGAGATGCAACGAAGAATTACACCGATAACAAGACGGTATATCTCCCTGGAAATGCAGAGGGAGAGATTGAGTTTTGGAGAATATGGTTTAGATAGGATAATCGGTAAGCTTGACAAGGGCGGGGTTCCGCTTAATGGTATAGAGCTAAGCTACAACGAGCATCTTTCAGGCAAAGAGGACGGTTTGATAAGAAGGACGCTCACAAGTGCCTGGAGAGAAGAACCAACAAATGGCGATGACATATATCTCTCGATTGACATAGACATTCAGAAGATGGTATACGAAGAACTAATGACAACCGTCGAGAAGAACATGGCAGACGGTGGAGTTGCGCTCCTCATAGAGAGCAAGACGGGAAAGATACTGGCGTATGCAGGTGCTTACGACTGGGACGTTGGATTGATGGGAATCTTTGAACCAGGTTCAACAATAAAACCGTTGATCTACTCATTGGCGTTGCAAAGCGGATCTATTACAGAAACCATGACTTTTCAATGCACTGGAAGGATCCAGCCTGTTCCTGGACTCGACATAGTTATCAGAGATGTAGAGGGCGAACGACACGGTGTTCAGACTTTCAGGGAGGCAATCATCAATTCATGCAACGTTGCTGCAGTTCAGGTGGGCGGGAAGATACTTAATACTCTTGGTAAGGAGGAAATGTACAATCAGTTAAGAAATATTGGGTTTGGTAGGCTCTCAGGAGTAGATCTTCCTGGCGAGACTCCCGGAATTCTACCCAGGGCAAAGGATTGGTCTTTGATTTCTCCCTACCAGTTCCCAATAGGTCAGGGTCTCGGGGTTAACATATTCCAGATGGTAAAAGCTCTCAATGTCTTTCCTTCAGGGGGGCAATTCATTACTCCAACGTTTGTCAGAGCCATAAGGAGCGGTGAGGGGCTGACAAACATTCCTAAGAAAGTTGATGGGACTCTGTTTTCCCCAGAACTAGTTTCAACCATGCTTCCAATACTTGAGAGCGTAGTGATCGAGGGAACCGGCACAATGGCCAGAGTTGATGGAATCAGAATAGCCGGGAAGACCGGAACTGCTCAAAAGGCTGGACCGGGAGGGTATAACGAAGAGACTTATTATTCACTTTTCTACGGTTTCTTTCCTGTTGAAAATCCGACATACACTTTATATATAATGATAGATACACCGAAGGCAGGCGCTTACTACGGAGGATTCGTAGCGGCTCCGATGTTTGCGTCAATTGTGAGAAATCTATACGGGATAGGTGTTGAAAAAGAGATCTACGAAGGTGTTTACAGCTGGAAGATGCCCGATCTAGGAGGATACTCACTACTAGATGTAAGAGAAATTGCGGAGATCTATGGGGTCGACAAGATAGTAATTCACGGCTCGGGTTGTGTCATAAGCCAGTATCCGGAGATAGGCCAGCCTGTTGAAGATAGATTTGAAGTGTGGTTAGGAGCATTAAGCTATGATATACGAGATAACGGGGGACAGTGAGGTTCTGAAAGACTTCTTCATTCGAGAGAGAGCAACGGGTTTTTTCCACATAAGCGAAGATATGCCTGACAAGAGCGTAAAGTTCAGGACGGCTATTTCGACCGTGGGGATGTTCGGACCGAAACCTGTGAAGCTCTCCAAATTTGATCTTTGGAAGAAAGAGGAGAGGAAGGCCGTTGAGGCGTTGATTTTTTCCTTAGGTGAGGAGATCGATGTTTTCATCGAGGGACGTTTGAACATAGATGTTGAGTCAGAAAAGCACATCTTCGTTCTTCCTAAGCCGTGGGAAGACGACAAGTGGCAGTTGCACACAATGAAAATTGCCAAACTTATCGGGAAAACGATCTCTAGGGCTGCTGCTGAGGTCATTTTAAGCAGAGTGGGAAAGAAAGAATTCAGAATCCTCCGTGAACTTGAAAAATTATCCGTACTCTCTCCCGAAATAGATGAGAAAACTGTTGAGAAGTTTATCGATTTCGATATCGCTACAGAGGTTGAATTCCTTGCGGTTTGCTTCTTGAGTAATGATGAGAGTTTTCTTAGCTTCGCCAAGGAATCATCGGTTCCATTTACTTACTTCTCCTCGGTACTGGCTAAGCTTGCTATTGATTTGGGTACGATACTGGAGAAGAGAAAAGGACGAACAGGAGTGACTTGGACGGAGATAAAAGATATCTCTAGTTCGACCGGTATAGCTAGTGCAAGAGTTGCAAAACTTCTGGGGTACAGTTTTTCAAACATGAGAGAGAAGAGAGTAAATCTCAGTCTTTTGCATTCCAGGTTGTTTCTGAAGAATCTAATCGTCTTTCTTCAAGAGCTCGATGAATCAATAAAGAATGGGCAATCAAATCAGCAACTTTCGTTTTTTCAGTTAGTCGGAGAATCTTCAAACTTGAAGTAACTCTTAGGTAACATTTTCTACCTGAAACATCCCGTTCAGCTAGCTTCAATTGACAGTACCACCAGCGCATTGTACAATTGCTTTCGGCAAAATGCTTATAAGGAGGCGAATCGCAACCAGATGCCCACTATAAATCAATTGATAAGACACGGAAGGAAACAGTTGAAGCAGAAGTCTGCTTCTCCGGCTCTTGAAAACAATCCTCAGAAGCGAGGAGTCTGTGTAAGGGTCTCTACAATGACACCTAAGAAGCCGAACTCAGCTCTGAGGAAAATCGCGAGAGTACGTCTCTCAAATGGGACAGAAGTAACGGCCTACATTCCTGGTGAAGGTCACAACCTGCAGGAGCATTCCGTAGTTCTTGTGAGAGGTGGAAGAGTGAAGGACCTTCCTGGCGTAAGATACAAGATAGTGAGAGGTACTTTAGACGCTGAAGGTGTAGCGAACAGGAAGCAGTCGAGAAGTCGATATGGCGCCAAGAGGCCGAAGAAATAAGGAGGCAGTTCTAGATGAGAAGACGTCAGTCTGAGAAGAGAGAAGTAGTACTTGATCCAATCTACAATGACGCAGTAGTAACAAGATTAATCAACAAGATAATGATTGATGGAAAGAAGAGCAAGGCAGAAGCAACGGTATATGGAGCACTCGAAGCTCTCTCTGAGAGAACTAAGCAGCCCCCGATGGAGGCATTTAAGAAAGCTCTTAACAACGTGAAGCCTCTTTTGGAAGTAAGGCCAAGAAGAGTTGGGGGGTCTACATATCAGATACCTTTCGAAGTTCCTGAAAGACGTGCAGTTGCGCTTGCGATAAGATGGATAGTAACATCCGCTAGGTCGAAGTCGGGCAAACCACTCAAAGAGAAGCTCGCTTTGGAACTTGTTGACGCATACAATGGACAGGGAAACGCAGTTAAGAAGAGAGAAGACGTGCACAGAATGGCGGAGGCTGGAAAGGCTTACGCTCATTTCAGATGGTAGAGGCAGTTCGGCAGGAGGAAGGATAGTGAAAGAGAGAGTCACGACCCTAGAAAAGACCCGAAACATAGGAATAATGGCTCATATAGACGCGGGTAAGACAACTACCACCGAGCGTATTCTCTTCTATACTGGAAAAAATTACAAGCTCGGTAGTGTTGACGAAGGTACCGCAACAATGGATTGGATGGACCAGGAGAAGGAAAGAGGCATCACTATCACTTCTGCAGCAACTACAGCATTTTGGAAGGATTATCGGATTAATATTATTGATACACCCGGGCACGTTGACTTTACGGTTGAGGTCGAAAGATCGTTGAGGGTTCTTGACGGCGCCGTTGCCGTGTTTGACGCTCAGGCTGGAGTAGAGCCGCAGTCCGAGACAGTTTGGAGACAGGCAGACAAATATCATGTCCCTAGAATTGCCTTCATGAACAAGATGGATAAAATCGGAGCTGATTTCAAGGCGGCAGTTGATTCCATGATTGCTAAATTGAAGGCCAACCCCGTGGCAATTCAGCTCCCAATTGGTTCTGAGGCAAACTTCGAAGGCGTTATTGACCTTGTCGAGATGAAAGCGTTTCGATGGACTAACCAAAACGGGACGGAATACGGAGTCTCCATGATACCTGAGAGTATGCTGAACGAGGTGGAAGAGGCTCGTGAAGATCTGGTTACTCACGTCGCTGAGTTTGATGAAGAACTCATGGAGTTATATATAGAGGGTAAGGATCTTCCGTCAGATAGAATGAAAGCGGCAATAAGGAAAGCTACTCTTGCGGGACTATTGACTCCGGTTCTCTGTGGATCTGCCTTTAAGAACAAGGGGATTCAGCTGCTGCTCGATGCTGTTGTCGATTACCTGCCATCGCCGAAGGATCTACCCCCCGTAATAGGAGAGTTAATTGACAGTGGAAATGAAATTGAGGTTCACCCGGACGAGAACGGACCCTTTGTTGCATTGGCTTTCAAGATAATGGTTGATCCATTTGTTGGAAAATTGACCTTTTTAAGGGTGTATTCAGGTTCTCTAGAGAAGGGATCATACGTAATTAACGCAAACAAGAACGTCAAGGAGAGGATTTCCAGACTACTATTTATGCATGCAGATAAGAGAGAAGAGGTTGACTATATACGTGCCGGGGATATAGTTGCAGTCGTTGGTTTAAAGAATACCATGACCGGAGAAACAGTGGGTCGTGCTGATGAAAAGATTATCTTGGAGAAGATCGAGTTTCCGGAACCTGTAATCTCGATTGCGATAGAACCACAGACTAAAGATGATGCTTCTAAGCTGAGTAAAGCGCTTTTTGCTCTCGTAGAGGAGGATCCTTCCCTTAGGAGTTATGTTGACACCGAGATGGGAGAGACGATCTTGTCGGGAATGGGGGAACTTCATCTTGAGGTAATTGTTGAGAGAATCAAGAGAGAGTTCAACGTTGGCCTAAGGGTTGGAAACCCACAGGTCGCTTATCGAGAGACAATAAGAGCGAAAGCCATTGGTGAAGCGAAGTATATAAGACAGACCGGTGGCAAGGGTCAGTACGGGCATGTGATCTTAAGTGTTGAGCCCATCACTGACAAGAATTCCAACTTCGTTTTTGAAGACAGTACGGTTGGCGGAACAATTCCGAGGGAGTTCATAAAGCCTGTTGAGCGTGGAGTCAGAGAAGCGATGGATTCGGGATTTCTTGCTGGTTACCCAATGGTCAACGTGAAAGTTTCTTTGCTGGACGGTTCTTACCATGAAGTGGATTCTTCGGAGATTGCTTTCAGTATTGCTGGATCGATGGCCTTCAAAGAAGCTGTACGCAAAGCGAGTCCTTCTTTGCTTGAACCGATAATGGCTGTAGAGATTAATACGCCTGAAGAATATATGGGAGACTTGATTGCTGATCTGAATTCCAGGCGAGCCAAGATTGAGGGTTTCGAGACCAGGGCTGGTCTCAAGATTATTAAGGCTCACGTTCCTCTTTCCGAGCTTTTCGGTTATGCGACAGTTTGCAGATCCCTCTCGCAGGGAAGAGCAATCCACATTATTCAGTTCTCCCACTATTCGGAAGTTCCAGTGAAAATTGCAGATAAGATTCTTGGAAGATAGAGATCCCAAATAAGTTTTTGGAGGAGGGAAACCATGGCTAAGGAAAAATTTGAACGTTCAAAACCACATCTTAACATCGGTACGATTGGACACATTGACCACGGTAAGACTACTCTTACTGCGGCAATTACAAAGAGTCTGGCATTCAAGGGTCTTGCTGACTTCTCCCCGTTTGACTCAATTGACAAGGCGCCGGAGGAAAAAGCAAGAGGAATCACAATCAACGTTGCTCATATCGAGTACCAGACTGACAAAAGGCATTACGCCCACATCGACTGTCCAGGTCACGCTGACTATATCAAGAACATGATCACCGGAGCCGCTCAGATGGACGGGGCTATTCTTGTTGTCGCTGCTACTGACGGTGTCATGCCTCAGACGAGGGAACACGTTCTCCTTGCGAGACAGGTCAACGTTCCCGCAATGGTGGTGTACATAAACAAGGTCGACGCAGTCGACGATGAAGAATTGGTCGAACTGGTTGAGGAAGAAGTAAGAGAGCTTCTTTCCTCCTATGAGTTCCCTGGTGACGAGCTTCCAGTTATCAAGGGCTCTGCGCTGAAGGCACTTGAAGCAGATAGTCCAAATGAATGGACAGAGAGCATATACGAGCTGATGAATGCCTGCGACGATTACTTCCCGGAGCCTGTCAGAGAAACTGACAAGCCATTCCTCATGCCAGTGGAGGATATCTTCACCATTACAGGAAGAGGAACGGTAGTTACTGGAAGAATCGAGCGCGGAGCTGTTCATGTCGGTGATGAAGTTGAGATAATTGGACTTTCCTATGAGACGAAGAAGACAGTATGTACCGGTGTGGAAATGTTCAGAAAACTCCTTGATGAGGGGCAGGCCGGCGACAATATCGGGGCACTTCTGAGAGGTGTGGCAAAGGAAGAAGTCAAGAGAGGGCAGGTACTTGCAAAACCAGGATCAATAACACCTCACAAGAAATTCACTGCAAACGTCTATGTTCTGAAGAAGGAAGAGGGAGGTCGCCATTCTCCGTTTACAAAGGGTTACAGGCCTCAGTTCTTCATTAAGACAGCAGACGTTACTGGAGAAATCGCGGATCTTCCCGAGGGTGTCGAAATGGTTATTCCTGGCGATAACGTTGAAATGACTATCCAGCTTATCTACCCCGTTGCGATTGAAAAGGGTTTGAGATTTGCAATCCGTGAGGGTGGCAGGACAGTTGGCGCCGGAGTCGTCAGCTCAATAATTGAGTGATTAACGGTCTTTCCAGGAGAAGGGGGAGTAATCTCCCTTCCCTGTTAACAGAAGGAGGGAACATTTAGGCATGGCCAAGCAAAAAATCAGGATTCGCTTGAAGGCTTACGATCATAAACTGCTTGACTTGTCGGCCAAGAAAATTGTCGAAGCTGTAAAGCTCACCAATGCTAAGGTATCGGGTCCGGTGCCATTGCCAACGGAGAGGACGCTCTACACTGTTCTAACTTCGCCACACAAGTTCAAGGATGCAAGAGAGCAGTTTGAGAAGCTAGTTCATAAGAGGTTGATTGAGATCCTAGATCCTACACCAAAGACGATAGATTCTCTTATGAAAGTCGACCTCCCCGCGGGTGTAGACGTGGAGATTAAACTGTAAAGAGACTTCGGAGGTGTGATAGATGAAAGGTATATTGGGTAGAAAACTCGGTATGACAACTATATACAAAGATGGAAAAGCCTTCGGAGTTACCGTAGTGAAAGCCGGTCCATGTACAGTAGTACAGAAAAAGACGAGTGAAGGTGGCGAATACGACGCCGTTCAAGTTGGATTCGAAGAGCTTACACCGGAAAGAGCAAAGAAAATACTTACAAAGCCTCTGGTGAAAAAGTTTGAAGCAGCAAAGGTCAAACCACATAGAGTTCTCAAAGAGTTCAAGTTTGGTAACGTCAATGACTTCAATGTTGGTGATATCATAGAAGTCGGCGTCTTTTCTGAAGGCGAGAAGGTAGATGTGACTGGATTTTCGAAGGGGAGAGGTTTTTCCGGCGCGATGAAGAGATGGAACTTTAGAGGCGGAGAGGCTTCTCATGGTTCGAAATTCCACAGAGAGCTAGGTTCAGTAGGTAACCACACTGATCCGGCGAAGATCTGGAAGGGCAAGAAGATGCCCGGTCAGTACGGTAACGAAAAGAAGACAGTAAAGAATCTAACCGTAGTAAAAGTCGATGCAGAGAATGGACTCTTAGCCATTTATGGCGCAGTTCCAGGAGCGAGGGGCGGCCTCTTAATAATCAAGAGCGCAAACAGATAGCCCCGAAAATGTGTTGGAAGGAGGACGCAACAATGGCTCAAGCCGACGTTGTGAATATGGCCGGCCAGAAAGTTGGCACAGTAGAACTGAGTGAAAGCGTTTTTAACGTTGAACCTAACAAGGATCTGATGTACAGATACGTTAATATGCAGCTTTCAGGCAGACGTGCCGGACTGGCTTCGGCGAAGACAAGATCAGAGGTTAGGGGCGGGGGAAGAAAACCCTGGGCCCAGAAACACACAGGAAGAGCCAGAGTCGGTTCAACCAGAAGTCCACTCTGGAGGCACGGTGGAGTGATTCATGGACCGAAGCCAAAAGACTGGTCGTTCAATATGACCAAGAAAATGAAGAAGGTTGCGCTACGATCAGTTCTAAGTATCAGACTCAATGAAGGCAATTTAATTGTGTTGGATGATCTCAAATTCGACAAACCAAAGACGAAGCAGCTCAGGGAGGTCTTGAGTAACCTTGGACTCGATAAGTCGCAGAAGACGCTCTTCGTTCTGCCGTGGCAGAAGGATGAGTATCAGAACGTTAGACTCTCCGGGAAAAACATCTATGGCGTGAAGGTAATAATCGCAGACAATCCCGGAAATACAGCCGTCACCAGTAAGGCGAATATCGACGGGCTTAACGTCTACGACATAGTAAATCATGAAAAGCTTGTGATCACTACTGATCTTGTTCGTAAGATCGAGGAGGTGCTCGGGTAATGACTGAAAAGAAGTATTACGGAGACGTTCTCCTCAGACCGTTGATCACTGAAAAGACAGTTGCTTCTGGTGAATTGAACAAGTACATTTTTGAGGTTCATAGAGATGCCAATAAGCAGACAGTCAAAGACGCCGTTGAGAAGCTTTTCAATGTGAAGGTTAAACAGGTAAATATCATGAACATGAAGGGAAAACCAAAGAAGCGCGGTGTCTTTGTTGGCAAGTCGAGGTCCTGGAAGAAAGCAATCGTTACGCTTGTGACTGGATACAGGATTAAAGAACTCGAAGGCCAACACTAAGGTGAGGTGAGATGATATGGCATTGAGAAAGTTTAATCCCGTCACCAAAAGCAGACGGTTTATGCTTCTTCCAGACTTCAAGGAAGTTACAAAGACTGAACCGGAAAAGTCTCTTCTGGAGCCAATCAACAAGAACGCGGGTAGAAACCATCATGGAAGGATAACTGTTAGACATCAGGGTGGCGGAACCAAAAAGCGTTACAGGGTTATCGATTTCAAGAGAGACAAGATAGGTATTCCTGCGAAAGTCGTATCGATAGAGTATGACCCGAACAGAACGGCGAGGATTGCTCTTCTCCAATACATCGACGGTGAGAAGAGATACATGCTGGCTCCGAAGGGTTTGAAGGTCGGAGATGGTATTCAGAACGGCGACCAGGCTGAAATTTCAGTTGGAAATTCAATGCCACTGGAGCGAATACCGGTCGGCACGATCGTGCATAACGTTGAGTTTATACCAGGCAAGGGCGGCCAGATTGCGAGAGCTGCGGGTACCTACGCACAGCTAATGGCAAAAGAGGGAAGATACGCTCTTCTTAGGATGCCGTCTGGTGAGTTGAGAAGAGTAGTTGTGAAATGCATGGCAACTATCGGCATGGTCGGAAATGAAGAACACTCGAATGAGGTCCATGGAAAAGCAGGTAGAAAGAGATGGCTTGGAGTTAGACCGTCGGTCAGAGGCATGACGATGAACCCGGTCGATCACCCGATGGGTGGAGGAGAAGGGCGTTCTAAGGGACACCTTCCTCAGAGCCCCTGGGGCCAGCCGGCCAGAGGTTACAAGACAAGGAAGAACAAGAAGCCTTCAGATAACCTCATAGTGAAGCGCAGGAACCAGAATTGATCAGGGGGTGTAGTTGAAGATGTCGAGATCTAAGAAGAAAGGCCCATACGTACACCCGAGTCTCTTGAAAAAGATTAGAGAGCTGAATGAAAAGGGAGAAAAGAAACCCATAAAGACTTGGAGCAGGGCGTCCATGATTCTTCCTGAAATGATCGGACACACAATAGCTGTCTACAACGGGATGAAGCATATACCTGTTTACATTTCAGAGAATATGATTGGTCACAGACTGGGTGAGTTCTCTCCCACCAGGAGGTTCGGTGGGCATGCCGATAAGAAAAGCAAGAAGGGTGAAGTAAGATGAGGGAGGGTGCTGAGATGGCGCAGGCTACGCAGAGAGATAAGCGTTCTGTTTTCCATAGGAAGCGCAAAGAAGAAGCAGCAGCAACTCCTGTCACTCAGGCAAAGGCAGTTGCGAAGTTTGTCAGAATCTCCCCTAGAAAGGCGAGATCAGTTGTCAACGCAATAAGAAATAAGGAAGTGGGCGAGGCTTTTCAGATTCTAGAGTTCTCACCAAAAAAGGCCTCCCGTTTGGTTTACAAAGTTCTGCGCTCTGCAGTAGCAAATGCAGAGAACAATTTTGGACTGAATATCGATAGTCTCTATGTTGAAAAAGCTGTAGTTGATGACGGTCCGAGAATGAAGCGATTGTGGCCGCGAGGTAGAGGAAGAGCAGATATTCAGCAGAAAAGATTTAGCCACATAACCGTTGTTGTAGCAAACCGCGAAGAAACTAGCAATCCTCAGGAGTGAGGTGACATAAGTGGGTCAGAAGGTACATCCTTATGGATTCAGGCTTGGTGTAAGTAAAGATTGGAAAGCCCGATGGATTAACGAGAGGAACTACAAAGAATATCTACTCGAAGATCTTAAGATAAGGGACTTTCTTAAGAAGAATTACATGGCTGCCGGAGTTTCCGACATTTACATCGAAAGGCCGGAGCCAGGTAAGGTGGTTATTACCATCAAGTGCGCCAGACCTGGTGTGATGATTGGAAAGAAAGGCAGTGAAGTGAAGCTGCTAAGGCAGCGGCTGGAGAAGCTTATAACCAGGCAGTTCCAGCTGAATATCGAAGAAGTGAAAACACCCGAGACCGATGCGATTCTTGTTGCTGAGGATATTGCGTCAAGAATTGAGAAGAGAGCTTCTTATAAGAGAGCCATGAAGAGAGCGATATTCACTGCAATGAGAAAGGGAGCTAAAGGTATCAAGATAATGGTTTCCGGAAGACTGAACGGAGCTGATATTGCCAGGACAGAGTGGTACCTGGAAGGAAGACTTCCTCTCCAGACCCTCAGAGCTGATCTGGACTACGGTTACACCACAGCCTTTACTAAGATGGGAATAATCGGAGTGAAGGTATGGATCTACAAAGGCGACGTACAGGTGTAATTGCAAGAGGGGAGGTAGTTCATAATGTTAATGCCCAAAAGGGTAAAATACAGGAAGCAACAAAGAGGTAAGATGAACGGCAAGGCAAAAGGCGGGACAATCGTTCACTTTGGTGAATGGGGAATAAAGGCTCTCGAACCACACTGGATAACTGCTCAGCAGATCGAGTCCTGCCGAATTGCGATTACGAGAACACTTAAGAGGAATGGTAATCTCTGGATTCGAATCTTCCCTGACAAACCTATTACATCAAAAGGTATTGGCGTGAGAATGGGGAAGGGAAAGGGAGATGTCGAAGGCTGGGTAGCTGTCGTGAAGCCCGGGAAGATCATGTTCGAAATAGGAGGAGTGCCTGACCAGCTTGCGAAAGAGGCTCTCGAAAAAGCTGCTTCTAAGTTACCTATCAGAACAAAGATAGTACCGAGGTATCAGATAGGAGGTGAGCTCTGATGAAAGCAGTCGAACTTCAAAAGTTCACCGATGAAGAACTCACTCAGATGCTCGAAGATTCAAAAAGAAAGCTGATGGACCTCAGGTTCCAGCTGGAAATGAACAGGTTGAAGAACCATTCCCAGATAACTGTAGTAAAGCGCGACATAGCCAGGATAAAGACTATCCTTCGCGGTCGTGAGCTGGGGATAAGGAGGTAGTCCGCCATGCCAAGAAAGACACTAGTAGGAACGGTAGTAAGTGACAAGATGGATAAAACGATTGTAGTAAGTGTAACAAGAACGCATATACATCCCTTCTATGGGAAGACGATGAAAACTACTAAGAAGTATCACGCAGATGATCCCAATGGTCTTGCTGGAATGGGAGACACAGTAGAGATCGAGGAATGCAGACCGTTGAGCAAGATGAAGAAATTCAGACTTGTCAAGGTTTTGAAGAAGGATATTTATACAGGAGAAATTTCTGAGACTCCCGAGGCCGTTGAAGGCTCCGGAGGTGACCAGAAATGATCCAGTCTGAATCTTACCTGAAGGTCGCCGACAATTCCGGTGCGAGAATGATTAAGGTCATTCAGGTTACCGGTGGTTACAGAAAGAGATCGGGAACCATTGGTGACATAGTAGTTGCTGCAGTGAGGGATGTGGCGCCGAACACAGATTTCAAGAAGGGCGATATAGTGAGGGCCGTTCTTGTTAGAACGGCGAAGGAGATTCGCAGACCAGACGGTACCTACATTCGCTTCGATGACAATGCTGCGGTGATTATTGACAAGCAGAACCAGCCCAGAGGAACACGCGTCTTTGGACCTGTTGCTAGAGAAATAAGGGATAAGGGATTCTCCAAGATAGCTTCTCTAGCCCAGGAAGTCTGGTGAGGAGTGACGCAAATGAGTAGAGTGAAGAGAGAAGACATTGTAATGGTGATATCTGGTAAAGACAGGGGCAAGAAGGGCAAAGTTCTTAAGACAATTCCCTCGGAGAAGAAGATAATAGTTGAGGGTGTCAACTTCACGAAAAAGCATCAGAGACCAACCAATCAATACCGTGAAGGTGGAATAATTGAAAGGGAATCTCCAATATATGTTTCGAAAGTGATGGTTGTCTGCCCCAACTGTAATAAGCCTACGAGAGTTGCGCACAAAATCCTTGAGAATGGCGAAAAGGTTAGAGCCTGCAAGAAGTGCGGCGAGATAATCGATAAGGTCTAATGGGGAGGAATTGTTGATGGCATACGAATACGTCCCTTTGAAAGATAGATTTGAAAATGAAGTAGTCCCTACCATGACTAAGGAATTTGGTTATAAGAACAGGCTGGAAGTGCCAAGAGTCTCCAAAATAGTAGTAAACATGGGTATTGGAGAGGGATCTAGAAATGCGGATCTTCTCGATCTCCATGGTAAGGAATTGATGACGATAGCGGGACAGAAGCCAGTGGTGACGAAAGCCAAGAAGAGTATAGCCAACTTTAAACTTCGTGATGGAATGCCGGTGGGATTGAAGGTTACCCTCAGAGGTCCAAGGATGTACAACTTCCTTTACAAGCTGATAAATATTGTTCTTCCGAAGCTGAGGGACTTCAGAGGCGTTGATCCGGACTCGTTTGACGGCAGAGGCAATTATGCAATGGGACTTCCCGAACAGCTAGTCTTTCCCGAAATTGTGCCTGATCAGATAAAACGAGTTCAGGGAATGGACATAATAGTTGTTACCACGGCCAAGACTGACGAGGAGGCCAGAAGGTTGCTTGCTCTTCTAGGACTTCCTTTCAAGAGAGTCATGGTCTAAGGAGGTAGGTGCATGGCGAAGAAATCATTAATCGAAAAGTGGAAACGAGAACCCAAGTTCAAAGTAAGGAAATATAACAGATGCAATCTTTGTGGCAGACCTAGAGCAGTGTATAGAGAGTTCGGTCTTTGCAGAGTGTGCTTTAGACAGCTGGCTTCCGAGGGAAAACTCCCCGGTGTGAAGAAAGCAAGCTGGTGAGGAGGGAAATGTAATGTGGAGTGATCCCATAGCCGACATGCTCACTAGAATAAGAAATGCCAACGCTGCCTTCAAGGAGAGCGTGGATATACCGGCTTCAAATCTGAAGAAGAAGTTGCTTGATATTCTGAAGGCGGAAGGCTATATAGACGATTATAAATACATAGAGGATGGCAAACAGGGTGTCTTGAAAGTCTTCTTGAAGTACAAGGGAGACAGAAGGCACAAGATCAACGTCATCTCTGGAATCGTGAGAATTTCCAAACCTGGCAGAAGGATGTACGTGAACAAGGACAAACTTCCGAAGGTAAAGTCAGGTATGGGAATAGCAATTATAAGTACTTCCAGCGGAGTGATGACAGACAAGCAGGCCCGTTCGCAAGGCGTCGGCGGCGAAGTCATCTGCTACGTATGGTAGGGAGGGAATTCTGATGTCTAGACTACTTAAACATTCCATAAAAATCCCTGCTGGTGTATCATACAAAATCGAAGGAAACTTGATCACTGTGAAGGGACCGAAAGGCGAGCTGAAACAGGAACTCCTTCCTCTTGTGAAGATCGAAGCCGACGAAAAAGAGCTCTGGGTGAAGTCAAATGAGGATGTTGTGATAAGAAAGAGCGATTACAAGAGATTGGCCAAGTATGCCGGGACCTTTTGGTCGCTAATAAACAACATGGTTGTGGGTGTTACACAAGGGTTTGTTAAGGAACTCGAAATCGTTGGAGTAGGTTACAGAGCTCAGCTTCAAGGAAAGAAGCTTGTAATGAATCTCGGTTACGCTCATCCGGTTGAGGTCGATCCTCCTGCTGGAATAGAGTTTGAAGTGCCAGCGCCGCAGGCTATAGTTGTCAAAGGAATTGACAAGTACTTAGTTGGCCAGGTTGCTGCGAACATCAAGCGATGGAGAATACCGATCGTTTATTCCGGAAAGGGAATACGTTACAAGGGAGAAGCAATCAGAACTAAAGTCGGTAAGAAGGTCTAATCAAGGAGGCGGCTGGAGTGTTCAAACATAAAGATAAAAAGGAACAAAGGCGAAAGAGACATCTTCGCGTCAGGTCTGCAGTTTCCGGAACATCGGAAAGACCGAGACTAGCAGTCTTCAGAAGCGAGAAGCACATATATGCTCAACTAATAGACGATTCTAAGGGAGTAACCCTTGTTGCGGCCTCGACGGTAGACAAGGAAATTAGAGGTTCTGTTGAGAAGTCATGGAATGTCGATGCTGCGAAAAAGGTTGGGGAGCTCCTCGCAAAGAAGGCGAAAGACAAGGGAATCACCAGCGTGGTCTTCGACCGTGGAGGATTCAAGTTCCATGGAAGAGTCAAGTCACTTGCCGAGGGCGCTCGAGCAGGTGGACTACAGTTCTGAGGAGGTGAAGAAGATGGCTGAAGAGATGAAGAATGATCGCAATTCGAAATCTTCACGCGATGGAAGAAGAAGCCCCAGAGCTTCCAGAAACGCCCCTGTGGAAAAGCAGGTTGAAGACAACGAATTTGAAGAAAGAATCATTGAAATACGTAGAGTGACGAAGGTGGTGGCCGGCGGCAAGAACTTGTCTTTTAGAGTTGTTGCAGTTGTGGGCAATCGAGATGGAAAGGTCGGTCTTGGAATTGGTAGTGCCAGGGAGGTCCCCACTGCAATCAGGAAGGCAGTGCTAGAAGCTAAGAAGAATGTTACTGAAGTTGCGGTAAGAAACGAAACCGTACCACATGAGACAATTGGAAGACAGGATTCTGCAAAGATAATGCTTAAGCCTGCCGGTCCAGGAACGGGAATTATTGCTAACTCGCCTGTTAGGGCGGTCGTTGAGCTGGCAGGGGTCAAGAATATCCTAACGAAGTCCCTTGGATCATCGAACACGCTCAATATGGCTAGAGCTGCTCTGAATGGTTTGGTTAGCCTAAGATCTCCCCAGGATTTTGCAAAGCTAAGGGACGTACCTCTGAAGGCGGTTTTCCACGGAGTCAACGAGGAGGAAGGTCAGTAATGGCAAAGAGTTTGAGAATTCGATTAATAAAGAGTCCGATTGGTTATAACAGAAGACAGCTGAAGACGGTTAAGGCACTTGGTCTTGGAAAGCTGGACAGTGAAGTGGTTCAGCCTGATTCTCCGCAGATTAGAGGCATGGTGAATGCAGTGCGACATCTTCTTGCTGTTGAAGAACTTGATGACTGAAGGGGGTAGGAAGATGGCTTTTAAAGTTGAGGATCTAAGTCCGACGCCCGGTTCGAGAACAAGAGAGAAAAGAATAGGACGCGGTACCGGTTCGGGAATGGGAAAGACCGCCACCAGAGGCCACAAAGGCCAGGGAAGAGCGACAGGCAAGGTGGCTGCACGCTTCGAGGGCGGACAGACACCCCTATTCAGAAGAACACCAAAAAAAGGGTTCAAAAACCGAGGTTCTATAGCGTATGCAACTGTAAATATCTCGACTCTCGAAGAGAGATTTGAAAGTGGTAGCGAGATTTCGCCCGAGATACTCGTCAAGAACAAGATACTGAAAGATCTCAAAGACGGAGTGAAAATATTGGCGAGAGGTGAATTGACTAAGTCTTTCGTCGTCAAGGCAAATGCATTTAGCGCTACTGCCAAGGAGAAGATTGAAGCTGCTGGTGGAAAGGCAGAGGTGATCTGACAATGTGGAATGCCCTGAAGAACGCGTTCAAGATTCCTGAGCTCAGAGACAGAATCCTCTTCACATTCCTTGCACTGGCTGTCTTCAGACTAGGGGTTTATATACCAATCCCCGGTATTAATATCCAGGCCTGGTCAACTTACTTTGGGGCTCTATCTGAAGGCGGGGCCGGAGGATTCATAGGCTTCTTTGATGTTTTCACAGGTGGGGCAGTCGAGCAGTTTTCAATATTTCTGATGAGTGTTACTCCATACATAAACGCGCAGATTATGCTTCAACTTCTCACTGCTGTGGTTCCGAGTCTGAAGGAAATGCTCAAGGAAGGTGAAGAGGGAAAGAAGAAATACGCTCGCTACACGAGGATGTTGACGGTCGGACTTGCGAGTCTTCAAGGATTCCTTATATCATTTGGCCTCTCTTCTAACACTGCAATAATGGCAATTCCTAATAGAATTCTGTTTGTTCTTCTGTCCACCTCCACTCTTATAGGTGGTACAATGTTCCTTTTGTGGCTCGGTGAGAGAATTACCGAGAAGGGAATCGGGAACGGAATATCGGTTCTTATCTTCGGAGGAATAGTTGCCAGATACCCTGCTTCTATAATGCAGGTAGTAGTCGCGTTGTCGCCAGTTCAGTGGGCGATTTTACTAGCGATAGCTGTCTTCACAGTTGTTGCCATTATTTACGTACAGATGGGGGAGAGAAGGATTGAAGTGCAGTATGCCAGAAGAGTTACGGGCAGAAGGGTCTATGGGGGAGTTTCTACCCACATTCCCATTAAGGTTAATCAAGGTGGAGTCATTCCGATAATATTCAGTTCTGCAATAATGATGCTACCTCAGTTTATTGCTACTGCCTTTCCTGAGGGAAGTGGCGGTAGGAATGTAATTCAGTCACTTTTTGCCCAGACTTCTCCCGTATACATTCTCCTGTATGGTGGAATGGTTTTCTTCTTCACGTTCTTCTATAGCTCTTTGGTTTTCGATGTGAGGGAGGTTTCGGATAATATACGTAACTACGGAGGATACATCCCAGGAATCAGGCCCGGATTTTCTACTCAACAATACATTCAGAGAGTTCTGAACAGAGTTGTCTTCATGGGAGCCGTCTTTTTGGTTGTAATTGCGTTGCTTCCGTTAGTTATAGGCGGGATTTTCAGCATTGGCGGCCTCGCTATTGGAGGAACTTCAATGCTGATTGCTGTGGGTGTTGCGATTGATATCCTTCAGCAGATGGAAACGCATCTCATGGTCAGACACTATGAGGGATTTGTAAAGAAAGGCAAGTTGCGAGGAAGGAGATAAGTATGAATGTGATTCTCATGGGTCCTCCTGGCGCAGGAAAGGGGACGCAGGCAAAGAGATTAGCCCAGAAATTCGATATTCCGCACATATCCACTGGCGATATGTTGAGGGAAGCCGTGGCTGCTGGCACTGACCTCGGACTTAAGGTCAAAGAGATAATGGACAGAGGGCTTCTCGTCCCCGATAACCTGATGATCGACCTGGTTAGGGAGAGGTTGTCAAGAGAGGACGCAAAGTACGGATTCATACTTGATGGCTTTCCAAGAACTGTCGAACAGGCAATAGCTCTTGACGAAATGCTTATGTTGCTCGAGAAGAAGATCGATGTTTCACTCCTAGTAAATGCGACTGAAGAGGAAGTTGTGAACCGGATTTCAAGCAGGAGAGTTTGTTCCGAATGTGGTAAGGTTTACAATCTCCTGACGCTGAAGCCAAGAAATGAAGGTCGATGTGACATTGACGGCAGTAAGCTGGTTCAGCGTGATGACGACAAACCTGAAACTGTGCGGGCAAGGTATAGAGTTTATTTGGAAAAGACTGAGCCTGTTGTCAACTACTATTCAGAAGAAAAGGGAAACCTAATAGAGGTTGATGGTTCAGGAGAAATCAATAGTGTCACAGCCCAAATCGTTGATCATCTGGAGAAGGCAAAACATGGTTAGGTTGAAATCTCCAGAAGAAATATGTAAAATCGAATTTGCTGCGAAGATCGTTGCGGAGGTGTTGGCAGTCGTAGAAGCTTACGCAGTTGAAGGAGCTTCTGCGAACGATATGGAAAGAGCAGCTGAAGATGTGATCAATAGAAGAGGTGGCATCCCCGCATTCAAGGGCTATAATGGATACCCTTATACTCTCTGTGTATCAGTGAATGAAGAAGTTATTCACGGGTTTCCCTTGAAAGCGAAAGTCTTCTCTGAGGGCGATATCGTCTCTGTCGATTGTGGAGTAGTCAAAGATGGCTTCATCGGAGACGCCGCAAGGTCTTTTGTTGTAGGAAGTTATTTATGCGAGAAAGACAGGTTACTCATGGAGCGGACGGAAGAGGCGCTCTGCAAGGGTATTGAAGTGGCCGTTGCCGGCAATAGGCTCGGTGACATAGGCTTCGCTGTTCAGAGCTGCGTGGAAAGCGCAGGTTTTTCTGTGATAAGAGACTATGTAGGCCACGGAGTGGGCGTAAGTCTTCATGAGGATCCTCAGGTGCCCAATTATGGAAGACAGGGAAGCGGAATGCTATTGAGAACAGGTATGACCCTTGCGATCGAACCCATGGTTGCGAGCGGACACTACAGTTTAGAGACCCTGGAAGACGGATGGACCGTAGTTACTGAGGACAGGTCGCGTGCAGCTCATTTTGAGCATGACATAGCGATTATGGAAGACGGTCCAAAAATCCTTTCCAGACTGTGAGGAGGATCACTGGTGTCGGACAAGAGCGATATTATAAAGATGGATGGAATAGTTGTGGAATCGATGCCCAACGCGACCTTCAAGGTCGAACTGGAAAACGGCCACTCTGTTCTTGCTCACATCTCTGGGAAAATGCGCAAGAACTTCATCAGGTTGATCCCCGGCGATAAGGTCGTAGTAGAGGTTTCAATATATGACCTGACCAAAGGAAGAATTGTTTATCGAAAAAGGATAGACAAAGGAGGAGAAACGAATTGAAAGTCCGCGCTTCGGTAAAGAAGAGATGTGAACACTGCAAGGTTATTAGACGTAATGGAAGAATAAGAGTTGTATGCGAGAAAAATCCAAAGCACAACCAGCGTCAGGGTTGAGGAGGGATATAGATGGCACGTATCCTTGGTGTTGAGCTTCCGAATAATAAGAAGACGTTCGTTGCCCTGACCTATATCTACGGTATAGGGTACACAAGAGCAAACGAGATTCTTACTGGAACTGAGATCAACGGTGACAAAAGAGCAAAGGACCTGACAGACGAGGAAGTAAGTAGAATTGCGAAATTCATCAACGAGCACTACAAAGTTGAGGGTGAGCTAAGGACCGAAGTTGACAGGTCAATCAAGCGACTAATCGAGATTGGAAGTTATAGAGGTTACAGGCACAGAAACGGACTTCCTGTTCGCGGTCAAAAGACACATTCCAACGGAAGAACAAGGAAGGGTTCTAGAGCCAGTAAGATTCGGAAGAAGAGCTAAGACGGGAGGTAAAAGCGAATGGCAAAGAGACCAGCAGCCAAGAAGAGAAAAAAGCTAACTACTGATAGAGGGGTAATACATATAAAGTCCTCTTTCAACAACACAATAATCACCCTGACGGATCCCGAGGGTAATACCCTTATGTGGACTTCAGGCGGAACTGCCGGATACTCCGGTTCGAAAAAATCCACACCATATGCTGCCCAACTTGGCGCAGACAGGATAGCCAAAGAAGCTATTAAGTTGGGAATCACAAGAGTAGGAATAGAAGTTAAAGGCCCAGGTTCGGGACGAGAAGCTGCAATCAGAACTATTCAAGCGGCAGGTCTCACTGTTGAGACGCTTAAGGATATCACGCCACTGCCTCATAACGGTTGCAGGCCAAGAAGAAGAAGAAGAGTCTGATTTAGGAGGGAGTTGAATGGCCAGATATACAGGACCAGTGTGTAAGCTTTGTCGTCGCGAAGGGTTCAAGCTTTATCTAAAAGGTGAAAGGTGTTTTTCACCAAGATGTGCTCAAGTCAAGAGACCTGTAGCACCTGGACAGCACGGAGCCTCGACAAGAAAGCTTACTCAATACGGAATGCAATTAAGATCGAAACAGGTAGTCAAGAGGATTTATGGAGTCCTTGAGAGACAGTTCAGAAGATATTTCGAAGCGGCTTTGAGAAAGAGTGAAGAGACAGGAAGCGCTCTGGTTAAGATCCTTGAATCAAGACTAGATAACATGGTCTTCAGGATGGGATTTGCATCCAGCAGGAGACAGGCAAGACAGCTGGTTAACCATGGACATGTCCTAGTCAATGGTAGAAGGGTCAATAAACCCTCCTTTAACCTTAGAGTCGGTGATATCGTGGAGATCAGAGAGAAGAGCAGAGCGGTCGTACCGATCAAAGAAGCGGTAGAAGCATCGAAAGAAAGAACAGCCTATCCGTGGGTTGAGGTAGATTACGAGACATTCAGAGGGACCTACCTGAGATACCCTGTAACCGAAGAAGTAGAGATTCCAGTTGATCTGCAGTCGATTATCGAGCTCTACTCCAAGTAAATCCGATTCTTACCTTCTTGGAAGGAGGTGTGTGCCCGAATTCTGGGCGAAATAATGTTGACATCAATAATGCCCAAGAACTTGCGAATTGAAGAAGAACGAGAGGATCAGAACAGCTATTTCACAAGGTTCATCCTTTCTCCAATGGAAAGAGGATACGCCACTACTATTGGGAACTCGCTAAGGAGGGTTCTACTCTCATCGATACCTAGTATGGCGATCACAAAGCTTAAAATACCTGGGAAGTATCACGAATACGATGTTATCGACGGAGTTAAAGAGGACATCCTTGAAATCATCCTCAATTTCAAGAAAGTCCAGCTGAAACCTGCTCTAGAGTTCTCTGACGCAGTAAAACTAACTCTTGAAAAGGTAGGACCTGGGGTTATCACTGCAGGGGATATAAAGACTCCCACCGGTGTTGAAGTGGTAAACCCATCGCAATATGTGGCTACTCTCAACACGGATTCGGTTGTCTATATTGAGCTTTTCGCAGAGATAGGAAGAGGATTTGTCCCTGTTTCAGAGATGGAGATCGAGCACGACGTAGAAATGATATACATTGATGGAATCTTTAGTCCGGTATTGAAAGTCAACTTCCAGACAGAGAACGTTCGTGTAGGAAAGAGGACCGACTATGATAAACTCGTTCTCGACGTCTGGACGAAGAAATCGATAACTCCTTCTGATGCTTTGATGAGAGCAACTGATATCCTTATAAGGCATTTTGAGGTTGTTTCAAGCGGGCTTGGTCAACCGACCCAAGGACTAACCGGATCAACCATCGAGCCAGAGGAAGAAGAGACAATCACCGAAGAGAGTGAGATGAGTTCAGAAGTTTCTCAGGCGGATGAACAAGACTCAAACTCCGTCGCTGCGAAGAAGGTCGAAGAACTTGATCTTTCAGTGAGATCTCTTAACTGCCTTAAACGAGATAAGATAAACAGAATTGGCGATCTTCTTGACAAGAGTGAGGCCGATCTTCTGAAGATCAGAAATTTCGGTGAGAAGTCAATGCTTGAAGTCGTTAAGAAACTGAGAGAAAAGTTCAACATCGTGCTCAAGAAAGAATGATTGTGAGGAGGCCTATAAGAGATGCGTCATAGAGTTAGTGGAAGCAAACTGAATATGCCCCATAGCCAGAGAGTTGCTCTGATGCGAAACCTGGCTAGGGAGCTGTTTGAACACGGGACAATAGTAACGACGGTAACTAGGGCTAAAGAGGTAAGGCCGTTCGTAGAAAGCATAATTACAAAAGCAAAGAAGGCTACAATACTGTCGGCGGAAATCGCCGCTAAGGATTCCGAGAGTAGCGAATCGCAGGAGCTCAAGTCTAGAAATCTTGCTTTGCGCCGCGAAATCAACAGAAATTTCAATGACAGGAAGCTAGTTAAGAAGATATGTGATGAGATAGCTGTCAAGTATCTCGAAAGGAACGGCGGATACACAAGGATTGTGAAACTGGGTATGCGAAGAGGAGACGCTAGTGAGATGGCCGTCCTCCAACTCATTGACAACGAAGAAAGACAGGAAAAGAAGCCCGAGAAGAAGACTGAAAAGAAACAGGACAAAAAATGATGGCTACCGAAAGGTAGCCATTCTTCGGAGGTACGAAAGTGAAGATATTCCTTGATACAGCTAACATTGACGAGATTCGAGAGGGTATGAAGCTTGGACTGGTTGATGGAGTCACGACTAATCCAACGCTTGTCTCCAGAGAAAGCGTGAAGTTCGAACAACGTGTTGTGGAAATCTGCGAAACCGTTAGGGGTCCTGTGTCAGCCGAGGTTACGGCAACGGATTTTGAGAATATGGTATCACAAGCGCGAGAGTTGGCTTCTCTTAGCGAGTATGTTGTTGTTAAAATCCCAATGACAAAAGACGGGATGCGAGCAGTGAAAACCCTTAGTGGTGAAGGGATTAGGACAAATGTAACGCTTATATTCAATTCGCTTCAGGCTACTCTAGCTGCGAAGGCAGGTGCTACATACGTAAGCCCATTTGTTGGAAGGCTGGACGATATTGCTAGTAAAGGGATGGGAATAGTTGAGGAGATCGTTGACATTTTTGCGAACTATGGCTATTGTACTGAGATCATCGTTGCAAGCGTGAGGCATCCTATGCATGTACTAGAGGCCGCTTTGATGGGTGCGGATATTGTGACAATACCCTTTGATGTGCTTCTCAGACTATTCAATCATCCGCTTACAGATATTGGGATAGAGAGGTTCACCGAAGACTGGAAGCGCTATGAGAAACAACAAGGTCAATAAGCTTTGAATTTTGCTTCGTAAGTGGTATATTATTCCTGAAAGAATTGGTACCTCGCCGGAGACAGGTCTCCTATGCTTTCTTACAAGTACGATTAGCTTCATAATCTTATCAATTTCAAGAACACGGAAGGAGGGTAGGTACATTCTTCCAGTGGTTGATAGAATGTACCGTCAAATTTGAGCCCAAGAAAAAAGAAAACAGAAGAAACACCTGGTGAACTTGAGGAAAAAGTGGTTGCTGAAAAAAAGGCAACAAGAAAGAGAACGATTAGAAAGAAGACTGAATCGAAAAAAACCGAAGAGAGTCATGAGCCCGTGAAGACCGCTTCTAGAAAGATTGCTGAGGAAAAAGATGGAGTTGAAATTCTACGTAAAGAAGACCCCAATGACTCAAAAGCAGAGAATTCAGTGACCAAGGAGACTGGAAAGGAAAGCATCCCGAGCGATGTCAAAGAGATCCCAAGGAAGGAAAGAGAAAAGGACAAAGATAAAGACAAAGACAAGGATAACATCAGGGAAGTAGAAATCGATATTTCCCAGCTTCAGGCTATGCCTATCAGGGAGGTATATAAACTTGCCAGAAAGTATGACGTACAAGGCTATACGCAGATGGCAAAGAAGGATTTGATCTTCGCTGTTCTAAAGGCTCAAACCGAATCCTACGGCTACTTCTTTGATCAAGGAGTTCTGGAGATAACTGATGGAGGATATGGCTTCTTAAGAACTCTGGACAATAATCTCCTGCCGAGTTCCAACGATATTTACGTTAGTCAGTCACAGATAAGGAGATTCAACCTTACCAGCGGGGATACAGTTGCAGGTCAGGTCAGGCCGCCAAAGGAGGGGGAGAAGTACTTCGCTCTTCTGAGGATTGAAGCCATTAACCACAAAGCAATCAACTTCGCTGCTGAACGAATAACCTTTCAGAATCTTACTCCTATCCATCCCGAAGACATGCTTATTACGGAAACAGATCCCCATATAATGAGTACAAGAATGGTTGACCTTTTCTCACCAATAGGAAAAGGACAGAGAGGGCTAATTGTCTCGCCTCCTAAGGCGGGTAAGACGATACTTCTGAAGGAACTGGCGAATGGCATTGCTGAAAATCATCCCGATACGGTTAGGATTATCTTACTTATTGATGAGAGACCTGAAGAAGTCACCGATCTCAGAAGAAGCACAAATGCACACGTGATTGCGGCTCCGTTTGACATGCATCCAGAGAAGCAGATACGAGTCGCTGAGATGACAATCGAGATGGCCAAGAGATTAGTGGAATTCAATTACGATGTTGTTATCCTCCTTGACAGTATAACCAGGCTTGCAAGGGCTTACAATTTGTATGTTCCGCCTAGCGGAAAACTACTTTCCGGTGGCGTGGATCCTTCTGCCTTGTACAAACCCAAGTACTTCTTCGGAGCAGCCCGTAACATTGAAGAGGGTGGAAGCCTTACGATAATCGCTACTGCTCTTGTCGAAACCGGGAGCAAGATGGATGAGGTCATATTTGAGGAATTCAAAGGTACTGGAAACATGGAATTGATCCTGTCGAGGCAGCTTGCCAATAAGAGAATGTTTCCTTCGATCAACCTAACCCTCTCAGGAACAAGGAGAGAAGAGCTTCTTCTTCCTTCCGATATTCTTAGGAAGGTTTGGGTTCTTAGGAGAATGCTTTCATCAATGTCAGAGGAAGAGGGCCTGAGACTAATCATGGAAAAACTACGTGGAACCGCCACAAATGAGGAGTTCTTGGACTTGATAGAGATGGAGAAAAAGTCGTATTAGACTGGAGATGCAAATGGCTAAGTACGTTATAGGTATTGATCTTGGCGGTACCGAAACAAAGATTGCAATAGTTGAAGAAGACGGCCGGATTATTGAGAAAAAGATGATTCCCACTAGAGTCTTCGATGGTAGGATCACCGTTGTTACAAGAATTGGGGAAGCGATAAAGGAGCTTCTTCTCGAATCAACTGTTAGTTCCTCCGAAATACTTGGTATTGGGGTCGGTTCGCCCGGCTCGATAGATCATGACACAGGTACCGTGCTATTCTCGCCGAATCTCCCCGATTGGTCAGGATTCGGACTTGCATCGATGCTGGAAAAGATAACCGGAGTCCAGACGTTCGTGGAGAATGATGCAAACTCATTTATTCTTGGAGAATGGGCCTTTGGGGAGTTCAAAGGAAGCCAGCACATGATAGGACTTACCCTTGGCACGGGGGTTGGAGGAGGCGTGATTACCCATGGAATACTGATGACGGGTAGCAGCGGTTATGGTGGAGAGCTCGGACATACAATTGTGGAACCCGAGGGTCCTCTATGTGGATGTGGTTCTCATGGATGTTTGGAGTCTCTTGCATCTGCCACCGCCATTGTCAAAATGGCCAGAGAGTATTCAAAGCGGTTTCCCAAATCCTCAATGTTTTCCGCACCGGAAATAACTGCCAAGGTCGTTTTCGATTCAGCGCGAGGGGGAGACCTAGCAGCCACAATGATAGTGGAGAGAGTGACAAAGGCTATGGCAATCGCAATTGGCAATTTCATCCATGTCTTCAATCCTGAGCATATCGTTATCGGGGGCGGGATAAGTAAAGCGGGAGATCTGCTTATTGACGGTATTCTGAGAAAGATGCCTGCTTTTGTCATGCCTTCATTCATTGGAACTTATAGTATTACACTCAGCAGGCTGGTAGAAAACGCGGGTATAACCGGCGCGGCATCGATAGTTTTCTACAGGCTAAGTTGATCCTTAAGCTTCTGCGTCATTATGTGAGCCTGTCTGGTTGGTTCGGGAATTCTGTACTTGTCGGTAGTCTTCAAAACCATTTCAACAGAGAGTTCCGGAGTTATCCGATTGCCTGGAGAGACATATACCGGTTTCACTCCTTGTCTAGTACATAACGCGTACCCTAGCAGCCTACCATCCGGGGCGGTTATTGGGCTTTTCTTTCCCTTGTCCACAGGGGTGCTATGTAGCCGCCCGAAAAGAAGTCTCTTGGCTACTCCTATGGTTGGTGTTTCTAGGAAGAGACCAATATGGGAGGCTATACCAATCCCCCTTGGGTGGGCGATTCCATGGCCGTCGAAGAAAAGCAAATCGACTTCAGAAGATTTTGATAGAGCGTTGAGAATTGTGGGGCCTTCTCTGAAGGAAAGAAGTCCGGGAATGTAAGGTGTATCAACCTTTCCGATTGCATGGAAGCAATCGACAACTTGTAAAGTGCTGAATTCCATTACTACTACAACTGCTAGGGCAGTAGCTCTTGATGGAAAAGAGACATCTACTCCGGCTATCAGGCGTGGTTTCGCGATCCGAGTGTGCAAGACGAGCTGATTGGCGAGCTTGTTTTGCAAAGCTATCGCTTGATTTGGTTCCATGCTCCACGAATGAATATGTCTTATGTTCAACGCTCTCGCTCTCCAGTGGATAACAATCTGCCATTGCTGCTTATCATAATGATTATGCCACATAGATGTTATAATCTATGAAAAGCTCATCAAGTGTGGAGGTGTATGATGAAATTCGTCGTAGCTCGTTCCGAAATCCTCACTAGATTGGAGTCGGTTTCCGGTGCAGTAGCGTCAAAGAGCGTAAAACCGATTCTTTCAGGCATATATTTCTCGATGAAGGATGAGTCAACCATCAAGCTTGTGGCAACTGATCTCGAAACAGCTATTACCACCGAGCTGAAGCCCAAGTACATTGATGGAAGTTGTGATTTCGTTATCGATGCCCGTCTGGTTCTAGAGATAGTAAGGAATCTCCCGGAAGGAGAAGTAATATTTGAGACCGAAGAGACTAATGTGGTTATTCGTTTGGGAAGTGCCCGATTCACTCTTCCTACTATGGATCCAGGGGATTTTCCTGATATAGAGGCTGCAGCGGGGGGGCTTGACTTCACTGTATCGGTCTCATCGGTTGAGTTGATGATAGACAGGGTGATATTTTGCGCTGCCAGAGATGAGTTCATGAGAAATCTGAACAGTGTATACTGGGAATTCGACGATGGTTATGTTCGCCTAGTTGCCGCAGATGGGTTCAGGATGGCCCTCTCTGAAGAGAGGATAGACCTCAGTATCGAAGATCATTTTTTGCTGACGTTGAAGAGCATGAGAGATCTTCAGAATAGTCTGAAGGCTGCGATGTCCGACGTCATGAGAGTAGTTTACGACGGTTCTCGTGTCCAGTTTTTCTTTGACGGTACCGAAATAGTTACCAAAGTCGTCGATGCGGAGTTTCCAGACTACAAGAAAGTTCTCCCAAAGTCATTTAAAGCTAGGGTTGTTCTTCCCGCAGTTACTTTTTCCGATGCGGTTAGAAGAGCTTCAATCGCTGCAAGACTGGGATCTGATTCCGTTAAGTTTGAGATAAACGATGAGGAGTTCAAGATAATTGCTCGTAGTCCAGATCACGGAGAATCGATCGAGGTTATTAAGACGAGCAAAGAGGGTGACAACATAATTATCGCTTTCAACCCTAGATTTCTGTCAGAGGCAGTGAAGAAGGTTGATTCCGAAATGGTAGAACTGAATTTCGTAGATTCGAATAGTCCCCTTCAGATGAATCCTGTGGATATTCAGGGGTATACCTATATTATTATGCCTATTAGGCTGATATGAACACAAGGGTTGGAATAGGTCATGACGTTCATCCTATTGTCGCCGGAAGCAAAGGTTTGTTTCTGGGTGGCTTGAAAGTATCTGATTCACTGTACCTTTCCGGTCACTCAGATGGTGACGTTTTGAGTCATGCGATAGTAGATGCGATTCTTGGGGCTTGCTCTCTTGGAAACATCGGCCTCAGGTATCCGGAAAACAGCTCTAACAAAGATCGCAGGAGTATTGAGTTTCTCAAGGAAACGGCAGACTTGATCAAAGGCAGCTGGGAAGTGACCAACGTTGATTCTGTGGTCGTTATCGAAGAAATAAGGCTGGCCGGTTTTGTCCAGTCAATGATAGACAATGTTGCCAGTGCTCTTGGGATAGAGAGCGAGCTAGTGAACATCAAACCGAAATCGGGGAACGGCAGCAGTCCCGGTTTTGCTAAGGCCTACGCAGTCTGTCTCTTAAGGAGGGTGGAGTGAAAGATGCCCGATTTCCGCTATGAAGTCATCAACACCAAGGGAAAATCAGAAAAAGGCAAGCTTGCTGCGAACTCCAAACTAGAGGCGCTTCAGATCCTTTCAAGCAGAGGGTATATCGTAAGTTCAATCAAGCAGTCCGCTTCACATGCTTCCACAAGAGCTTCAATGTTCCCTGCCTCGCAAAAGGAAGTCAGCATCTTCTCAAGGCAATTGGCAACCATGGTTTCCTCAGGTGTGAGAATAAGAGACGCTCTTCAGGTTCTTTCAACTCAGGTTTTCTTTTCAAGAAGATTCAGAAAGATTGTGACTCGGGTGGTCCTGGATATAGAAGGTGGAATGAGCTTCAGCGAGTCTCTCGAAAAGACGGGTGTATTCGAGCCCCTCTTCACCAATCTGGTTAAGGCCGGAGAAGCGGGTGGAGTGCTAGACGAGTCACTAGAACGGGTTGCCGACTTCTACGAAGGGATGGTCGAGCTGCAGAATCAAGTGAAGTCAGCTATGTCATACCCTCTCTTCATGATGGTCTTTGCAGTTGGAATAGTTGGGATGATCTCGTTCTTCATTTTGCCGAACCTGATCGGCGCTTTTGGTGGAAACTTTCAGCCAGAAGGAGCGATGGCAATTCTCCTGAGTATGAACAGCATTCTTGAGAATCACTGGCCTCTGTTGCTTGTCATGCTTGTCGGATTGTTGATCGGAGGCTACTTTTTCTTCAAGAGCAGATATGGAAACGTTGTCAAGGAAAACATTGGTAAGTTGATCCCTCCGATTAGGAATTTGAGAAACATGACGGCAATGGAGAGGTTCACTCGGACGACTGCTGTCCTAGTTGCCAGTGGAGTCGATCTGCCAACCGTTTTGGAACTGGCCGGAGAAGTCTCTCAGAGTCCAAGAGTTGTGAAAGCAGTGGGCAATGCAATAATAGGAATAAAGGGTGGGGAAAGCATCAATGCTGCTTTGGAGCGCCAGAAGGTCTTTCCGCCCATTGTCGTTAGTATGGTTGCTGTTGGTGAAGAGACCGGCAAGCTTGATGAAGTGATGTTAAAAGTTGCGGATTTCTATCATATGCAAGTTCAGAACGCACTCAAGAAACTTGTTTCGCTTGTGGAACCAATAATGATATTATTTATTGGTGGGTTCATTGGTTTCCTGGCAATAACGATATACGGTGCAGTCTTTGCTATGGAGCAAAGTATTGGATGAGTTTGACCGAGTTGTTGTGCTGTCTGGTCCTGGTCTCTCTGTGTATCAGCGGCGTCGTACTGGTTTCGTCTGAAATCATAGTTAAGCTAAAGATTGGCCTCAGCAAAACAGCTTTCGATTCTTTCATTGAAAGCCAACGACTTGAGGCAATTGTTCGTTCAAGACCAGTCGAGCTCTTCTATGATTTCAGAACTAGAAGGTTGTCTTCGACAACGGGTGATATTTTTGAGGATTGCTTGTGGGAGAATCCCGAAGGTTTCAGAATAAGATTCAACGGTGATGGGTCTATAGTAATTCTTAACGGTTCGACAACGCTGAATTTTGCTGATGGCAGTGTATTGACTATCCAGCCGGTTACGGGGAAGGTCACTTATTGAGACTTGGGGGTAAATATGTTTCAAAGTATGATTACTGCCGTTAATTCCGATGAGGGTTACACTGAGATCGTAAGAGCAGTGGTCGAGGGTAGGAGCTTAATACCGGTCTTTTCTGTCCTTAGGATCGGTGAGAACTCGCTTGCCGAAGCGGCCAGGGTGTTTGGCGAGAATAATACTCTTCCCGTGGATGAAATATTTGTGACGGCCTTCCACCCAAAGGATGTTGTGTTTCAGCATCTAGAGGTTCCGAGGGTCAAGTCGATGAAGAACCTGCTTAGCGTTGCCAGTTTCAAGGCCGCCTCTCAGTTTTCTTTGCCGCCAGACGAAGTAAACGTTGCCTGTCTCAACTCAATTGCTTCCCTGAAGACGGGGTTGGTTCCTGCCTTTATTATCACCAAGAGGAAGGCTGTTTTTGAATTCGTTGGAAGACTCACGGGCGAGAACTTCCCCGAGCCGAATATAGTAGATGTTAAGCCTTTCTCCATCTTCAAGACCGCTCATACCAGTGTCTTCGAGGGAAACAACATCGTCTTTGTGGTGGATAAGAATTATTCGATTCTCCTTACACTGAGAGGAGAAGAGATTGTTGGGCTGAACTACATAAGCGATGGTTTTGACGAGGTGGCAAGTGGTTTCAGTGAGGACAACTCTCTTTCTCCTAAAACAGATATCCAGAGAGAGTTCCTTGTCGGCTCCAAGGCATATTACGATTCATTGATAGAAGAGGCTTCCGAGAGACTTGAAGGGCTAATCTCCTATCAGCTTAGGATGTATCTTACGAACACTCTGTCGAACTCTCCGAATACTTCTGCGGCCGACGAGTCTCTCTTCACAAGGTTCTTTGTAGTGGGGCCCTCGAGTCTTTCTACAGCCGTTTACTCAAGGGCATTTCAGAGAATTCTTGGAGACGAGACAGAGGTGGTCAGCATGCCTCTTAGGATTAAGGAAACGACTGGGATAACATATACTTCGGTGGGACTACTCATGAGAGGTGGTGAGATACTTGGTCGACGTAAACTTACATTCAAGGAAGAAACGGGTATCAAGGCTTAAGTATTCTCTAATAGTCCTGCTGATAATTGTCGTTCTGATTATGGGGTCTCGTTTTTTTGTGACCCAAGCCTTTGATATAAGATTTAGACAGGTTTCTAGAATGAAAGGCTATCTGTTTGATAATACTGGAACATACCTTACAGGGAATCTGATTGCAGACATTGACATGATGTTCGACAAGAAGCAGGAGTACATTGCAATCCGTAATAGACTTAGTAGACAGGTTAGCGATCTTCGCGCTCATGTAAGCTCGAAGTCGCTAGAGATGGATGTCTTCAGAACAATGGAAGCTTATCTCGAAGACGAGAACGCTCTGAAGACGATTGCTTCGAGAATTTCGTTTGAAAATGGTGTTGGTAACTCCTTCTACTATCTAATATTTGAAGGTGATAATACCTATTTCCCGTCACCGCTTACTACACCAACCCTTCTTGCCAGGCCAAGCGTGAGGGGTAATTTGGACTTCGCAGAGCTTTACTCTCTTCAACTTGTCGACCTTAAGGTGGGTGACTTCGATGAATGAGAGAGACGAGTTTAACATCGAAGAAATTAATGCCTTTGTCGACTCGGGATCTTTTGAGAGCAACGATGGCTTTTTCATTCACAGAGACTATGCAAATAAGCTGAAGAGAAGACTTGGTATTCTTGACAGAAAGGGAATAAACTCGAAGATTGCCTTCTGGTCGTTGATCGCTTTGACAATCGTAGGTTTTTTGTTCCTGGTGGTACTTTACTCCTACAACACTTTCGAGAATACATCTCTGCTGGTCGAAGAGGTGAACGGTCTTGAAAGTGCATACCTTGAGGTTCAGTTGCTCTCAAGAGTCCGAAACGAAGCGATAGGCGCAATGAGTACAAGAAGTTATCTTAAGGAGATAGAGGAGAGGATTCCGATAAGGTCTTCTCAAGGAGAGTACAAAGGAATCATTGTCTCAGGTAGTTCGAGAGATATTCTTGATCTTGTTGAGATGATTGTCAGTGAACCGAGAATTCTTGTTAGAAAGCTTGATCTGAGATCAAACCTTGGATTTCCGATTCTGCCGGAGTCTAATATTCCGTCCAATCTTTTGCTTGAGTTGAGGATGGACATTGCTGTAACAGGGACCTTCTAGACGGAGCTGATTTTATGGAGAAGATCGTTTTGATAATAGTGGTCTCAATTACTCTGTTAGTAACGGGTGGTGTACTCTTGGTATTGCTCTTCGAACCGGTAGAGATTGCTGATGTTGCGGCAAGCAGAATAAGAATTGATCCCGTTGATACTTCTAGGGTGGTGAGCGTCTTCAGTATGGAGAATCATTTCCTCCCACTCTATGCGAGTCCTTCGGAGGTCATAAGTTCAATGCTAGAAGTCGGCGAAGAGGCAGAGAATGTCAGGTATGTTGCCTATTACAGGTTGAACAAGGTTGATTACGCAGTTCTACAGACGGGTGAGACGGAGATAACAGTAAGAGTGGGCGAGCAAGTTGCACCCTCCTATATAGTATATGGAATTACGGAATTTGCTGTTCTGCTAAATGATACTAGTACGAACAGCTTCTTTGTTGTGAAGTATTTCAGGTCATAAACTCGAGGGTAAATATGGGGTGATTCGTGTGAGAAGAATAGCGGTCTTATTTCTAGTTCTGGGCATCTTCTGTATTGGTTTCTCTAATCAGCTGAATTCAGTCATTCCCACTATGGATGCAGAATCGGTAACAGTGACTCTGATCTTTAAGGACAAAGTCACAGATTACAATATACAATCGAATCCTTCAAGGACCATATATTCTCTGGCAATGAACGGTGTAAGCGGCAGAGATATGAATTTGCCGCTTCGAATGGGTCCGGTTGAAGGTTTGTGGACCAGGCAAGATCCCAAGAGACTGTCGGTGAACGTCGCTTTGTTGATTCCAGCAATCGATGATCCGGAAGTTACGATTATGGAGAATGTTGTCACACTTAGATTCTTTAGATCGAATATTAATGTGAATATCGAGAAATTTACTACATATGGTATGACGGTATCTACTGCGATGACATATCTTTTTTCTGAAGAAATGCTAGATCTGTCGTATATCATCTCTCCAAGTGTTAGAAATGAGCAGGTTGTGGTTGGTTTCTCACTGGCCATGCCCGAAGATATTCTAAGAAATATCCTTACGTCTCTTGGAGATAGGGTCGCTTATTCCTATTTGACTGATGGAACCTTCTATCTGGGTTCGCCTGAAGAAGTTCAAGATCTTGTTAATGCCTTCTGGAAGACGTATATCGGTGTTGATTTCAATATTGAGGGGGAGACCGTTTCAGAACAGATTGAAAGGCTGAGAAAGACTCTTCCAGTAAATAGCTACATAGAGTATCTACCGAACGAGGCTTCTTTGATGGTGTTTGGCGATCTCCAGACCCACATGAGTCTTTCTGCAGCTCTTACGAAAAACACGGTCACCAAAGAATACTCTGTCCCGTGGGAGATAACTAACGTCGATGTTGAACCGCTTACAGCATACTACGAATTGGCAAGGAGTCTTAATTCGCTGCTCTTCTCAGAAAGCCTTACCATAGTAAGTATTCCTGAGTTCAACAAGCTGATATTCTCTGGAAACGATTCTCAAGTTACGGCCCTTTATGAGTATCTCGATCTCTACAGGTTGTATTTGACCTCAGAAGATCTTGATTCGAGCAGGACAAGGGTGACATTGACTCTCCCCGACAATTTCTTCTTGATTGAGGACGTTCTAAAACTTGCCAGGGCTTCAGGGTCGGGGCTTCCTGATGACGGGACCCTCGTGGGAGCGATCTTCGGGATTCTTCAAAGCTATGCAGTTTATGAGGAGCTTTCCGTTGACAGAACCTTTGAGCCTATCGGAAAAGTCACATTCGAGTTGCCAAATTATCTAGTTCCTGTTCTGGAGAGAATCGCAGACTCTTTCTCCGCAATTTCTGAAGACGTTTCATACCTCATGGTGAACTATCACCATACAATAGAAGAGTCGATAGTAGCTCAGGTCGAACGAATTACAGGTTCAATAATCGAGCCCTTAGGCGAGAGAAAGGGTTACATCGTGAAGGGTGCTAAGAGCTCTATAGAGACTGCCGAATACCTGCTGTCGTTATTTACCGGGATTACATTTGATGACTATGATAGCACTTACCTGGAACTGAAGACCAACGATTCATATGAAGAAGTATCCAGTTTTCTTGGTACGTTCTTTGCTGCCCAAGGTCTCGTTGAGAGTGAGTACACAATTCAGCAGATTGCGGACAGACTGGTCTTCATGTATGGTCCTTCAGGAATCATGGGGAGGGCCATCAACGAACTTGAACAACATGAAAGACAGATATACAGGGTGACAAGGGAATCGATTCTCGAGATCTCTCCCGAAATCTACTCTTCCGGTCTGGGGGATCTGCTCGAAACGATTCTCGTAGAAAATGAGACGGCTGATTTCATCGCTTCTGCGGGCCTTCTGGTAATCAGAGCGTATCCGGAAAGGCTTTCTGAGATAGAAGGGATCATTGAAGAGAGAATTCCCAGAATCACTGAGATGGTTGAAAGCAAGATGGCAAGTCAGGAGACTCGCCTCTCCCTCCAGATAAGGGCTATTCCCGGCTGGGATATCGAGAAGTTCAGAGCCTACCTCAGAGACTTTCTTGGACTTAGACTCTTCTCTGATATCACTCTCACAACTTCAGGGAATGGATACATAGTTATTGCAACAGAATCTGTTCTTGAAGCGGTTTCCGCTGAAGCGGAAAAACTGAGAGAATTTGAGAACCCATCGTACAGACTGGAGACATCTATCCCCTCTCTTTCCCAGTTTGAAGTCCTATTGCAAAGACTGGGTATTGCTGCGACCATAGTTCCAGTCGAGAACCAGTTCATGATTATTGGCTCCAGGGAGAACGTTGAGGAAGCATCAAGGCTTGTAAGACAGCTGAGTAGCGGGCTTCCTGTACAGGGGGACGTTTCTGAGGCTAAATTAGAATACAAGTATGAATTCATAAATCTGCCCTATTCCGAGATTCAAGGGATCAGCGAGCTTCTGAATAAACTCAGTTTGTCAGTAGAGTTTGTAAACACACCAACCGGCGTGGCTGTTGTGGCAACTGAGGACCGCCTTGAAGATGCAATGGCAGTTATTAGTTCGATTTTGTCGAGAATTGAGACGATTGAGACCGGTCCAAAAAGCTATAGCTTAATAGATGTTGAGTTGTCCTTGGTCGGTAGCCTGGAAGAGATTCTAACCCTTCTTGGTTACGAAATTGATCTTGTGGAAACACCAGTTGGGATAATCGGAATCGGTGTTGAAACACAACTAGCTAAAGCGAAGAAGATTGTCGATGAGATTCTAAAGAAAGAACCAACTTCACTTCTTCAAGAAGTAGATGCCGATAGTTCGTACCTGATAATCTCTTCTAAACCTGAGATTGCAATAGAATCTCTAAACTCAGTGATAAATGTCTTCGGTTTCGATCTCGTTATCACAGAGATCTACGACAAGATCGTTGTTGTTGGAAACAGCTTCGACCTTCAGTTTTTCAGAGGGTTGTACGGAGAGATTCTCACCTCAGAGAGTGCGGAGGGGGCTTTTGCAAGCAAAGAGATTTTTGGGGTGCCCGGTTGGGACTCTGAACGACTATTGTCGTATCTGGGAGTAGTCCTGGGAGTTGACAAGACTGCCAGCATTTCTCTCGTTCAGACCGCCAAGGGATACATCATCAACTGTCCCGAGTCAATCTTGGAAAGTGTTGAAAGGGAACTCGATAGGCTCAGGAAAATAGAAAGCCCCTTCTATTCTATAGAGCGAAGGATGCCCTCATTAAACGAACTGAATTCTCTTCTAGTGAGACTCGGAGTAATAGTCGATATTCTGAAGGTTGATGATTACTTCGTTATCATCGGTACTGAACCCAATGTTAAACAAACTATAGAGATAGTTGCCAAGCTTCTGGAGATAATCGGTGACGAGCCCGAAGTCGGTGAAACGGTATTTGAACTCTCTCAAATATCGGGCGAGGATTCTGCAGCATTTAGAGGAATATTCTCGAGCATCGGTATAGAAGTGGAGCTTCTCGACTCCCCGTCTGGTGTCTTGATTATCGGTGAACGCAAAGAAGTCGCAAAAGCAATGGAGACTTCAGAATCAATCCTTGAGAAGCGGCCGTCGACTATTGTGACGGAATCGGTGTTCGAGTTTGTTTCCGTTTCTTCTGACGAGATTGGCGATTACTCTTTGGTTTTGGAGAAAATGGGAATCAACGCTGAACTATTATCTTCCCCCTCAGGGGCCCTCTTGATTGGTTCGTCGGAAGAGGTTTCAAGGGCCAAAACTGTAGTGCAAACGATTGTTGATCAGAAGAAGGAGATAGGTCCCTCTGAAGATAGAAGGAACGTATCGACCTTCGTTAAGAAGGTGGCTGGTTGGAGCAACGAAATGCTTTCCAGCTACTTAAGAGACTATCTAGGCGAAGACCTCTATTCTCGAGTCTCGATTGCTCCTTCGGTGAGTGGATACATAATCGTTGGCCCGGCTGAACTTCTAAAGACGATAGAGGAAGAGATCGCCAGACTTGAAGAGATTCAGGACCCGCACTTCATGGTACAGCGAGCTTTACCTCCTCTTGACCAGCTGGAGCTTTTAATAGATGCTCTCGGAATAAAGGTCGGAATCATTCCTGTTGAAGACAAGTACTTAATAGTTGGAAACCGTGACAGTGTTGACAGAACCGGAAAGCTCATCGATCAGCTTATAGATGCGATCTATCCGGAAGGTGAACCCGAGGAGCAGGCGCTAGAGTCAAAAACGTTCATTTTCTTGCCTGTAAGACCTGAAGATATTGCTCCTCTGGAGATAGTAATGGAAAAGCTTGGGGTCGTATCGGAGTTCATCCAGATCTCTACAGGAGTAGTTGCTGTGGGTTCTGGGGAAGAGCTTCTAAAGGCACTTGACATAGTTGAGTCGGTAATGGCTCACTCCGAAAGTGTTTCAGCAGAGCTCAGTTTGAGATTCAGATTTGTAGATGTTAGATCGGATTCGATAGCACAACTTCTCCCAATCATCGAACGGCTGAGTATTGATGTCGAACTGCTCAACACCCCTACAGGTGTTGTCGCCATTGGAGCAGAGTCTGAGCTTGAACGTGCGGAGGAGTTGATCGAGGCGATCAACTCAAGAGAATCGCAAGATGTTCCACTTCAGGATAAGTATGAGAGTTTCCTTCTTCTTCCGTTATCGTCGGGAATTACCGTTCAGTCACTAGAACCTGCCCTTGAACTTCTTAACTACAGAGTATTTGCAGTCGCGGTGGCTGACAAGATTGTCGCGATAGGTGAAGAAGAGGATCTCTTAAAGTTCAGATCTCTATATAAACAGCTTCAGGCTCAGGAAATTGAAAGGGAAGAAAGAGTGTCTCTTGACATCAAGGCCATACCGGGTTGGGATCTTGCGAGGGTAAGCGAATACCTTAGACTATTCCTTGGAGTCGACGACTTTGAGAGAATCTCAATTGTGACATCCTCCAGCGGGTTTGTTGCCCTAACTCCAAGTGTCCTGGCAGAAGTAGTCAAGGCAGAGATCTCGAGACTCAGAGAATTTGAGAATCCAACTTTCGCAGTGTTTGACAGGATACCTCCCGTCGACAATCTTGAAGGGCTTCTGGCTAGATTGGGGGTTATGGTTGATCTCGCAAAAATGGGTAGTTCCACCATTGTAATCGGTTCAGGTGAAGATGTACGACGCACAAGCCAGATAATGGAGCAGCTCTTGAAATCAGTCTCACAAGATGTGACTGTGCCTGAAGCTGTAGAATACAGAGTCGTTGATATTTCCGTGGAAGACATCGGCAGCTTCAATGCGATTCTTGAGAGACTTGCAATTGAAGTATCCTTAATCACATCCCCATCCGGAGTTATCGTAATCGGTTCTCAAGAGGCAGTTGAGAGAACGATCTTGGTAGTAGATGACATACTTAGTAGAAGAACTACAGCGCAGGTTTATGAACCCACGTACGCCTTCACAGGTATACAAAGCAGAGAGATAGATAGTTATCAGGCAATTCTTGATAAGCTTGGCGCTGAAGTAGAGCTTCTTCCTTCTGCCACCGGGGTTTTAATGATCGGTGACAGAGAAAAGGTCGAGACAGCAATCAAGACCGTCAACGCTATTCTCGAAAGAGAAGCCCTAGTTGCTGAAACTGAAGGAGAGAAGGGGCGAGTTTCAAACGTAGCTGCAGTTGTGCCGGGCTGGAACGATGCAAAATATGCCAGCTACTTCATGGACTTCCTTGGCGAGGACGATTTCTCTAGGATCTCAATCACTCCTTCGTCCAGTGGCTATATCGTTGTAGGTCCGCAAGAAGTTATCTCGAGATTGGTTTCAGAAGCCGATCGTCTGGCAGGGATCGAAGATCCGTTCTTTGTTATAGAAACCTCACTTCCTGCAATCGACCAGCTGGACACTCTTCTTGAACGGCTGGGACTTAAGGTGACGATACTACCGGTCGGAGACAAACACCTTGTCGTTGGCATGAAAGAAAGTGTTGAGAGGACAGTCGAATTGATCAAGATGCTGAGAAACGGTCTTGAGGCTCCACTGACCTCGAGAAAATACGACTACATAATAATGCCTGCAAGCGAAGGCACATTCGAGACGATCAGACAAGTACTTTCGGAACTGAAGATAGACGCTACTGCTTTGAGCTTTGGAAGCAACGTGATAATTGTCGGATACGGTGAAGACCTTGAAAATGCAGCGAGCGTCGTGAAATCGATAAATGAACGAACCGTCATACTTGAGACCGACAAGGAACTCAAGTACGCTTTCACTGATATTCCAAACGACAGGATCGGCGAGTTCACTGCCATACTTGGGAGTCTCGGACTAGATGTTGAGCTTCTCTCATCTCCTTCCGGCGTTATTCTGGTTGGAACCGAAGAGGAGTCGACAAAGGCGATAGAAGTTATCCATTCGGTGCTTTCAAGGGCGGAAGAAGATGAGGCGGTCGAATCTAGATTCTTCAACAACCCTGCCGGCTGGGAAGATGGCAAGCTAGTTTCATACTTGAGGGGTTATTTGGGAGAAAAGGAGTGGGCAAAGGTAAGCGTAACACCGGTCCAGTCAGGTTATCTCATTGTGGGCCCCACGGCAATTCTTGACCGAATAAACACCGAAACAACCAGGCTTTCAGGTCTTGAGAGACCTCACTACGAGATAGTTGAGTCCGTTCCTTCAATTCAGAATCTGCAGAGTATGCTGGAGAAGATGGGACTTGCAGTTACAGTTGTTACCGTTGATGGAAGGTCGATGGTGATAGGTCCGGAAAGCGATGTTCGTTCTACCGTAAGAGTCTTCGGCGAACTTGCTGAAGGCATAGTGCTTCCCAAGGGCGATGAACCTGACATCTTTGCGTTTGTGGAAATCCCAACTGAGGAGACCGACAGTTTCAGAGCGATCTTCTCTAGGCTGGGTATTCGTATTGATCTTCTGAATACGCCAACCGGAGTAATAGCGGTCGGCCAAAAGGAAAATGTCAAGAAGGCCGAAGAGACTATTAGCTCGATACTCTCGCGAAGAGAGGTTCAGGTTGTTGACGGCGAACAGAGTTATCTGGTTGTCGAGGTTCGTGACGGATTTGATCTTGCGGCCGCCCAATCAGTCAAATCGGCGTTCAACATAAACGTCTATCCTCTTTCTGTAGCCGGGAGACTTGTAGTGATCGGGGCAGAGAAGGAGATTGAAAGATTCGTACAGATAAGGAACGATATTATCAGCGAACACAAAGTCACAGTTATAGTTCCTCGTGAAGTTACCATCGAAGAACTCGATGGGATAATTAACACACTTGGCCTGGAAATCTCCGTTCTCGAGATTCGGGGCAGCTTCGTCGTTTATGGAAAGGAAGGAGAGATTGAACAGGTAAGGGACATTCTTAACCGCCTAACTTCCGATAAACCGTCCGAGAAGTCTCAAGAAATGCGCATCTTCAATGGGATAGGCCATAGTACTGATTTCCTGAATCAGCTTCTGTCAAGTATGAACTCCTCTCTAATCGTTTTCGGAGAGGGAGACAGAATAGTGGTCGTTGGAAACGAAGAGGATATTGTTGTCTTTGAGAGTCTTCTCAAGGAGATGGGGTCGGCGCCGACGGCGGAGAGCCTTACGGCACAGTTCTTCCCGAAACTCGAAGGCTGGAGTGGCGAGACTCTCTCTGATTTCTTCATGGCGATGAGCTTTGCCGTGAAGGTATTCCACGAGAGTAGTCAAGGCTACCTTCTAATAGGTCCCGAAGATCAGCTTGCGGAAATACCGGCTTTGATGGACGGTCTCGAGTTGAAGACGAAGAAGCTGACCACCCTGTACACTATTCCATCCGGGATGACGTTTGAGGAGTTACGGGAGATACTAGTTTCCGCCGGTTTCAACCTCTCCTATACAAAGCTGGGGCAAAGCATGTCCGTATCGGGTCTCGAAGAGGATGTTAATATGGCTGTTGCTCTACTTGATGAAGTTATTCGAAGCGGGCTAGGAAAAGGAGTCTCTTATAGACTTGCGAAACTTCCTGCCGAACTGACTCTCGAAAAGTTTGAGAGGATTCTGAGCGACATGGCCCTCAGTATTTCAGCTGTTCAAGTTGACGGGGAAGTGATGTTAATTGGCCCTGATAGTGACTTAAGAACGGCCAAAGAGATAGTTGAATACCTAACTCCAGAGGATCCTGCGGTCGATGAGAAGAGAGTGTACTCAATAGTCCCGTTGGGTGATGGGCTTTCGCTAGCCGAAATGGCGGCCCTTGTTGAGAGTCTATCGCTCAATGTCCAGATTCTTCCAGTCGGTAGAGACGTGGTTTCGATTGGTACCCAGAGTAATGTTGACCGCTTCAGAGAATTGGTGAGTTCGGTCTCTGCAACATTGGGAATAGGGAAATTTGAGAGCCCCGAATACGAAATCGTTGAGCTAGTAGAAGAGATTTCTTTGGGGCAGTTCAGAGAGCTTCTTTCCTCTCTCAATATACCTGTAAAGATCGTAGAAGTAGCGGATTACATTGTGTTCATTGGTTCAGGAGAAAACAACGCAAGAGCAGTTGAGCTCTTCTCAAAGTTTGAAAAAGAGGATCAAGAACCCGAAACTGACGAGATCGAATTCGCTACGATCTCATTGCCGGAGGGTTTCGATCTCAGTTCACTGGAGGCTGTGTTAGATAAGCTAAGGTTCAGTGTGGATCTGGATTCAGTAGGCAACGTTCTGCTTCTTATCGGAACCAGAGAATCGATAGAGAACGCTCTGGCACTTGTGGAAAGGCTCGTTCAGGTGTCTACCGGCGATTCGGGAGAGAAGAGTGAATTTGAAATTCTTGATCTTGAAGACGAAGTCTCATCGAACTTGCTTAATCAGCTCTTCAGGTTGATCGGCGTCAAAGTGGAGATTCTCGAAAGCGATACTGCGCTTGTGTTTGTCGGAACTAGAACGGATCTGGAGATGGCCGTCGATGTCTACAACTCACTTGGAAAAACTGTCGAGGCAGACGAAGGTCCGCTGTCTTACACAATTACTATCCTTCCAAGGAATCTGACGCCCGGGCAGCTTGAGATTGCCTTCGAGTCGATTCAGATACCGGTTGGTATTATTGAAGCAGGTGATTATGCGATAATCGTCGGAACCAAGCCCTCCCTTGCGAGAGCTCAAGAGTTGATTTCCTCTCTACGGATAGGGATAGATTCGAGCGGAACTTCTGCCGATGGATCTATCTCTTATAAGACTTTTGTACAGCCGGATGGAACTCAAATCGACCAATTTGAGACGATTGCGGGATTGATGGAACTGAAGCTCAAATTTGAATCGGTCGGAGACAGGGTCTTCATGATAGGTACTGGTGAGGATATTGCTGAATTTGAGGAGATTCTAGGCGGTCTTACAAGCGAGAAAGCAGGGATTGTAAATGAATCAAGGTTCGCAAAGAGACTCTCCGGAATCGATGCAGAAACTCTTAATGCGTATCTTGAGGCAAAAGCGATTTCTCTTTCTGGAGTCTTCGATGTGAGCGGTGGTTATTTGCTAATTGGAACCCGCGAATCAGTCGACGAAGCACAGGCCGTGATAGACTACCTGGTTAACAACCAGCAGGTCCACTTCGCTTATATTGATTTACCTGCCAGTATGACTCCTGAGATTCTTCAAGCTATGGTTAGCGATCTTCTTCTGGAGGTATCCGTAGTTCAAATCACACCATCTAGGTACATGATAGTCGGTAACTTTGATGATGTAACAGCACTGAAAGAGGTACTTATCGAAGCAGTAACGATAGAGGCTAAATTCCTGTCCTATTCCCTTATCACAGTGGGGCAGGCCTTCTTAGAGGATTTAGCGAGCGTCTATTCCGCTCAGGGGAGCCAAAGATCAGGAATGGATAGCCTTGAGGAGGCTCTTGAGAACATTGGTGTATCTGTCTTCATCGGTAGGTTCGATACTCGCCTCCTCTTGGTAGGAGAGAGTGACCACGTTGACTTCGCGAGAGAGCTTATTTCAGAGCTGAATCAGAATGCGGGCAGCGAGGAAGCATCAGAGCAAATTAACATCGAAGACCTTCCTCCTGTTAGCGGCTGGAGCACAGAACAAGTCAGACAGTTTCTGGAAGCCGCGGAAATTCAGCTGAAATCAATCATTGAATACTCAGGAAGACTCATTGGAATTGGGACTCAGGTCGGGCTTGAGAACGCTAGGGCAGCACTGAACATACTCGCTGTTGATTCTAAAAGAGAGTCGGTGAGGATCGAGAAGAACCTCGTCACACAGGCCCAGTTAGCGGAACTGATCTTCAAACTGGGTCTCGAAATCGAATTTGTCGACCTAGATCGGCAGTGGTTGCTTATAGGTGATCCTGAGTCTCTAATGGTAATTACCAGGACAGTCGAGGAGGCAGCTGCCGATAGGGAGATTTCGAGATACATAACCGATCTCACGGTGAATCCTGAGGAACTGGCCTCTCTCTTAAGAGAATCGATCGAGGGTATCACGGTTCAGACATTCACCGAACTTCAGATGCTGCTGATAAAATCGAAGAGTTCAGCTCTCCTTGATATGGCCGAAAGGATGATCAAAGAGGTCCAGGAGTCGAGAAAGGCAGTAGATCCGCTGGAAAGGGGAGTAGTGGTTGAGGGAAAGCTTGTCCAGATAAATGTCGCCAATCAGGATCTGGAAGAGTTGTTGAGACTAGTGGCCGGCAAGCTTCAAATCTCGCTCCTTTTCATTGACGACATAAATGAGAGGATCACCATGTCTGTCAAGGATCTCACATGGGAAGCTCTTACCAAAGTAATAAATGCCACGAAGCCGGTTGAGATAAGCAGAATCGATGATATCTATGCGGTGACAAAGAAGGAACAGAAGGCCGGTGAAGAACCGACCGATGTTGAACTAGTCTATCGTGTTTACCACAATGTTGAAGAAGTAACAAGGCTTATCGAGTTCTATGGAGGTGAAGTTCTCTCAGATCCGGTGAACGGATATATAGTAGTCAGAGGCCTGGCCAAATCAAGAGTTGATAATATCTTTGACGAAATTGGATCCGATCTCTCGCGTCCTAAAAAGCAGGTACGAATCGAAACAAGGCTCGTGGATAAATCGCTTGTTGATGATATTCAGAGGGAGTTCAAGACGGCAATAGGGATTAACACTCCTGAGATTCTCATTGAAAGCGGTTCGATAGATCTCGACTTCAAAATCATCGACTATCTTGATTTTACGAAACTGATTGATGATATCGTAAATACGGCAGTCGTGAAGATCGGGGCAGACCTGAGCAATAGGGACACTGATTCCGACCTTATCTCCAGTCCTTCGATAGTCTCAATGAGTGGTCAGGAAGCGAAGATTCATATCGGGGACACCATTCCCTACCTGGTTCGAACAATCGAGTACGTAGATGGTAATCCCGTAGAAATCGAGACTATCGAGTATCTGAACACAGGAGTCGAATTAAGAATTACTCCAACTGTCAATGATGACGGCAAGATACTTCTCGATCTCTTTATAAAAGTCAGCGAGCCCGAGAAGTATCAGGACGGAACACGAACGCTATATGGTGAGAAGACGAGAGAAGCAAACAGCAGACTGATTATTTCGAACGGCAATACATTGACGATCGGTGGACTTGTTGCAAACAAGGATACTGTAACCGTTAATAAGATGCCTTTCTTGAGCGATTTGCCGTTTATCGGTAAGTTGTTTACTACCGAAAACAGAACGTCTGATAAGAGAGAACTGGTTATCTTTATCACAGCGGAGGTGGTAGAGCCGTGAAAAGGAGCCCCGTTGTCAGCGGCAAGTTCTACGCAGATGACGGTGAGGACCTCAAGAGCCAGATCAAGAATTGCTTCTTTCATCCGATAGGGCCAGGGAGTCTCCCTAAGAATCCTGGAAGATCTGAAAGCTCAGTTGGTTTGGTAGTGCCGCATGCGGGGTACATGGCAAGCGGTCCAGTTGCTGCCTGGAGCTATTGGAAGTCGTATTCTCTAATTACCCCTTCAACGGTGATAATTATCGGTCCCAATCATACCGGCCTTGGGACCAGACTATCTCTATGGAATGAAGATTCTTGGGGCACACCTCTGGGTGAAGTAGAGATAGATAAAGAGCTTGGGAAGTCAATTATGACTATGTCTAGCGGACTTGTGGTATCTGATACGGCCGCCCACCTGTACGAACACTCTATAGAAGTCCAGCTACCGTTCCTGCAGTTTATATACAGTGACTTCAAAATCGTGCCGATAATTATGAGTGATCAAAGACTGGAAGTGGCATTAATGGTTTCCGGGCTGCTAAGGAAGATCCTGAGTGAGAAGAGTAACCTACTGATAATCGCTTCCTCGGATCTGAATCACTACGAGTCTCACGAAACAACTATCGAGAAAGACAGGAGACTAGTGAATCTTGTCAAGGAGAGGAAGTACGCAGAGGCATACGATATATCCAGAAGCGAGCGAATCACTGCCTGTGGTCTAGGACCTATGGTGGCTGTTAGAGAAACCTTTGAATCGATGGATATACTATGCAACACGACGAGCGGCGAAGTCATCGGAGACAGGTACAGAACTGTCGGTTATCTTGCTGCCTTGCTTAAGTGAGTTCCAAAATCAAAGAGCTCCATATTTGTTTGGCCTTCGGTACGTCATAAAAACACATGCTATAATCTCGATAAACTGGAGGTGTCGTGTGAAAGCGATAGTTGTGTTCCTGATGGTAATCGTATTGGGTTCCTTGGGTTTTTCTTCGTTGATTATAGATGGTATTCACTACTCTGGTATAGAGTCGGAAAGTGATATGCTGATCTATGACGGAATAAACGCAGCATATGTCATTAGCCGAATAGGGAAGAACTCATTTGAAATTGGAGGAAACTTCTCCTTCATTTCTCCCTCTTCCTCGGAGCTATTCTATAAGAGCGGCCATTTTAACTCGATCCTAAAAGCCTTTGCTGGCCATGCATACGATCTTACAGAGGAATCGGCCGCCGGGCTAAGAGTTGTCTCTCGGGTTGGCCTTATGACTGCAAACTTTGAAAAATTCGGAATCTTCTTCTCGATTACTCCCGTCGTTTACGTTAGAGTTGGCTTTCTTTCCTTCGGAGTTTTGGCGGGCCTTGAGTTAGAGCAGTTCTTCGGAATGAAAACACTTCCAGTTGTTCATGCAGGCGGTGAGATTACTTACCGTTTCTAGCGGAGGTTGTCGATATGAGAGAGTTGGCCGTTGTTAAGGAGCTGGAAGGAGATACGGTGCTCCTGGAAAAGGCGCGAACCGAAGCCTGTTCTACGTGCGGTTCTAAGAATAACTGCGTTGTTTCTTTGGGCGATAAGAAAGTTACCTTAAAGGCCTTAAGGAATGGTGTAGAAGTCGATCCAGGGGATACTGTGGAAATAGAGACAGGGAAGCTAAACGCAACTAGGGTCTCGATGATTGTTTATGGAATACCCTTAGCCGTTTTCCTGGTTACTTTGATTGTGACGAACATCATTCTCAATTCTGAAGGATTGGCCCTAGGGGCAGCTTTTGCTTCAATTGTGGTTGTGTACGCGCTGATTGCAGTTTACGACAGAAGAAACAGGGAGAAGCTTATGCCAAAGATAATTAGAAGGGTGGAGTTACCGGATGGATTCCTTGTTCGATGAAGATGCGCTGCGACTTCTGGAGTTTGATTGCGTTCTGGAAGATATTTCTAAGAAGGCGATATCAAGGTACGGTAGAGAGAGAATCAAATCTCTAAGGCCATTGGTAGATGACACAGACTTACTCTACAGAAGAGCGAGCGAGTTCAGTATTATTCTTCAAAATGAGGGGGAGCCACCTTTTTCAGTCTTTCACGATCTAAGTGATTATATCAACAGGGTGAAACGAGGTTTCAGCCTTGGCTGTGAAGAGCTTTACAGAAGTGCCGTTACCATGGAGAACATCTGTCGGCTCAAGGAATTCTTTGAACGAGTCTCTTCGGAGTTTACTGCTGTGGGCGAAGTTGTTGCTCTTCTTGGATGTGAACGTGGGTTTATAAACGAAGTCAAGAAGAAGATCTCGGAAGAAGGGCAGATAAAGGACAGTGCCTCTCCAGCCTTGAAGGAAATCAGAAACGAACTCAAGTCACTTACCAGAAACCTGAGAGGAAAGCTTGATTCTATAATGAACAGGTATAAAGACGGGCTCACAGACAGTCTAGTGCTGAGTAGAGAGGGTCGTTATGTCTTGCCGTTGTCTGCGAGCAAGAAGAATGAGTATCAGGGAGTGATTCATGGCTCTTCTGGAAGTGGGGCGACCGTCTATTTCGAGCCACAAGAGCTGATTGCTCTTAATGATTCGATGAGGATTCTGCAATCGAGAGAAGAAGAGGAGATAAGAAGGATACTTAGAGAACTGACGACTTACTTCTTCAATACCTTTGAAAGGCTTGAACCTTCACTGGAAGCGCTTGGAATCCTTGATGCTCTTTTCGCAACGTGCAGATATGCCAAGAAGAGGAATGGAGTTTTCATTGGGCCTTCGTCATCGGGTCGCTTCTTCCTGAAGGACGTCAGACATCCTATGATCGATGACGAGAAGGTAGTTCCAATAACATTTACGATGGAAGAGGGAATCAATGGAGTCTTCATTACCGGACCCAACACCGGCGGGAAAACAGTAGCGATGAAGACAATAGGTCTCTCTGTAATACTTATGCTCTGTGGTCTTCCCGTTCTTGCTGATCAGACATCAGAGATCCCGCTTTTCAAGAAGCTTTTTGCAGACATTGGAGATGAGCAATCGATAGAGCAGAGTCTAAGCACGTTCTCATCTCATGTATCCAGGATAATCCGAATTATTGAGAATGCCGACGGTGACTCTTTAGTTTTGCTTGATGAATTGGGGGCGGGAACTGATCCGGTAGAGGGATCGGCACTTTCGATTGCGATAGTTGAGAAACTTTTGGAAAAGTCGAAATTGATCCTCACAACACATCTGACACCAATTAAGCTCTTTGCTATGGAGCGTTCCGACATTCTTAATGCGAGCGTAGAATTTGATGTTGCCAGCCTTAGACCAACGTATAGGCTCTTGATGGGAATTCCCGGTTCCTCAAATGCGATAGAGGTTTCAAAGAGACTTGGACTCGCACCGGATATTATCGAAAGAGCTCGATCATATATTGATAGTGATGCAAGAAATCTCGAGGCAGTAATAGGGAAGCTTCATATAGAGAGGTCGACTCTAGAAGAGGAACGAAGAGAACTTCAGAGGACGAAAAAGAATCTTGAATCCAAGAGCAGCGAATTTGAAGACAAGCTTTCAATGATTAAGGAAAAGCGGTATGGAGAGATCAGCAGAGAGATCGCCGATCTTGAGGAAAGACTAGGATCTGTAATAAAGGAAATTGAACGGGCTATTAGCATGTCAAGATCTTCAAATGAAAGAGACAAGGTTACCGCGGTCAAGAGACTTAATGAGCTTAGAAGTGAATTAAAGCGTTTCGGAAGTTCTTCATGTGATGACGGCGATTTTGAGATACCCGAAATCGGCGATACCGTTACGCTTATAGATAGTGGAGCAGAAGGAATCGTCAGTGCAGTCGATGGAGATAGAGTTGTAATTGACTCAGGTAAGATTACGCTGAAGGTCCCGTTTTCAAAAGTGAAAATCATCGGAAGATTGAAGTCGGAATCAGATGCCTCTTCTCTCGAGTATGTCAGTGAGAGTATGACTCAGGAGATCGATATAAGGGGAAGTGTTACTGAAGACGTTCCTATTATCATTGACAATTTTCTCCAGACTCTCAAGATAAGTGGAACAAAGCAGGGTTGCATAATTCATGGAAAAGGCACTGGAAAACTGGCCGAAGGAGTATGGAGTTACTTGAGACGCTCAAAGAAAGTTAAGAGCTTCAGGATTGGTGCGCCTTCAGAAGGCGGTAGCGGAGTCACGGTTGTGGAGGTATAAGCAAGAATGAAAGCTGGAATCGACATAGTCAAGATCTCGCGAATGTCTGAAGCCGTGGCAAACAGGGTACTCGGAAGGCAAGAGAAAGATGTCTTTGATTCTCTTGGAAATGAACGGAGAAAGATGGAGTTTGCAGCTGGGCGTTTCGCCGCAAAGGAGGCCTTCGTCAAGGCATCCGGGCGTAGAGACCTTGAGTTCTCGAAAATCCAGTTTCTCGTTGATGAAAAGGGATGCCCGATTCCATCTGAGGAACTGAAGAAGCTGCTGGGTGGCGAAGATCTGACGGTAAGCATTTCTCATGAGCGGGAGTATGCGGTGGCAGTTGTAATACTCTTTGGGAGGGGCTAACGTGATTCCATTCGATGAGGCTAAGAAGAGAGTCGACGAACTGAGAAAAGAGATCGATTATCATGCTCACAGGTACTACGTTATGGATGATCCAGAGATTTCTGACTCTGAATACGACAGGCTGATTGATGAGTTAACCGAACTTGAAGAACGTTATCCAGAACTGAAGACACCTGATTCACCAACTGTTCGTGTTGGCCTGAAACCGATCAACTCCTTCAAGGAAGTGATTCATGAGCACAGGTTGTTTTCCCTGGACAATACTTACTCAGAGGCCGAGGTATTGCAGTTCGATAAGAGGGTGAGAGAATCACTTGGCATTGAAAGAGTTCAATACATGTGTGAGCTAAAGATCGATGGCCTGTCAATATCGCTTAAGTATCAAGACGGATTGCTTGTGAGAGGAGCAACAAGGGGGGATGGTTTTGTCGGCGAGGACGTCACCGAAAACATAAAGGCGATCAAATCAATACCTCTCAGACTCAGGAAGAGTCTTTCGATTGAACTGAGAGGAGAAGTATATCTCCCGAAAGACGTCTTCAATGACCTTAACAGAGCCCGAATAGAAGACGGTCTTCAGCCCTTTGCAAATCCTCGCAATGCGGCAGCTGGAACTCTCAGACAACTTGATCCCAGAGAAGTGTCAGGGAGGAGACTAAGTGCCTTCTTCTACCAGGTAGTGGAGCCAGAAAGGTTTCGGCTTGAAAAGCAGAGCCAGCAGCTGGAGCTGTTGAAGACTATTGGAATGAAAATTGAGCCGAATTTCAAGACTGTAGACGGCACGGAAGGCGTAATCGAATTCTGGAAGACGTGGTCTGGGCTGAAATCTACACTGAACTATGCTGTTGACGGGGTAGTTGTCAAGGTGGACGATCTACATTATCAGGAGGAACTGGGATACACTACGAAAGCGCCCAGGTGGGCCATAGCCTTCAAATTTCCGGCGGAACAAGCAACGACAAGACTTATAAGTCTTAACCTCAGTGTCGGTCGGCTAGGCACTATAACGCCTGTTGCTGAACTCGAACCCGTTCAACTGGCCGGAACAACCGTTAGACGGGCAAGCATGCACAATTTTGACTTTGTCAGGGAGAGGGACATCAGAATCTTTGATACAGTTGTTGTAGAGAAGGCTGGGGAGATTATTCCACAGATCGTTAAGAGTATTCCTGATAAGAGATCAGGTGTAGAGAAGCCAATAGAACCTCCTTCCGAGTGCCCAATTTGCAAAGGACCGGTAGGCAAAGAGAGAGAAGAGGACGTTGCTTTGAAGTGCCTTAATCCCTCTTGCCCTGCTAAGGTGGGTAGGAGAATACAGTTCTTCTGTTCCAGAGAGGCCATGGACATCGAAGGCTTTGGTGAAAAGCTAGTCGAGCGTATTGTTGAATCGGGCCTTGTGAAGAGCCCGTCCGATCTCTACAAACTTACAAAAGAAGATCTTTTGGCTCTTGGAGAAAGGATAGGGGAGAAGATGGCGGACAATCTCATCAAGGCAATTAATAAGAGCACGAATAACCCGCTATTCAAGGTTATAACTGGGCTTGGTATTCCAGGAGTAGGATCCAAACTTGCGAAGGATCTTGCAAACAGCTTCGGAAGTTTAAGAGCCCTCATGTCTGCAAGTGAAAAGGATCTGAAAGCAGTTTCGGGAATAGGCGATCAGTTGGCCTCAGACATAAGAAAGCATCTATCTGATCAATCCGTGAGAGAAGAGATCGAGGAATTGATGAGATTCGTCAATACACAAGATGAAAGTCGTGATGGTCCAAAGCCGCTGAAGGGTATGAAATTCGTGGTAACGGGAACTCTTCCCGGCTATTCTAGAAAGGAAATTCAGGAGAGGATTGTTGAACTGGGAGGAGAGGTTATGTCTTCGGTTTCGAAGAATACCGATTACGTTCTTGTCGGGAATAACCCGGGGTCGAAAGCGGAGAAGGCTCGTTCTCTCGGAACGCAGATAATCGATGAGAAGGAATTTGAGGAGATGGTAAGATCTTGATTCGTTACTTTGACAACAATGCTACTACTCAAATGGAGTCTGATCTTGCCGAACTGATGGCAAGTCTTTGTATTGAAGAGTACGCTAATCCGAATTCTATGCATACATTTGGTGTAAAGCAGTCAAGAATGCTGGAGGAGGCGCGTGCAAGGGTGGCCTCATGTCTCTCTTGCAATTCCAGCGAAATCTTCTTTACTTCTTGTGCGACCGAGACGATAAACTGGATCTTAAGGTCCACGGTCTTCTTCAGGGGGAAGAAGAAGAAGATAGTGACGACTTCAATCGAGCATAAGGCCGTTCTCAATACACTCAAAGATCTTAAGGCAATTCTCGATATCGACTATGTCGAAATTCCGCCCGAAAGCAACGGAATAGTTGAGGCCGAGAAGCTCCTGAGAGAAGTAGATGACGAGACCTTTCTCGTTTCTGTAATGGCTGTGAATAACGTTACAGGAGCGATCCAGCCTTTCGAGGAGATAGGCAGAGAGTTAGTTGGTCTAGATCTTCTCTATCATGTCGATGCTGTACAGACAATCGGGAAGATTCCCTTCACTCCGGAATCCTCGTTTTGCGATTACGCTTCGTTCTCTTCTCACAAATTTCACGGACCGAAAGGCGTTGGAATCGCCTTCGTCAAACGGGGATCTCCAATCAAACCTATGCTCACAGGAGGAAATCAGGAAAGAGGTTTGCGCTCCGGTACACAAAACGTGCCCGGTGTCTTAGTGACTTCGATAGCGATGCAAAGAGCTATAGATTGTATGGAGAAAGCATCCGGAATAACGAAAGACTTTCAGAATAGAATATCTAGAGCTGCTGTTGAGCTAGGAGGATATATCAATACTCCTGAGTGCTCCATCTGCAACACAGTAAATGCATCTTTCGGCGGAATAAGATCAGAAGTTTTGGTTAATGCTTTATCAGAAGAAGGCGTCTTTGTTGGTACCTCTTCGGCTTGTTCTTCAAGAAATGATGGAGGTCAGTATGTACTAGATGCGATGGGAATAAGTCCATCGATTGCCTCGGGATCAATAAGAATAAGTATGTCAAGATTCACAACAGAGGAAGATGTGGAGGTTTTGATAGAAAAACTGAAGAAAACGATTCCTCTTTTGAAATTCTAGCCACAAACGGTTATAATTGACTGTAGTTAGATTTAATTGCCTTTGAGGTGATATAGTTGCTCAGGAGCATGACCGGATATGCGAGGGTCGAAAAGGCTCTTCGCGGCGTAAACGCATTCGTGGAACTGAAAACAGTCAATTCGAAGTATTTGAATGTCGATATAAACATAGGAGATGCTTTCTCTGAGCTAGAAATGAGAGCAAGTAGGTTTATAAAGGAAAACCTCAAAAGAGGGACGGTTAGAGCAAAGATCGACATATCTCTTGAGGACAGCGATGATCTTCTCCAGCCTGACTATGGTATAGCCTCCTCGATTTTCAACTCTCTGAAAACGATTAAGGACCGTTTTGAACTAGCCGGTGAGGTTTCTGTCGATTCGATGGCCAGGTTCAAGGAGATTTTCAGGAGCAGACCTTCTGAAGACCTCGCAGACAAAATTTGGAGTGTTATTGAAGAACTGCTTATTGAAGCTTTGGATCAGCTCAACGCAGACAGAGAAAGGGAGGGGCAGAACCTTGCTCTAGCGATGAGCGAGTATCTTAATAGACTTGAAGCTATTGCTAATGAGCTTCTTACTAGTTCTGAGGACATGGTTCTGTACTATCGCGACTTCCTGAAGAAGAGAATCGAGACGATTTTTGAAGGTCAGTTTGACGAGAACAGATTGGAGCAGGAGGTAGCGCTTCTAGCTGAAAGGGCCGATATATCGGAGGAAATCGTAAGGTTGCACTCTCATCTGAAGTCGTTCAGGGGAGTTATGCGAACTGACAAAGAGAGTGGAGTGCAGATGGACTTCATTTGCCAGGAGATGCATCGAGAGCTTTCAACCATTGCATCGAAATCGAAGAAGCTTGCGATAACAAATCTTTCCATCGAAGGTAGAACACTGGTCAATAAGCTTAGAGAACAAGTTCAGAACATAGAGTAGGAGGTGTTTCACTTGTACGGACTCATTAATGTTGGGTTCGGAAACGTAATCATAGGTGACAGAGTTATCGCGATAGTCAATCCCGAATCCGCGCCGCTGAAAAGGCTCAAGGAAGTTGCAAAAGACGAAGGAAAGCTTATCGATGCCACTTATGGAAGAAAGACCAGGGCAATCGTCATCACCGATAGTAACCACATAATTCTTTCAGCTATTCAACCCGAGACGATCGCTTCCAGATTCATGCAGACTTTCAGCGATATTGAGAAGCTTCTGGAAGACATAAGGGTTTCTGGACAGAGCTTTGAAGAATGAAAGGCATAGTTTTTGTGATTAGCGGCCCTTCAGGGGCGGGAAAGACCTCAATACTGAAGGTAGTGCTTGAGGCCAACAGCGATCTTGATTTTTCGGTTTCTTATGCTACAAGAAAGAGACGCCCGACAGAAGTCGATGGGAAAGACTACATATTCGTGACGCAAGATGAATTCAGAAGACTTATAGAAGAAGAGGAGTTTCTGGAGTGGGCCAAGGTTCATGGGAATCACTATGGAACATCCAGAACACAAGTTAGAAAGAGTGTTGATTCGGGTAGAGATATTTTGCTGGATGTAGATATTCAGGGAGCGATGTCAGTAATGAGGGAGCTTACAGACGCAGTCTATATATTTGTGGCTCCACCCTCTTATGGTGAGCTGGTCAAGCGTCTCGAAGCGAGGGGAACCGAGAACACCGAATCGCTCAAGGTTAGGCTGGAAGATGCGAAGTGGGAACTAGAACAGGTAAAACACTTTCAGTATCTTGTTGTTAACGATAACTTAAACCACTCGGTAAATCAACTTGAGGCTATCATCACCGCAGCAAGGCTCCGTGTTGATAGAATCGTGAAAGAAAAGGGAGAAAGATTCCTGTTTGAGGAGAAAACCACATGATAATCAATTATGATTTGCTTTTGAAGAGAATAAGGCACAAGTATGCAATTCCTGTGGCTGCTGCTAAGAGAGCGGAAGACCTTGAGGACTTTGGCCGCCCAAAGCTTGATGCAGCAACGGTAAGGGCTGCAGGCGATAAGATCACCGTAGCGTTGAAGGAGCTAGAAGAAGGATACATCAGGATAAGAAATGAGGAAATGCTGATGATCCTTGTACCGAAAGTTAAGTAACCGGATCACTTCATGTTCGGGCAAACGCAGAAAATACTTTATTTGCCTTGTTGACAGGGATAAGGTCATTAGATATAATAAGTATCGTGCGTCGGGCCAACGTAGCTCAATCGGAAGAGCGGCTGATTTGTAATCAGCAGGTTGGGGGTTCAAGTCCCTTCGTTGGCTCCATAGGTTAACTATCGGTGGTAAGGTGCCCGAGTGGTCAAAGGGGGCGGACTGTAAATCCGCTGGCGGAATGCCTTCGGTGGTTCAAACCCACCCCTTACCACCATTAATTTTGCTACTGTTGAGGTGCAAGCAATGGCAAAGAAAACTAAGGGAAATAAGGTTCTTGTAACGTTGAAATGTTCTGAGTGCGGTACTAGAAACTATTACAGGTTCAAGAACCGCCAGAAGAAGTATAAGCTGGACACGAGCAAGTACTGTCCAAAGTGCAGAAAGCATACCGAGCACAAAGAATCGAAGTAAGGTTGAGTCGTTTCAACTGAGTCAGGAGGAATCCCATGGCCAAGGCAAAGTTTTGGAAGTTCCTTTCCGAAGTAAAGAGCGAAGTTAAGAAGGTGACATGGCCTAACAGGGAGCAGATGATTTCGTCTACAGGTGCCGTGCTCGTCATTCTGGTAGTGGCGGGAGCTTTTCTTGCTCTTCTAGATATTCTCTTTACTAATGTAATCGGGTCGCTTCTCAATTTCTTGACAGGCGCCGTTTAATGCTGTTCTACGTTGGTGATTGACTGTGCGAAAGAGATGGTTCATAATTCAGACTTACTCTGGTCTCGAAAACTCTATCAGAGAGGCAATTCAGATTAAGATAGAGTCTTTCGGTGTTTCGCACATGTTTGGCAAGATCCTTGTGCCGGAAGAGACGAAACTTGATAGAACCAATGTCGCTGCCGAGAAGTATATTGTCCCCGCCAACGCCAGGCTTCTTGTTAAGGACAATCAGGATGTAGCAAAAGGTGACCCTGTCGCTGAAGAAGTAGAAATAAAGGTGAAAAACGACGGTACGGTGGCGGAAGTAAAGAACTACCGAGTTATCTTTATTGAAACTGCCGATAGGCGATATACGAAGACTTACTACATTCCCGAAAGCGCAAAAATTGAGACCGGAATAAAAATGGGTGCGAGGATAAGGCAGGGAATGCCTCTTGCAAAGCAAGGTGAGTACTTCTGTGAGCTGGATGGAAAGATAGTATATACACAGAAGATGAAGCGCATCGTTGTTGAAAAAGAGAACGGCGAAGAAGATGTCTATCTTGTTCACCCCGATTGTTATGACGCCAAGGTAGCTAAGAAGGGTAATCTTGTGAAGCGCGGACAGTTGTTTGGAGATACAAGGAAGATCTTTTCCAAGACTGAGGGAAGGATCGAGATTTCCGATCTCCCTGGACGGAAAGAGATAAAGATCTTCAAAATCATCCGGACAAGATTGTATCCTGGATATGTATTCATTGAGATGATAATGAACGAAGAGACGTGGAATCTCGTCAAGAATACTCCGAACGTCGTGAACTTCGTTTCTGTAGGTGGACAGCCTGTGCAGCTTAAGGAAAAGGAAATAAAGGCTCTGCTCAGATTAGTCGGTATTGAAGAGTATGAAGAGCACTCAGGTGGTCCTGTCAAGATTGAAGTTGAGTTTGATATCGGAGAGGTCGTCAGAATTAATACAGGTCCGTTTGAGGACTTTGTTGGAAAAGTGACGGGTCTCGATCCTGAAAGACAGGAACTGAAAGTCGTTGTGAGCATTTTCGGAAGAGAAACACCGGTTATCCTCAGCTTATCTGAGGTTGAAAGAATCGTCTAGTCTACTAGAAAGAGTGGGAGGGCATAGCCCGTTAACCACAAGGAGGTAAGTAAATATGTCTAAGAAGGTCATTGCCCAAATCAAGCTTCAGCTTGAAGCGGGGAAGGCAACGCCAGCGCCTCCAGTTGGACCGGCTCTCGGTCAACATGGAGTGAATATTATGGGGTTCTGCAAGCAGTTCAATGCAGAGACTTCTGACAGAGCCGGTATGGTGTTACCGGTTGTTATTTCGGTATATGCCGACAGATCCTTCAGCTTCATCCTCAAGACTCCACCTGCTAGTTTCTTGCTGCTTAGGGCAGCCGGAATACAAAAGGGTTCAGGAGTGCCCAATAGAGACAAAGTTGGGAAGGTTACCAGAGCACAGCTTGAGGAGATTGCGAAGATCAAGATGCCTGATCTCAACGCCAGAACAGTAGATGCCGCTGCGAAAATTATCGCTGGAACAGCTCGCAATATGGGCATCGAAATCGTAGGTTGAGGAGGGGTTTAAATGCCGGTTAGATCAAAGAGATATATTCAGGCGAGGAAATCCGTTGACAGAAATAAGGTTTACTCTGTGGAGGATTCAATCGAGCTTTTGAAGAGTTTTCCGCCGACAAAGTTTGACGAAACGGTTGAGATGCACATAAAGCTCGGGATAGATCCAGCCAAATCAGATCAACAGGTCAGAGGTACTATCTCTCTTCCTAACGGAACTGGAAAGGATGTTAGGGTTCTAGTGTTTGCGAAGGGGGAGCAGGCAGAAGTTGCCAAGCAGGCTGGCGCGGATTTCGTTGGATCCGACGATTTGGTTCAGCAGATTCAGGGTGGCTGGACCGATTTCGATGTCGCGATAGCTACTCCAGACATGATGAGAGACATAGGTAGATTGGGGAAAGTCCTGGGACCCCGGGGTCTGATGCCGTCCCCGAAAGCAGGAACTGTGACAACAGACGTTGAAGATGCCGTGAAGGGTTTTAAGGCAGGCAGGATCGAAGTCAAGAACGACAAGACCGGTAATCTACATCTGCCCGTTGGAAAGAAGTCGTTTGACAAGGAGAAGCTTCGCGAAAACTTCGTTTCAGCTCTCGATCAAATAATGAAGATGAAGCCATCCGGTTCAAAAGGAAGGTTTGTTCAAAAGGTATTCCTCACTACAACCATGGGTGCAGGAATAAAGGTCTACTTTGTTAAAGAAACCGAGAAATAGCTTAAGATACCCAAGCATATATGTACTCACTGCCAAAGACAGTAGGTTATTAAGAGCGTAAGCCACCTACCGAGGTAAGTAGAAGTGAATGCCTTCTGCGGCCTCGATTTGGGGCCGCTTTTTTGAAAGGAGGTGCAAGAAGTGCTAACCAGAGAAAGAAAGGAAGAGATCGTTGAGAGCCTAACAGAAGCCTACAAAAAGTCTTCATTGATTCTGTTCGCCGACTACAAGGGTATGAAGGTTGACGGTATCACTGCTTTCAGGGACAAGCTCTACGAAAAGTACGACGATAGAGCTCAGTTCACAATAAAGAAGAATACATTGGTCAGGCTTGCTCTGAACAAGGCCGGGTTCGACGAGAGTGAATGGAAAGAGTCAATCATCGGAACTACGGCGGTACTGACTGTCGAGGACGAAGACCCGGTCTCGGCGCTAAAGATAATCACTGAGTTTAACAAGAATAACAAGACCCTTCCGTTGATAAAATCAGGGTATCTTGAAGGCAGATACTTTGCCGGCAGCCAGGCTTCTGAGTTGGCGAAGCTTCCGTCTAGAGATCAGTTGATCGCAATGGTCGTTGGAGGATTCGCCGCCCCGATAACCGGTCTTGTATATACTCTGAACGGAATATTGACAAAGTTCCTGTATGCTCTAAATGCAATTAAGGATAAAAAAGCTGAATGATTCAGGTGGAGGTGTGGTAAGATGACTAAGGAAGAACTTATAAGCGCAATAAAAGAAATGACAGTTTCAGAACTTTCGGAACTGGTGAAAGCACTTGAAGATGAATTTGGAGTCAGTGCAGCAGCACCTATGGCAGTTGCAGCAGGGCCTGTAGCGGGCGGAGCAGCGGTCGAGGAAGAAGAGGAGCAGTCTGAATTCAAGGTTGTTTTGAAGTCTTTTGGGGCTAAGAAAATCGATGTCATTAAAGTCGTTAGAACAATTACCGGACTCGGACTCAAGGAAGCAAAGGATCTTGTTGAAAAGGCCGGCAGTCCAGAGGGTGTTGTGAAGGAGAACCTTCCGAAAGCGGAGGCAGAAGAACTGAAGAAGCAGCTCGAAGAGGCTGGCGCCGAAGTCGAACTGAAGTAATTGGGCAATTGTCTGGTTACATATTGTCTGTATAATAAATACACCCACATCAGGGATGATGCTCTGATGTGGGTTTGGTGTGCTCAAACATACGAGAGGTGATCTGATGAGAAAGGCCAATTTTGGCAAACGAGAGCGGTGGGTCTTTGGAAGAGTGTATGAACCTCTTGAAATTCCGAATCTCATTGAGATCCAGACTCGTTCCTTTCAATGGTTCATCGATGAAGGTCTTCTGAGTGTTCTGAAGAAGTATTCTCCAATTAAATCGCAAATTCAGCGTTCGGATCTTAAGAAGGGCGAGAAAGGTTTCTCTCTGGATTTTGTTTCAACTAGAATCGGCGAGGCAAAGCATTCCATCCAGGAGTGCAAAGACAAGGGGCTAACTTATTCCGTTTCGCTTTATGTGACCGTAAGAATCACCGACCTCTATACAGGAGAGATCAAGGAGGAAGAGGCTTTCTTCGGATACTTGCCTTTCATGACTGATAACGCCTCTTTCATAATTAACGGAGCGGAGAGAGTAATAGTCAATCAGCTTGTAAGGTCGCCGGGTGTCTACTTTGTTGACGAACCCACAAAGGCAGTGTCTGGTTCTCTGCCGATTTATGTTGCCCATTTTCTGCCTGTAAAGGGAGCTTGGTTTGAGATACTTCTTAACCCTAACAAGCAGATAATGCAGGCGAGGATCGACCGAAGAAGGAAACTGAACTTCTTCGTCTTCTTGAAGGCATTGGGTTACGAGAATGATCTTGATCTACTGAGACTTTTCGAACATGAATATGACGGGTCGGATGAAGACGAATTGCTCGCAAGTGTCGGAAGCATGATTCTTGAAGATGTCAAGACTCCCGGAGGAGATTTGATAGCTCAGAAAGGAACACTTCTTACAGAGGATATTATTGCAAGGGCAATTGAAGCCGATGTGAAGACCATCAAGATGCCGCTTCCTATAGCTATGAAGACCTTCAGCGCTTTGCAGAAGACATACGGTGAAGGTATGACTGAGGACGACGCTTACATAGAGCTTTTCAGGAAGCTTAGGCCGGGCGAAATTCCGAGGATAAATGCTGCAAAGAGTTATATTACTAACCTTTATTTCAGTCCGGACCGCTTTGACTTCTCAAACGTTGGAAGGTACAAGGTCAACAGCAGACTTAAGAAAGTCTATCAAGACTATCTAAAGGAGATCGAAGGAAAGAAGGTTTCGAAAGACACCGACTATGCCGAAGAGTCGAGTGTTCTCACTGTTCTAGATGTTGTACTTGCTGCCAGGCACTTGACAGAGATAGAAAGCCGGCCCGAACTTCTCGATACCAAAGACCATTTGGGAAACAAGCGAGTAAGAACAGTGGGCGAGCTTATGGAAACTGAGTTTGAGAAGGCTTTTATGAAGATCCATAAGCTTCTCGAAGAGAAGCTTACGATATACACTTCCTTCGACAAGATTTCGGTGCAGAGCCTGGTTAACGTAAGAACTCTCATGACCACGCTGCATCAATTCTTTGCAACAAGTCAGCTTTCGCAGTTCATGGACCAGGTAAATCCTCTGGCTGAATTGACGAACAAGAGAAGATTGTCTGCAATCGGGCCGGGAGGTTTGAAGAGGGAACACGCGAGGTTTGAGGTGCGTGACGTCCATCACTCTCATTATGGGAGGATGTGTCCTATAGAGACGCCTGAAGGCGCAAATATTGGTCTTATGACCTCAATGGCAACTTTTGCGAAGATAGACAAGTATGGTTTCATTCTCACACCTTACAGGAAGGTGCAGAAGGGGTTCGTTACTGAAGATATCGTTTATCTCGCAGCAGATGAAGAGGAAAATTACAATATCGCTCACTCCACAGTTAAAATGGACGACAACGGGCGTATTGCCGATGAAAACGTAGAGATTCGTTACGCCGGTGAAGTGAGATATGTTATAAGGGAGGAAGTGGACTTCATGTCAGTCTCCCCCAAGCAGATTGTCTCAATCTCGACTTCTTTGATCCCGTTCCTCGAAAATGATGACGCAAACAGAGCACTGATGGGATCTAACATGCAGAGACAGGCGGTTCCTGTTGTCAAGTCTGAAGCTCCTATAGTCGGCACCGGTGTCGAAGGAGTAGCTGCAAGAGACTCCGGATATGTAGTTCTTGCGAAGCATCGGGGTAAAGTTGTTAACGTCGACGGAAGAAGAATCATTGTGCAAAGAATAGACGAAAAGGGGAAGCCGGAACTTGACGATAAAGGAAGAGCAATTGAAGATGTCTATACGTTGTATAAGTTTGTTCGAACCAATCAGGATACCGCGGTAAACCAGCGTCCAATTGTCTCGGTTGGTGAAGTCGTGGAGAAGGGCACTCCTATCGCCGACGGTCCATCGACCGAGATGGGAGAGCTTGCACTGGGTAAGAACGTTCTTGTAGCTTTTATGCCCTGGGAGGGGTACAACTTCGAAGACGCCATTCTCGTCAACCAGGAGCTTCTCGAAGACGACATTTTCACAACTATTCATGTTGAGATGTATGAAACAATCGCCAGGGATACTCAACTTGGTCCCGAAGAGATAACTGCTGATATTCCAAATGTCTCGAAAGAGTCTCTTAAGAATCTTGATGAGAGCGGTATAGTGAGAGTAGGAGCTTATGTCACGTCTCAGGATATTCTTGTTGGAAAGGTGACTCCAAAGGGCGAATCCGAGACCACCCCCGAAGAGAAGATTATCAGGTCGGTTTTTGGAGATAGGGGACGAGATGTCAAGGATTCATCGTTGAAACTCCCTCATGGTGTTGAAGGTAGAGTCATCGACGTCAAGGTTTTCGAGAAGGAAGAGGTTTCTGAACTCGGTTCGGGCATAAACAAGCTTGTTAAAGTCTTCGTTGGTATTAGAAAGCCGCTGGATGTAGGAGACAAGCTTGCGGGTAGACACGGCAACAAGGGTGTCGTTTCGAATATCATCCCAAAAGAGGATATGCCCTTCCTTCCTGACGGAACTCCTATACAGCTTGTTCTTTCACCTCTTGGCGTTCCGTCGAGGATGAATGTCGGGCAGGTGCTCGAGACACATCTCGGCTGGCTTGGGAAACTTACGAATCGTTACTTTGCGACACCAATCTTTGATGGGGCTACAGAAGAAGAGATCATGAATGAGCTTTACGAGGCTAGAAAAGAGTTTGGACTTGAAGCCGGTGACAGCGAAGAGCTGAAGACAGGTAAAGTTACCCTAAGAGACGGTAGGACTGGCGTACCTTTTGACTACCCGATAGTGGTAGGAATAATGTACATGCTCAAGCTAGTTCATATAGCAAAGGACAAGATTCACGCAAGATCTACAGGTCCCTATTCACTCATACATCAGCAGCCTCTAGGTGGAAAGGCTCACTTTGGAGGTCAGAGATTTGGTGAGATGGAAGTCTGGGCGCTTGAGGCATATGGAGCGGCCCACACTCTGAACGAAATGCTCACAATTAAATCTGACGACATCAAAGGAAGAAATGATGTCTATAAGGCAATACTCAAGGGAGTTAACATCCCCGAGCCAGGAATACCTGAGAGTTTCAAGGTTCTTATAAAGGAACTTCAGGGGCTTTCTCTCGACGTCAAAGTTTTTGACCAGAACAATGTCGAGCTGGATGTGGATAAATTATGAGGATCAATAGAAGGGAGCTACCCCTCAAGGAGGGAAGCAGATGCCAGTAAGCGCGTATAAGAGAAAAGTCAATAAGCTGGAAATTGATATCGCGTCGCCGGACAGAATCAAGGGCTGGTCAAGCGGGGAAGTCAAGAAGCCCGAGACGATTAACTATCGCACATTCAAACCGGAGAGAGACGGACTCTTCTGTGAGAAGATCTTTGGTCCGACAAAAGACTACGAATGTACATGCGGAAAGTACAAGGGTAAAAAGTACGAGGGCACAGTATGTGAACGTTGTGGTGTGAGAGTCGAATCTAAAGAGGCTCGCAGGAGAAGAATGGGTCACATTGAGCTCGCCGCTCCTGTTACTCATGTTTGGTACTTGAAGAGTGCGCCTAGTGTTCTTTCTTCACTTTTGAACATTCCTGCGAAGGATCTCGAGAACATCATCTATTACGGATCTAAGAGGGTTATAGAGAGACTTTATGTCGTGACAGACCCTAAGGAGACGGACTTCTTCCCTGGAATGACGATGTACCAGACCGAATACGAAATATACACGAAGAAACTCAGCTTCGAAGTAGAGCAAGGTTACAAGGTAAAAAACCCTCACGGACCGGTTACAACGGACATTGACGGTAAAGTCACTATCGAGAGGATCGACAGCAGTACCGAGAGAGAACTGAACTGGATAATCGTCAAGGATGAGACGGGAATTGAGAAAAAATACCCGGTTTTCGAAGGTGCTCTCATTTATGTTCAGAATGAGGATGAAGTTCATAAGGGAGATACCCTTGCCGACAGATTCCTTTTTGAAGATGAAGTTCTTTCGGCGACTGAGTATAAGATCTTCGACGAGTATTATCCCGGCAAGTTCGAAGTTGAAACAGATACCGAGAGCGATAGACCTATAGTCATAATCACCGAGATCGACCCTGCAGTCTCGGAGGAGACAGGAAGAACGATCGGTGAAGTCTTGATAGAGAACGAATATGAGGCATACAAAGAGCTTTACCCGGGCAAAGTAACCTGTGATTACGGTGCGGCAGCAATTAAGAAACTATTGCAGGGCATGGATCTCGAAGAGCTACAGGTAGCGATAGAACATGAATTGAAGACTATTCCCAAAAGCAGTGCCAGGGCTCTCAAGCTTCTCAGAAGACTCAAGTATGTCAAGGACTTCATAGCGTCTAGCAATAGGCCGGAATGGATGGTAATGGATGTTGTTCCGGTAATTCCTCCGGACCTGCGACCCATGATTCAGATTGAAGGCGGAAGGTTTGCCACGACGGATCTCAACGACCTATACAGGAGAGTCATTAATAGAAACAACAGGCTTGCAAAATTACTGCAGATCGGGGCTCCCGACATAATAATCAGAAACGAGAAGAGGATGCTTCAGGAGGCAGTTGACTCCCTAATCTACAACGGTAGAGTGGGAAAAGCAGTATCCGACAAATCGGGAAGGCCTTTGAAGTCTCTCACCGACCTGGTGAAGGGCAAGAAGGGGAGATTCCGAAGGAATCTGCTTGGAAAGCGGGTAGATTACTCCGGTCGAGCGGTCATCGTCGTTGGGCCGGACCTGAAGATTCATGAATGTGGAATCCCCAAGAGGGTTGCAATGGAGTTGTTCAAACCGTTCGTTCTATCAAAGCTGCTTCACGGAAGTGAATCGAGCAAGACGGCGAGAAAACTTAAGAAAACAATCATAGAAAAGGAAATGCCCGAAGCGTGGGAAGTTCTCGAAGATGTGATCAAGGGACACCCCGTTCTCCTCAACAGGGCACCGACGCTTCACAGGATATCCATACAGGCTTTCATACCCAAATTGGTCGAAGGAAACGCGATTCAGCTTCATCCGCTTGTCTGCGCACCATTCAACGCAGACTTTGACGGAGACCAGATGGCCGTTCACGTGCCTTTATCCGCAGCTGCGCAGGCAGAGGCGAAGTTCCTTATGCTGAGCAGATACAACGTGATTTCCCCCGCAAGCGGGAAACCCATTTCGATGCCAGGCAAGGACATAATCGTCGGTGTTTACTATCTCACGACCGTTGACCGCGATCATGAGAAGAAAGAGAAAGAGGTAATGGATTACTACTCAGCCCTCCTCAAAGATGAAAAGATTTCCGATGTTGAAGCGAGGAGGATGGTTAGGCAGAAGGCCCTTGAATGGGTTGACTGGAAGTTCTCTTCTCCGGGAGAAGCGCTTCTTGCTTACGACATGGAATATATATCACTTCACGATCCTATTCTTGTTCAGCTAGATCCCTCATCCGGAGAGCTCACGCTAACGACGGTAGGAAGGATAATCTTCAACACCATAGTTCCTGAAAAGCTTAGGGACTACATGAAGAAGTTCAACAAGAAAGCGATAAAAAAGCTAATCTATGACTGTTTCCACGAATATGGAATAGACAGAACCGCAGACCTTCTGGATGACATGATGTCTCTTGGATTCCATTACGCGACTGCTTCCGGGCTCACAATATCCATAAACGACATTGTTGTGTATCCGCAAAAGGACAAGGTTATAGAGGCCGCGCAGGAGAGGGTAGATCAGATCGAGAATCTGTACAAGTCGGGATTCTTGACTGAAGACGGAAGAACTCAGGAGATAATCAGAATCTGGTCAGATACCACTCAGGAGATAATGGAGAAGACATACACAGAGTTTGAGAAGTATCCCTTCAATCCTATCTACATGATGGTTGACTCCGGAGCCAGAGGAAATATCGACCAGCTTAAGCAACTTGCAGGTATGCGAGGTCTGATGGCAGATCCATCGGGAAAGACGATCGAAGTACCGATAAAGTCAAACTTTAGAGATGGACTTACGGAGCTCGAATTCTTCACATCTACTCATGGAGCTAGAAAGGGTTCTGCCGATACGGCACTAAGAACGTCGTTTGCAGGTTATCTCACCAGAAGACTTGTAGACGTTTCCCAGACTATAACCGTAACGACTCCGAACTGTGGAACTCACGAGGGCATTGAAGCGATAGAGCTCATGGCAGACGGAGTAACGATAGAGAAGCTCGAAGAATTTCTCTTTGGAAGAGTTCTTACGTCAGATATTATCAACCCGCTGACTGGAAGAGCTCTTAAGAATGGGAAGACGGGAAAGGAATACTTGCGCGATACAATGATCAGAGATGAAGATGCGGCTTTCCTTTCGAACTACAGGACCGAAGTCGAAGTTGCGCGAGAAGAAGTGCTTAGTATTCCGAAAGTGACCCGGTTAATCAACTATACAGAGCTGGCAGAAACCATCACTATAAACGATAAGGAATACAAAGCGGGAACCCATATCGGCAGCGATATTTTGCATCAGCTAAAGAACTCGGATATCGAAGAAGTGAAAGTTGTTATCTTCCCCTGCGTCGGTCAGGTATTTGCAGGTGATCCGATAAAGAACAGTAACAAGGAAATGCTTGTCAAGTATCAGGAGAAGATAGACGAACTCACTGCCAAGAAGCTACAGAAGAACGAGATCGACAAGGTCTTAGTCCGACCGACGATAAAGGTCAGGTCTGTTCTTACTTGTGAATCCGACAGTGGTGTTTGTGCTATGTGCTATGGAATGGATCTTTCAAACCATGAAATAGTGAATGTTGGAGAATCCGTAGGTGTAGTTGCTGCCCAGTCAATTGGAGAGCCGGGTACACAGCTCACGATGAGAACATTCCACACTGGCGGTATAGCGACTGGACAGGATATCACCAGAGGTCTTCCCAGGGCAGAGGAATTGTTCGAAGCTCGAAAGAAGCTGAAGGATCCCGAAGCTCTGTTCATTGAGAAGGGTGACGGAGGCTTCGTGAAGGATCTCGTCCCTGACGACAAGGGTAGGAGAAAGGTCTACATCGAAACGAAGACCGGAGGCATCAGCGAATACGATCTCTCCTCGAGCATAAAGCCAAAAATCGAGATTGGCGACAAAGTCCTAGAAGGAGAGACCATAACAACTGGAACGGTGAGGCCAAGGAAACTTATGGAAAAGCTAGGCCTCGTTCAGACGGCGCTTTACCTCCTGACTGAGATCAAGAGGGTTTATGCCGAACAGGGAGTCGAAATTCACGACAAGCACTTTGAACTTATCATCAGACAGATGCTTTCAAAGGTCGAGATAACCGATCCGGGAGATACCGACTTTTTACCCGGGGATCTTCTCGACATAGTAGAAATTAGGAAGATTAACAAGTCTATAGAGGAAGCCAACAGTAGAGTTGGCGAAAACAGGGAATACGTAATCGACAAGCGGTTGGCGAGGAGAGTCCTAGGCGAAGATGAAGATGGAAAGATACATAAGATTGCAGCCGAGGCCGAGCCGATTACGGAAGAGCTCCTGAATCAGATATTGAAGGGCGGAATCAAGCAGATATTGATCTATGATGTGGATGAGGATCAGTATCAGAAGCTGGTCGATGACTTCAACCCCGATACGGTAATTCCCGAGAAGAAGATCCAGATAATGCCGAAAGATCCCATTAAGTTCAAGCGAAAGCTTCTAAGGATCACAAAGGCATCTCTTGAGAGTGAAGGGTGGCTGTCGGCCGCATCGTTCCAGCAAACGCCTCAAATTCTCACCGAGGCATCTGTTGCGGGTAAGTCAGACTTCCTTCAGGGGCTGAAGGAAAATGTAATTGTTGGTCAGCTTATACCTGCTGGAACGGGTCTTGACATGTATGCAAATCTGCAGGTGGAAGAAGCTTCAATCCCTTCTCGTTTACAGGAAGAGGAGTTGGCTTGAGTAGGTACTTCTAATAGAAGCGGAAAGCTTAAAATAGCTTTCCGCTTTTCTTTTGTGATGGTAACATTGTAGAGGGAAAATCACTACTTGGGGGCTGAGTTGTCTAAGCCGATTTTGGAAGTATCGGATCTTAAGAAAACTTATGAGATGAGCGGAACAAAAGCTTTAAATGGAGTGACGCTTTCCTTTTTCCCGGGCGAGTTAATCTCGCTTCTGGGAGAGAATGCTGCGGGAAAGTCAACACTCATGAAGGCAATTGTTGGAATAGAAAAACCAGACAGTGGCTCAATGCTTCTCAAAGGAGAGCCTTACTCTCCGTCGAACCCTTCACAGGCTTTAAAAATGGGCATCGGGATGGTTCCGCAAAATCTGAGAGTAATCGACAGGCTTACTGTTCTTGAAAATCTTCTGATCGCACGTAAAGCGAATAGGTTGAAAAGAACGGCGAAAAGCTACAGAGAATACATTGAGACGTTGATAGGACGATATCAGTTACAGCTGCCCCTGGATAGAGAGGTTGGAACTCTTTCCTTGGCAGAGAGACAGAGAGTGGAAATCCTGAGGCTGCTTCAGAACTCGCCAGATATCTTAATATTCGACGAACCGACCGCTCTGATTTCCGAAAAAGAGAAGGCAGAGTTGTTCGAAACCTTCAACAAACTTAAGGGTGAAGGTAAGAGCGTTGTGTTCATTACTCATAAGCTGCGGGAAGCTTATTCTGTGTCCGACAGGATTTACCTGATTCGATCCGGGGTTATAGTAGGCAGTTTCAGGAAAGATGAGATCTCGGTCGAAGGACTGTACGATTTGATGGCCGGAGAAGAATCTCCCGGGTCTTCTGTCCGGAGTTCGTTGTCGGAAGAGGTCGTTCTAAAAGTTGAGAAGATCTGTGTAGAGTCTTCTGTAGAAGGGTCAGATGCAGTCAGGGATGTGTCTTTCGAGGCTAGAAAGGGTGAGCTTATCGCTATAACGGGAGTGGCCGGCAATGGCCAGGAGGAGCTTCAAGAAGGACTATTCGGAGTTAGAAAGGTGATTTCTGGAAGAATCCTGCTCGGCGGAATTGACGTTACAAATCTACCGCCGCATAGACTCAGAAGACTCGGAGTGGCTTCGCTGCCTTCAGACAGAGATAAGTTGGCGAGTTGTAGAGGTTCATCGATAAGGGACAATCTAGTTATTCAGAGAGTCCTCAGTGGAGGCTGGGTTGTTTCGGGCAGAGAAATGGATAATTATGCAAGGGAACTGCTTTCTAAGTATGGTGTTGTGTTTGGCAGTATCGGCGATCCGGTTTTCACTTTGTCTGGTGGAAATCTGCAAAAGTTGCTGCTAGCTAGAGAGATCAGCTCGGAGCCAAAGCTTCTTCTCCTGGGAGAGCCTTTTAGAGGGCTCGATGTCAAACATCTGGAGAAGCTGCGCAGCACTCTAGAGAGTATTAAAGAGAAGATGGCCATTGTGATATTCACTTCTGATCTCGACGAAGCTCTAATTGTGGCGGATAGAGTTGCTGTGATGTCAGAGGGAAGGATAGTCTTTTCCGGAGCGAACGGACCAGCACTCAGCAAGAGGGCAATAGGAAAGCATTTTGCTGGAACGTTGAGGGAAGATCAAAGATGACAAGTTTTCAAGATTTGAGAAGATCACTCCTTGTTATAGGTATTGCACTGATTGCCGGGCTATTACTCGTAGTTTTCATGAGTGAAGAGCCCATCAATTCGGCCCGATCATTCTTCCTTTCCGTCTTTTCAGACAGGTTTTACTTTGGCAATCTTATTTCAAATGCAATTCCACTTATCCTAACCGGGCTTGCAGCCTCAATAGCCTTCAGTTCGTCTTCCTTCAATCTTGGCATTGAAGGGCAGGTATATCTCGGGGCATTTGTCGGGACTGCGACAGGTATACTTCTATCGGGTAATTTGTCTGGTACTATAGGGATTACGGCAATGATCCTGGTGAGTTTCTTGTTTGGGGCTGGGGCGGCAAGTTTGTCAGCCGTCCTCAAAATCCGTATGGGTGTCAGTGAGCTAATCACTTCTCTATTGCTCAGCAATGGGCTAATTCTTGTCGTAGACTATTTCGTTGAGGGACCTTTCAACGACAGACAGTCGGGACTTGCGGCATCCTTAAGTTTGCCCGCGAATCTCAGGTTTTCAAGACTCATGCAACCTTCAAGTCTGCATACTGGGATCTTTTTCTCGCTGATAGTCGCTTTTCTTCTTTGGTTTCTCATGTTCAGGACTAGAGAAGGCTTCAAATTAAGAATTTCGGGCAAGAACAGGATGTTTGCTCATTATTCAGGTGTGAATACCAGCAAAGTCATTTTTTGGTCTCTCTTTCTGAGTGGGGGACTTGCTTCCACCGCAGGGATAATCGATGTAATAGGCGCACACGGTAGAGTTATGAGGGGTTTCTCGGCCGGATACGGATGGAATGGAATAGCGGTTGCCCTTATCGCAAGAAATCACCCGTTGTTTGTTATTCCTGCAGCTCTGTTCTTTGCATACCTGGAAAGCGGAGCACAGATATCATCTATTGAAGCGAGTGTCACGCCTGAACTGGCTAAGATAGTCCAGGCAGTAGTCTTCTTTCTAGTCACTGCAGAGGCACTTGCTCCCGTAAGCTTCAGGAGAAGAAGATATGTTTGAAGCCATAGTACGTGACACAATAAGGAATTCGACGCCTATCGTTCTTGCAGCAAGCGGAGGATTGCTGACAGAGGTTTCGGGATGGCTCAATATTGGACTTGAGGGTACAATTCTCTCAGGAGCGTTTTTTGCAGTAGTAATATCATCGACCACGGGTAGCATCCTTCTCGGAACTCTTGCTTCTATTATTGTGTCGATCATTCTTTCATCGCTTATCTACTTTGCAGTGAGATTTCTGAAGGCGAATCTCTTTGTTGTCGGAATTGCGGTCAACCTTCTATCCGTCGGATTGACTGTAGTGTTGACGGACGTTTGGTTCAGTAGTAAAGGCACAATTGTCTTCGGAGGTTCCCCCAGGCCTGCCGCTCTTTCTATTGATGTCTTAGGCGGTACTGTATTTGGTTGGTTGAATGGACTCGGTTTTTTTGATCTAATCGCCTTTGCCACTCCATTTGCTCTCTTCTATCTTTTCAAGAAGACGGTGGTTGGGGTGAAATTGCGGGCCTGTGGGTATGACGATGAAAGCGCCTTTTACAGCGGTGTTAGAGTAGATCAAATGAGATTCATAGCGTACATTGGCAGTGGAGTGTTCACGGGTTTGGCCGGTTCAGCACTTTCCATACCGTTAGGAGCCTTTGTATCCAATATGTCTGGGGGGCGCGGATGGCTGGCTCTTGTTGCCGTAATAATGGGGAGAAAGAACCCGCTTCTTGTAGTTGTTTCGGCTGTCATGTTGGGCTTTGTTACAGAACTCTCCATCTTCCTGCAAGTTTCCACAGAAATATCTCCTAAGTTACTATTGTCTTTACCTTACTTCGCTTCTCTTGCTATCCTTGCTATCTCATACGGCGGAAGAAAGGCGAAGCAGCTTTCGTGATTCGTAATGGTTGAGGATACTTAAGAGGCTCTTAAACTAGCCGAGTTGGACCATGATATAATTCATCGAATTGGAGGTGCAGTTTTGGAATTAATAGATCAGCTTAAATCAGAATACTCCGAGATCTCCTATCTTCAGAATGCAGCGGCCCTGATGGTCTGGGATTTGAGGACTTACATTCCCCCTAAAGGGGCCGAGAATAGGGCGGAGGCTCTAGGTTATGTATCAACTCTTGCATTCAAGAAGGCGGTCTCAGATGAATTTGGAGCATTGTTAAGGCAATTGAACGAAAGAGCAACCCAAGAAGGATTAACAGATGATGAAAAAGCAATGGTCAGGGTTGCTACGAAAGCATACAAAAGGGCCAGGTCAATTCCACCTGAGCTTCATCATAGGTTTTCCGTCCTAACGTCTAAGAGTGAAAGGGTATGGGAGAGAGCGCGAAAAGAAAACAGCTTTAGCAGCTTGGAGCCATATCTGGAAGAGATTGTCGCTCTTTCGAGAGAAATGGCAGAACTGTATGGTTATGAAGAAAACCCCTATGATGCGCTACTCGAAGGCTACGAAGAAGGGATGACGGCAAGAAAGCTACGGAAGGTCATCGAACCACTGAAATCAGAACTAATACCCTTCGTAAAAAAGATATTGGATAAAGGCACACATCCTGACACGTCAATCCTTCAAGGGATGTTCAGCAAGAGGGCACAGGAGAAGCTCAGCAGAAGGGCTCTGAAATTCATTGGCTATGACTTCGATGCAGGTAGGCTGGATGAGACTGTCCATCCATTCACGATTGGCATTGGAGTGAATGACGTTAGAGTGACTACCAAGTACGAGATCAAAGAGTTCACACCTTCATTGTTTGGATCTATCCATGAGGGGGGTCACGCAATTTATGAGCAGGGGCTGCCGATTTCTCTGAAAGATACACCTATATATGGTGCATGTTCATTAGGAATCCACGAATCGCAGTCAAGAATGATGGAAAACATAGTGGGAAGAAGCAAGGAGTTTCTATCGTTTTTCTATCCTCAGATTCAGAAGGCTTTCCCGTCAAACTTCAGGAGTGTTTCGCTTGGTGACTTCTATAGAGCTGTAAACAATGTCAAACCTTCGTTGATTAGAATAGAAGCCGACGAAGTGACATACAACTTTCATATCATGGTAAGGTTTGAGCTTGAAGAAGCGTTGATGAAAGGCGATTTGAAAGTGTCTGAGCTTCCGGCTGCCTGGAATGCAAAGATGAGAGAATACCTGGGAATTGAACCTGAGAGCAACCGGGACGGTGTGCTGCAGGACATTCATTGGCCATCGGGAATGATTGGATACTTCCCCTCGTATATGCTTGGAAACCTTTACGCCGCTCAAATGTACGCGAAAGCAAGACAGGATATCCCAAATCTCGAAAAGAGGATTGAGAAGGGAGACGTTCTGGCTCTTGTAGACTGGTTGCGAAAGAATATTCATGCTGTAGGCAGAAAGCATGAACCGGAGAGGCTTCTCAAAGTAGCGACGGGAAAGGAGCTAGATTCTTCTTATTTCTTGAAGTATGTCATCGATAAGTATTCCGAAATCTACTTCATTTAGTTCTCAGAGGCCTTTAGACCTTTAAGTAAGGCCTCAATTTCGGAGAGTCTGTCGGATGAAAGCTTCAGACTCTCCTTTCTACTAGTAAGAAAGGAGATTATTTCCTGTGGCTCAACGATCGCCATATCTTTCCACATGAAAGAAATTACTTCAGTGTCTACAAGGTTATGTGAGGTGAGAAGGTATATTGGCGAGGGCATTTCATCACTTATCTCACATACCTTGCTGATCTCACCCTTCTGTAGGTACTCGAGAGATTTGTCCACTACGGCCTTTCCAATGCCTCTTATTTCCAAGAGCTTTGTTATGTCACCATCTGAGAGACGGCCTTCCGGCAAATTAGATCTGATTATTCTTGCGGCGAATTCGTAAGTCCTTATCTTGAACGGGTTGTCTCTTATGACCTTGAGAAGTCTCGAGAGCAAGTCAAATTGCATTGCAAGTTCCTCTTTTCTCACCGGTATCACCTCTCAGTGTATTTTACACCGCTGAACACCGGCAAAGAAATCAGATGCTCGGAATTCTCTTGCGCTCCATTTGAAATGAATCTATTTGCCTAGACACAATTTAGGCAGACAAAAAGCTTCAATTATTGACACAGGGATCGGGATATCAGGGGATAGGCCCGTCGGATCTATTTTTTCCTTCTGCTAATAACAGCTTCAATGTTCTCCTTTGCCGTGCCAACAAAAGCTTCATAGAAAGCTATACCTGCTGCTTCTATAGCTTGAATGGCGTTGCCTCCAAGATGGAAAGCTATTATTGTGTCTATCCCTTGCTTTGTGAGCATATTTACGGCCATAGGTCCGGCACCGTGCGCCACACTGTTGTCTGGTTCTACATATTCTTCGCTTCCCGTTTCCGGGTCATACAGCAGAAAGAACTTAGCTCTGGCAAATCTATCGTCTGGGATGCTGTTGATACTCTTTTCTTTCACTGGGATAGCTATTTTCATTATTCTTCTACACCTCCGGAAATTTTCCGTTTCAACCTCAAGGCAATTCGCTTTATTGCTTGCGCTGCCGTAGAGTCTTCAATTGCAACAACCGGTTTTCCCATAATCGTCGCTTTCTCTACCTGCTCGTCAAAGGGAATCTTGCCAAGCAGTTCTATTCCGTTGGCTCCACACCAGGACTCTATGAAAGCGCTCTTGGATGTATTCAAATCCCATTTGTTTATAACTATTCCAAAGTCTCTCTTGAAATGTTTTATTGTCTCCACTATCCTTGCAAGATCGTGGTTTCCAGAAACAGTCGGTTCGGCAACTGCAAGAACGTAAGTTGCCCCGGTAATCGATGAAGTTGCGGGGCACCCTATTCCCGGGGCACCATCGATCACAATTACTTCTCTTTTTTCTCTCTCTGCGACATTAATTGCCAGCTTTCTGACCTCGGCCACCAACCCTCCAGAAGTCTCTTCCCCTGGAGTCAATAAAGCGTGGACAAGAGGGATTTCATTCGATTGAGACAAGAAGTACTCGCCCGACTTATTGTCTTTGAGTGAAATCGCATCTGCCGGGCAGACAGCCACACACATGCCGCATCCCTCACATGCGTAGGGATCGATTGAGTAAGGACCTCCCCTGATAATCGCATCGAACCTGCAGAATTTCTCGCAGAGTCCGCATGATATGCATTGATCAGAAATTTCGGCCTTTTTGCCACCATAGTATTCAAATTTCTCGATCTGCTTATTCTCAAGAATGAGGTGAAGGTTTGGTGCGTCTACGTCACAATCGGCCATCACTATTGAGTCAAAAAGAGAGGAAAGCGATCCTGCAAGTGTTGTCTTACCAGTTCCGCCCTTTCCACTTACTATGGCAAGTTGGAACATCATGACACCCCCGATGAAGAGATGATCTTTTCCGCCAGTTTTTTGAACCGTATCTTCCATGGTGGCGAAGTCTCAGTAAATAGCTTGCCTTCTGAATAGGCTTCCGCTATGCTGCGGTCAAAGGGTATTCTTTCGAGGAGAACGAGGTTTTCTTCACCAGCATACTCATCTATCATTGTGTAAGAATTCGTATCTCTGTTGATTACGACACCGAAAGGAATTTCCATCTCTCTTACAATTTGAACTGCAAGTTTCAAATCATGAAGACCAAATGGAGTGGGTTCGGTTACCAGTATCGCGAAATCTACTTTTCTTAGTGTCTCTACCACGGAACAGGACGTTCCCGGGGGAGAATCAATGATGACGAGCTTATTTCGATCGATATTCTCTTTAAGCTTTCTGATAACCCTTACAGGGGATGGTTCCCCAATTTCCAGTATTCCCATTCCAAAATCGATTTTGTTGTTGATCTTACCCGTCATGACTTTTCCAATGGTTTTTGGCCTCTCGCTGATTGCCTTCTCGGGACAGACAAAAGTGCACAAACCGCAGCCATGACACAAAGATTCAAAGACCATGACACCCGTGTCAAAAACAGAAAGTGCTCCAAACTGGCAGGCTTCAGCGCATTTGCGGCAACGAGTGCACTTTTCCTTGTCTATTACGGGAAGCATCAGCTCAATTTCCTCTTCATGCTCAATCTTTGGGTTAAAAAACAGATGTACATCGGGTTCTTCTGCGTCTGCGTCCAGAAGTTGAACATCAAACTCTTCAGATATTGCGTATGCGAGGTTTGTGGCAAGGGTTGTCTTTCCTGTGCCTCCCTTGCCACTTAGTACGGCAATAACCAAGGCCTACCACCATCTCCTGAAGCGATAGCCCATGCCTCTTCCGGCTCCAAAACCTCCCCCAAAACCCATCCTTCTTCCGAGAAAAAGTCTTCTCCTCGGATATGGTCGGTAGTAGTTCCTTGCGGGTGTCGGCCTCGACACTTGATCAACGGGAGCACAGTTTCCCATGCCCCAGCCGGTCATCGGCCCATAACCTTCGGGTCCAGTTCCATCTCTCCACGGCATATTCTCACTCCTCCTCTTCAGTACTGTTTGTGTTTTCAAGCGTTTCCAATCTCTTCTCTATTTCCTTGAGCTCTTCGCCGATCATCTCAAGCTCTCTCTTAAGCATCGCTTGATACTCCTTCAGTTCCTGACTCTCCATCTCAGCTGAAATCTCCTGATCGTAGGCGTATGGTCCATAATAACCGAAACCTCTTCCGGGCCCAAATCCCCTACCGTATCCCATTCCTCTTCCGTATCCTGCTCCATATCCAGGGCCGTACCCGTAGTATCTGCAGGAACCGTCTCTAAACCTCATAGGACCAGATCCAAATGGCATATTGTCACCTCCTATATATGCACTAATCATATATATTATACTGGTTGCAGCTAGCAATGTCAACAACAGATCTAGCTTTGCCGAATTCTGTAGAATTTCTGATATTATCTAAGTGAGGAGGATAGATGGGAAACAAAGCGCATGTCTTGCTGTTTTCACTAATAGCTCCATTTTATAACGTTGCTTTCAAGTCGCAGCTTAAAAGTTATCGAAGCCTTTTGAAAGAACACCGTTCTCTACTTGGCGACGACATCAAGAGCGTTCTCGATATCGGTTGCGGAACAGGTGCTCTTGCCAAAGCATTCGATGAACTGGGATACCGAGTAACGGCTGTAGATGCTTCGACTCCCATGGTAGTAATAGCAAGGCATAATCTTAAGGAAAGCGGGGTCAAAGTCGTTCAAGGCGACTTTTTTGAGAAGCTTCCCTTTGAAGACAATAGTTTTGATCTTCTCGTTGCATCTTATGTTGTACACGGTCATAAGATTGACGGCAGGGAGAAGTTTTATAGAGAGAGTCGCAGAATATGCAGGAAAGAGGTTCTGATTCATGAGTTCTTTCCGAATAGAAATCTCTTGGTCTATGTTGTCGAGTTCTTCGAAAGAAGCGATTACAGAAACTTCGTTCCGAAAGCCTTCGAAGAGCTCAAAGAGAATTTTCCCATTGTAAAAGACGTTAGGCTTTCATCTACGACAGGGTGGTATTTATGTCGGTGCGACTAGACTCTCAGGTTAGTTGAGTCTTCAGGATTTTGAAATTTGTGGGCGTTCAAGGAAGGGCTGGTATTTCAGTATTTGAACAATAGCATTATGGAGGTCTACAGGTGAAGAAAGCTACTCCTTATATATTTATTGCACCTGCAGGTGCAATAATTGGTTTCTTTCTCTTATATCCTTTGATATACTCATTTGCCATTAGCTTTTTTGAGTGGGACCTGTCTCCGACAATGACTTTCGTTGGTTTGGGGAACTACTCACAGATTCTCTCATCGAGCGAATTCTGGGACTCAATGTTATACACCGCTTATTACATTCTCGGCGTTCTCCCTTTTTCGCTCCTTATCGGTTTTCTCTTTGCCAATCTTCTGAACGATTCGACGATGAAGGGGATAGGGTTCTTTCGAATGATTTACTTCCTTCCGGTAGTTACATCACCCATTGCTGCCGGTATGGGCTTCAGCTTTCTGTTCAGTACGGAACTCGGTTATGTGAATCATATCATCTCCTTGTTTGGCGGGGATTACATCAACTGGTTAACTAATCCTCAGGGCGTAATTCAAATTCTTTTCAACTGGACAGGCATTCAGCTTCCCAGAATTCTGCAGGGGCCGAGCGTAGCGCTTTTCGTGATAATTCTAATGGGAATATGGCAGAATATCGGATATGCCATGGTTGTCTATCTGGCCGGTCTTCAGAATATCCCGACCACATACTATGAAGCGGCGGCGTTGAGTGGAGCTAACAGGTTCCAGATGTTGAGAAAGATCACCGTTCCGCTTCTTTCACCGACAACGTTCTTCCTTCTCATAATGTTCAGCATAAGCTCCTTCCAGGTCTTTGGACCGATTATGGTTATGACTCCAGACGGCGGACCGCTTAACACAACCTCCGTTGTCGTGTTTCGGCTTTATCGAGAGGCCTTCTCCTATTACAGGTTTGGCTATGCGTCCGCAATGGCCTTTGTTCTCTTCCTTTTTGTGATATTTTTGACTGCATTCCAAGTAAAGACAATTGAAAGGACCGTTCATTATGAGTAAGAGGATTGGAAGGATTCTGAAGTACTTCGTGTTGATATCCGGTGCAGTTGTGATGATTTTCCCGTTTTTCTGGTCTTTCATGACCTCCTTTAAGGATTTGCGAGAGATTCTCATGGATCCCTTTTCTCTTATCCCGAAGGAGTTCACTCTGAAGAATTATGTTAGTGTTTTCACGAAAGTTCCATTCGCAAGATACCTTCTAAATAGCACTATCGTAGCGCTGGGAACCACTTTCTTGCAACTTGTGACGGCCTCTCTGGCGGCCTTTGCATTTGCGAGAATGAGATTTAGGGGCAGAGAAGTGATATTCTACATCTTTCTGGCAACTATGATGATCCCTCAGCAAGTCGTAATGATTCCGCAGTATCTCGTTGTAATGAGACTCAATCTGGACAACTCATACCTTGGCCTCATTATTCCTCACGCAGCTACTGCGATCTCGATCTTTTTTCTGAGGCAGTTCTTTCTCACGATTCCAAGGGATCTAGAGGATGCTGCGATAATCGATGGTTGCGGTCCTTTAAGAACTCTGCTAAATGTTTTTTTACCTCTCACAAAACCCGCGATAGCAACAATCGCAGTCTTTTCTTTCATGTGGTCATGGAACAACTACTTCTGGCCCCTCTTGATTATTAGCGAACCTGAGATGAGAACTGTTCAGTTGGGACTAGCAATGTTCAAGTCTGAAGGGGGAATACAGTGGGGAGAGTTTATGGCCGCAACTGTAGTGGCTACGCTTCCGATCATGATAGCCTATTTCATCGCTCAGAAGCAATTCGTGAAGGGAATAACCCTTACGGGACTAAAAGGATAGCGATAAGGAGGAAGAGATGAAAAGAGTGACCATGGTAGTTATCTTGATGATCTTTGCACTAACGGGAATGGGAGCTGTCACGCTCACATTCTGGCACTCGATGTCTGATTATCAGAAGCCGATTATCGACAAACTCGTATCTGATTTCAACAAGGCACACAAGGACATCACTGTAAGGGCAATCTTTCAAGGCTCGTACGATGAGACCGTTACGAAACTAAAGGCGGCTTTGCTGGCAGGAAAAGGGCCGGATGTAGCGCAGGTGAACATCGAGCACATCCAGATATTTTCAAAAGACCATTCTCTCCAGGATCTCACAGATCTTCTGGCCGGCGATCCTACGCTTGACCCCGATGACTTTGTCCAGAGCTTCTGGCAGACAATAGTTCGTGACGAAAAGCCATATGCGCTTCCTTTCAACATCAGTGCGCTTATGCTTTTTTACAACAAGGATCATTTCAGAGCAGCGGGACTTGATCCAGACAGACCTCCTCAGAACTGGGAGGAACTCGAGGAATACGCCAGAAGACTCACAATAAGAAAATCTCTGGATTCCAGACCCTCTCAGTATGGTCTCTTATGGGGTGTAGACACCATGTTCTATCAGTTTGAACCTCTTGTCTGGCAGAACGGAGGAGAGATTTTCAATGAAGATATGACCGAGTGTGTAATCAACTCTCCTGAGGGAGTCGAGGCTCTGGAAACGTGGAGGCGTTGGTTCGTCGAGGGTTTGTCTCCGGTGGACTTGACCATCGATGAAGGAATACAGTCCTTCACAATGGGGAGAATCTCGATGGGCCCCATGACGAGCGGAGGAATTCGGTACGCTCTCGAGAACATACCCTGGAGTCTGGGAGTAGCCCCTCTTCCTGAAGGTAAGCAGAAAACCACAACGCTTGGAGGAGGTTCTCTTGCCATAATGGCCGGACTCTCAGAAGAGAAGCTTCAGGCCGCCTGGACCTTCATCAAATGGATGGTTTCAGAGAAGAACACATTGTTCTGGTATGAGGGAACGGGATACATGCCGGTTCTGAAGTCTGCAATGAGTTCTCTTGAGATACAGCTTATCTGGCAGCGCTTCCCGCAGTTGAAGGCTCCAATAGACTCGATAGAGTTTGCCAGACCCAGACCGGTTCACACAAATATTATTGAGATCAGGAATATTCTTTACGACGCTGTTGAGCAGGTAAGAAAAGGTGTTTCAGAGCCAAAATCGGCTTTCGATAGTGCTGTTACGAAAGTCAACGCGTTGCTTGAGTGAGGTGATGATATGAAGCGAATACTTCTGTCGGTAATATTCATTTTCTTTTCTCTAACGGTTTTTGCCAACAAAATCGTTGAAATTGAAGTAACAGGTGTTGATAAGACACTTCCACAAGTGGTAATCAATATTTCCGGGCTCAAGATCGGTGAAGATTTGGATATCGAGAGAGTCTACAGGGCAAAGAGAAATCTGGAAGAATGCGGTCTCTTTACAGACGTATATTTTCAGCTTAGAGACTCAAATGGCGACTATAAGCTGGTGATTACGGTTCAGGAGAGTTCGACAATCTATCCCTATTTCGGCGAGTACATGTCGATGGGTTTGGGGGAGAGAAATCTCCTCGGTACCGGTGTTAATCTCTATGGTGGGGTTCGGTTTCTCAGATTGACCGACAAGAAAATCCTCGGTTTCCTTCCCCAACCCGAGTTCTTCTGGGGGGGATTGAGATTTGGCGCAAGCACCCTTAGCGTCTTTGGAACAGGAATCAATCCCTTCATTGAAGTGACTCTGTTTAAAGATGTTCCGTGGCAGGCAGATACTATTCTTTCTCTTAGTTCTGTAGATCTGGGTGCGACATATCCCATTGGAGACTACGTTGCTGGACTCTCTTACACCTTTGAAAGTGCAACATTTGAGGCTACGGATTCAAACGACTACTCTGTATCAATACTAACAGGAGCCTTTGCCTTTGGGGATGAAGACAATTATCAGGAGAAGAGAGGTAATCTCTACGGGCAGACAAATCTTTCCTTTGGATTTGGGGAAGGAATATGCTATCTCCAGCAGAAGGCGTCTGTAAATTACTGGTACAGGATCATTGGAAGAATTTATATCGAGAGTGAGACAAGAGCAGGTGTGACTTATTTCGGAGATGCGCCGGTCACCAGGAGCTTCTACCTGGGAGGAAGCACCGATCTCAAGGGCTGGAACCCCAATGCATTTAATCCTAGATTCTATGCGCTGGAGATACTTCAGGCAGGAGTCCCTCTCACTGAGAGCTTCGGCATTGCTCCTTCCGATGATATGAGCGTCTTCATTCCCAAGCTCTACTTGATGGCGGCCGCGGGTGACAACGCCACTCTCGGTCTGTCGATAGGAATAGGTTTCGAGTGGAGAACACCACTGGGAGTTGGAGTGGAGCCTCAAGTATTCTTCGGAGGAGACGGTTTCAAATTCTACTTCGAACTCAGGTAACTTCTTGGCTAGCTTCACAAGAAGGTCATTTGCTTTTCTTTGCAAGCACAAAACGAAAGAACCGGCCACGAAAAAAGGCCGGTTCTTCTGCCACCCCATGTCCTTCAGCTTACTTCCTAACGAAAACGTTTTTCACATATTCAGAGAGCGAGTCGGCGAATTCGCTTAACACTGAATCCGGATAAGGTGGCGATTCGCAAAACCCGGATACCGGTCTATACTGCTGAACTGAAACCAACGACGCCCCGCTGCACATTCTCGCGAGCTCTTCGAAATCCTTTTCAGGAACGTAAGGTGGAAACATTGTGATCCTTATCTCATGAGTGGAGAAAGTCTTTGCCAATTCAATACTCTTCTGGATTTGCTTCAGATTTACAGTAGAAAAAGGCTCATAGTTCAGAGACTTGAGATCAACTGCGACATAGTCGATGACATTCAGGAACTCCCTGAGAATGTCTGAATTCCAGCCATTGGTATCGAGCTTAACCAACACAGTCGGAAATTGGGCCTTCAGTCTTTCGACAAATGGAATCAGATCATCTGCCCTGAGTGTAGGCTCCCCCCCGGTAATAACAACCGCATCAATGAGAGCCGCTCTTCTGTCAAGGTACTTGAAGACCTCTGATTCACCAACTTTCTCCTCTACCGATTTCTTCAGTTCAGGATTGTGGCAATAAGCACAGTCGAAATTACAGCTTGAGGTAAACAGTGTCAGGGCTACTTTGCCCGGATAGTCCACTAGACTGACCCTCTCCATTCCTGCGAAATTCATCTATTCTCTCTCCCCTGATTATGTAGGTCTCTCTCGTCTTAAATTCTTCCTGTTTTCCAGTGTTCCAGTTCTGTACTGGTCTGTAGTAGCCTGTAATCCTTGAATACACTTCGGTTGGCTTTCCGCATTCGGGACATGTGAACTGTTCACCTCTTATATATCCGTGGTTCTGACAGACTGAATAGGTTGGTGAAATCGTGAAGTACGGAATTCTATAATTCTCTGCGATCTTCCTCACAAGTTGCCTGGTCGTTTCCCAGTCAGATATCCTCTCTCCAAGGAAGGCGTGAAACACTGTGCCGCCTGTATATTTCTTCTGTAGTTCCTCCTGAAGGTCTAGCGCGCTGAAAATATCCTTCGTGTAGTCCACAGGCAAATGGGATGAGTTTGTGTAATACGGGTTGTCCTTTCCCGCAGTAAGTATTTGAGGAAATTTCTCTTTGTCCATCTTGGCGAGCCTGTAAGCCGTTGATTCGGCCGGTGTCGCCTCAAGGTTGTAGAGATGGTCGGTTGTCTCCTGATAGCCGATCATCTTGTTTCTCATGAAGTCCAGCACTCTCAATGCAAACTGATAGCCCTCTTCTTCGGCTATAGTCTTTCTGATCCATCGGGCATTCATACTTGCTTCATTCATTCCTATCAAGCCAATCGTAGAAAAATGGTTATCGAAGTTCTTCAGATATCTCTTTGTGTATGGATAAAGGCCTTCACTGTTCAGTTTCTCAACTACCGATCTCTTTATTTCAAGGCTTCTGCTCGACAAATCCATCATTTTAGAAAGACGTGCAAAGAACTCTTCTTCGCTCTTACTGAGGTATGCAATTCTCGGCAAGTTTATCGTAACGACGCCGATAGACCCAGTGAACTCATCCGAGCCGAAGAGCCCTCCCCCTCTTCTCTTCAGTTCTCGTTTATCGAGCTGAAGCCTGCAGCACATACTTCTGACATCATCCGGGTCCAGATCAGAGTTTATGAAGTTCTGGAAGTATGGAGTACCGTATTTGCTGGTTATCTCAAATAGAAGCTGGGCGTCTTCGTTGTCCCAATCGAAATCCTTTGTAATATTATATGTGGGTATCGGATACTGGAAACCGCGTCCGTTGGCATCACCCTCGTCGAGAATTTCCAGAAAGGCTCGGTTGATCATCTTCATCTCTTCCTGACAATCACCATATGTGAAGTCCATAGCTTTGCCGCCGACAATAGCAGCTTCGCTCTTTAGCTTGGATGGAACCACCCAGTCAAGAGTAACATTCGTGAAGGGGGCCTGTGTTCCCCATCGAGAAGGTGTGTTTACTCCGAAAACGAAAGACTGAATGTTCTGTTTCACTTCCTTCAAAGAGAGGTTATCTACTTTTACAAATGGGGCCAAATAGGTGTCGAATGAAGAGAACGCCTGGGCGCCTGCCCATTCATTCTGAAGTATTCCGAGGAAATTGACCATCTGGTTAACGAGCGTTGATAGATGCTTTGCAGGTGAGGAGGATACCTTTCCACGCACACCACCAAGTCCTTCTTCTATGAGCTGTCTCAGGCTCCAACCCGCGCAGTAGCCCGAGAGCATCGATAGATCATGGATGTGAATGTCCCCCTCGCGGTGGGCATTCCCAATTTGGGGATCGTATACCTCCCTCAGCCAGTAATTGGCGGTCACAGTTCCACTGTTGTGCAGAATCAGACCGCCGATAGAGTAGGTTACTGTGGAGTTCTCGTGAACTCTCCAGTCGAGCATGTCAAGATAACTGTTGACTGTCTTAGAGAAATCGAGCATGGAAGAATCGAGTTCTCTTAGCTTTTCTCGATGCCTTCTGTATAGAATATAGGCTTTGGCAACGTCAGCGAATCCTAGACTCTCCAAAGTTCTTTCAACGGAATCCTGGATATCCTCTATGTCCACCAGATTATCGGTGGCCTTCGACTGAAAATCGGCTACTACCCTTAGCGCAACCCTCTCAAGAATATCCTCGTTAAAATGTGTTTCAGTTGCCTCAAATGCTTTCTTCATGGCGCTGATTATCTTCTCCAGGTCGAATTCGACTATGGCTCCATTCCTTTTTCTTACATTCAACATCTCAATACCTCCATGAATCGGCTAATGATGTAGGACTCTATAAATTGTGTCCAAGAATGATTTTACCACAATATATGGGTAATTCAAAAAAAGAAAAGAGCATAATTTGGGCTAAGAAACCGGTTCTTCCGGTAAGAAAAATCTGCGATTTGTCGTGAAAGACTTTCCAGCAGTGGTCCACAGAATTACCGGGAAAAGGCGATCAAATATTCAAAGATTGCAATCGTTACTTGTGAGAGTTCCGTATGAAACGAGTTACGTTGTTTTTACCAATTCTAGTTAACATCGCGATAAAAGCGTCTGCTGTCGCGAGAGCATCTCCAAGCGCCCTGTGTCGCGATTCGGGAATTATGCCCAGTCTAGCAAGCAAAATATCCAGATTGTTTCTGCCATATCTGAAAACGGTCTTGGACATTTCTACCGTGTCGATATACGAATTGTCCAGTTTGCCAAGCCCGGATTTGATGCCGAAGTGATTTATAAACGAGAGATCAAAGAGAGCGTTATGGATAACAAGGGTCGAATCGCCCACGAAGGAATAGAAATCCTTTAATACGTCTGCCACCGAAGGTTTCCCTTTAACTGTGAGATTGCTGATTCCCGTCAGGGCAGTTATTGTAATCGGGATTATGCACCCGGGGTCTATTAGTGATTCAAAAGTGTCGTTTCTGTAGACCTTCCAGTCTCTCACTCGCACCCCAGCCACTTCTATGAGCCTTGCACCTCGCTCTACGCTTAGCCCGGTAGTTTCAGTATCAAGGACAACAAACTCCAATAGACTTCCCTCCCCTTAGATTTTATAATGAAGTGAGTGTTTTCAGAATAAGGTCAAAAAGAAACTTGTGAAGAATTATACAGATCATGGGAGCTCTTTTCCAAACCAAGGGCAACGTATAGAGTATAATTTTTATGAGGTGATCCACTATGGATGACAAGGTAAATCATTCCGAAGAGGAAATCAGGGAACGGTATAGAAAGGCTCTTGAATCAGCAGTTCAAAAAGCTCCGATAAGATCTGGAGAGAGACTGTATCTCACAGATCTCTGGGCCATCACCTCAATTCCTGAAGAGGTCATTGTGGAGACTCTTGCTTCTTCCGAGCTGAAGCTGCCCGAAGGGGTGTCCAGCATAGTCGATGATAGAAGGAAAAAGAAGAGGATCATTTATGGAAAACGAGAATCTAATGAAAAGGGTGGCGGTCCTAAGCAGCCCAGAATACGCAAGGTGCAGGAAGAAGATTAGCGAAGGGCTGGACCTGATCGAGTTCAACGAAACTCTGCAGGGAAAGAAAGTTCTTCTGAAAGTGAATCTTCTATCGGCAAGATCTCCGGAAAACTGTGTAACCACGAATCCTGCTTTTGTGCGCGCGGTTGCAGAGATCTTCATGGAGAGGGGAGCCAATGTGAGCATCGGGGATTCTCCGGCAAGCGTGAGCACTGCAGTCGCTGCCCATGCATCCGGGATCGCCTCTGTCTGCGAAGACCTGGGCGTTCCACTTGTCGATTTCGATGATCCCGTTCCTGTAGTCCTGGAGCATGGTACGTACAGAAGCTTCGAAATTGCCAGGCCGGTTCTTGAAACCGATCTTCTGGTGAATCTTCCGAAGCTCAAGACACATTCACTCACTCAGGTCACATTCGGGGTAAAGAATCTTTTTGGCTGTGTTCCGGGTGTTAAGAAGCAGGGTTGGCATTTCAGAGTAAGAAACATGAAGGAGTTCTCGGTTATGCTTCTTGATCTGGCTGGCTATTTGAAGCCGTCCCTGACAATAATCGACGGCGTAGAAGGCATGGATGGCAACGGTCCGTCGAACGGGAGGATTATAAGGCCAGGAATAATTGGCATTTCAGAAGATGTTTTCGCACTAGATGATGCCATCGCAGAACTCTTTGGAGTGATAAATTCGAAGGTCCCAATTCTCCGTTTGGCAAGGGAGAAAGGGTTAGTAGGAAATTACAAGGTTGTCGGAGATGAAGTCGAGCCGAAAAAACTCTCTCTCCCCGAGACAAATTTAATAGGTGTTTACGGTGCATCCCTATTGAGGAGATTAGTAACAAAGTTTCCGAAAATAGATAGGAAGAAGTGTGTGAGCTGTCGTGTTTGCGAGAGGGCCTGTCCGGCTGGAGCAATCGACATAAGCAGGTTAAATATCGATTATGGTAAGTGTATAGCTTGTTACGTTTGCCATGAACTTTGCCCTGAAGATGCTATCGTCTTCAGAAGACGTATTCATAGATAGGAGGGGTTAGATGAAGTATATTCTTGCTATCGATCAGGGAACGAGCAGCAGCAAAGCCGTTCTTTTTGATGAAGAACTGTATCAAGTTGCCGTTGCTCAGGAGGAGTTTGCGCAGATCTATCCCAAACCCGGGTGGGTTGAGCACGATCCTAGAGACATCATCTTAAGCACAATGGGTTCAATTGAGAAAGTAGTCTCGGATGCCAGGATCTCATTCAGGGAAATTGCGGCAATCGGCATCACAAATCAAAGAGAAACGGTCGTTGCCTGGGATTCGGTGACTGATCAGCCGCTCTACAACGCAATAGTGTGGCAGGATAGAAGAACTGCCGACAGATGCAGAGAGATTGAAGAGTCTCATGGAGAATTGATAAGACGAAAGACCGGCCTCAAGCCGGATCCCTATTTCTCCGCGACGAAGATGGAATGGCTGCTGGAGAATGTACCGGTAGTTCGAGAGGCGGCAAGAAAAGGGCGATTAAGATTTGGTACGATTGACTCCTGGTTAATCTGGAATCTGACTAGAGAGAATCTCCATGTTTGTGATTTCTCGAACGCGTCGAGAACGATGTTGTTCAACATCGAGAAGCTTGAATGGGATCGCGACCTACTCAATCTCTTTGGAGTGGAGAAAGAGTTTCTGCCCGAAGTGGTGGAATCGAGTAAGCTTCTCGGTCCTTCGATCTACGGCCCAAATATCGGGGGAATAGCTGGAGATCAACAGGCATCGCTGTTCGGTCAGACGGCCTTTCAGACCGGTGACGCGAAATGTACTTATGGGACTGGTTCATTTATATTGATGAACATTGGAAACAAACCAAAGATTTCCGATCATGGCTTGCTTACGACAATAGGCTGGAAGTCAACGGAAGAGACAGTCTACGCTGTGGAAGGTTCGATATTTGCCACCGGAGCCCTTATAAGCTGGTTGAAAGATGGACTGGGGATTATTGACAGCCCTTCCGATACGGAGCCTCTTGCCAGAGAAGTCAATGACAATGGAGGAGTCTTTTTCTCCGGTGCCTTGACAGGGCTGGGAGCTCCTTACTGGAACTCCTCAGCAAGAGGAATGATGATCGGTCTAACAAGGGGAACGAGGAAGGCACATATAGTAAGAGCCGTTCTCGAATACATCGCTTTCAGGACAAGAGAAATTCTTGAGCTGATGGAAAAAGAAACGGGAATCACGCTCAACAAGCTGCTTGTTGACGGAGGAGTTACCCGAAATAACTTCTTGATGGAGATGCAGGCAAATATCCTGAATATCCCGGTTGACAGATCTCTGATAAAGGAAACGACCGCGCTTGGTGCTGCAATGCTTGCAGGAATATGCACAGATCTCTGGGATCGGGAGAGCTTGAAGAACAAGAGAATAAGCGAAGTTGTCTTCGAACCTTCGGGCGATAGAATGGAGGCAGAGTACAAAAGGTGGAAAGAGGCGTTGAAGAGATCTATGAACTGGGCGAACTAGAGCTGAAAAATCTCGAGACTTTTGCACAAGAACTTGGAGAGGCACTCGAAGGAGGAGAGACGGTCCTTCTATTCGGTGATCTGGGCAGTGGAAAAACGACGTTTGTAAAGGCGCTGGCCAGCGGGTTGGGAATCGATAAGGATAGCGTGAGAAGTCCGACTTTCAACATTGTCAACTTCTATCCCGGCCGATCCTCGACTGGCGGAAGCGCCGATGTCGAAACGGTAAGAGTGCATCCCGCTCTCATTCACGTCGATCTGTACAGGATTACCGGTGAAGAAGAGGTTCTGGATCTAGCTATCTACGATCTAATGAATTGCAATACGGTTCTAGCGGTAGAATGGCCTAAACTTTACTTTAAGTATGTCTGCGAGCCTTATCTCATAGTTGAACTGGAGCATTTCGACGAGATCAAGCGAACCGTGAAATTGAAGCCATTCGGCCGCAGAATGAAGAGCATTTTGGATCGTTTGGTTAAGAGAATAGATCAAGATAAGAATGAAGGAAGGTGAATAGATGGCTCAGAAGTTTGAGTTGCTTGAAAAGGCTGCTGTAGGAAGCGAGCGAAAGATTGAGATACCCGACAAACTGCCGGTTATACCGACGAGAACAAACATGTTGGTATATCCTTCTTCAGTTATGCCGTTGTATGTTGGACGCGAGAAGTCTCTGGCGGCGCTGGAGGAGTCAATTGGCAAATTCAATCAGATGGTATTTCTCGTTTCTCAGAGGGACATTACTAAAGAAGAACCCGAGATCGAGGATCTATTCGAGATTGGAACGATAGCGAGAATAGTACAGCTGATGAAGATGCCCGATGGGAACTACAAGATTCTTGTTGAAGGCTTGACAAGAGCCAGGCTCTCTTCAGTGGAGGAAGGAGAGAGCACGTTTATCGTCGTTGCAGAGAAGCTGAAGTCCAAGGGTAGAAAAAGTAAGATGCTTCAGGCGCTGGTTCGAAGGGTGAAGGAACTTGCGCTGAGATATGTATCGATGAGCAGACGTTTCCCCGACGAAGCGATAATGGCGCTGGAAGATACTTCCGATGCAGACAAGTTTGCAGATTTCGTTTCCTCAATGGTGCCCTTTTCTTTGGAAGAGAAACAACGTCTTCTCGAGGAAATTGAAGCGAAGGATCGTCTCAATACGCTAATGGAGTTACTAACGAGAGAGATAGAGATTCTCTCTCTAGAGGAAGAACTAGACAAAAGGGTTAAACAGAAGATTGAGCAGGGGCAGAAGGAGTACTACCTGAGAGAAAAGATGAGAGCGATCCAGGAGGAGCTCGAGGGCGAAGAAGACGAGGAAATCAAAGAGCTTAAAGAGATGGCCGAGTCCGGCGAGCTTCCTCAGGAGGTAAAGGAAAAGGCAGAGCAAGAGATCTCGAGACTGGAAAAGATGTCCCCATATTCTCCGGAAGCGACGGTTGTGAGAACCTATCTCGATTGGTTGTTGAACCTCCCTTGGCAGAAAGAGACAGATGATGAGATAGTGATCAAGGACGTCAGAAAGACTCTTGATAACAATCATTATGGACTGGACGATGTGAAGGAAAGGATTCTTGAATTCCTGGCGGCCAGGAGGTTTTCGAAGAACCTGCGCACTCCGATTCTTTGCCTCGTTGGGCCTCCGGGTGTTGGGAAGACTTCACTTGGTCGGTCTGTTTCCGAGGCTATGGGAAGGAAGTTTGGTAGAATCTCGTTGGGAGGCATGAGAGACGAGGCAGAAATAAGGGGCCACAGACGTACTTATGTAGGAGCGCTTCCGGGCAGGATTATGCAGATGATCAGAAAGCTGAAGACCAGAAATCCGGTAATCGTGCTTGATGAAGTCGACAAGATGGGAATCAGTTTTCAAGGAGACCCCGCTTCTGCTCTTCTCGAGGTCCTTGATCCCGAGCAGAACAACAGTTTTACCGATCATTTTCTGGAAGTGCCTTTTGACCTTTCCAGAGTCCTGTTCATTACCACGGCAAACGTTCTCTATTCGATCCCTGCCGCTCTGAAAGACAGGATGGAGATTATCGAGATTCCAGGCTATACGGAGTCTGAGAAGTATCACATAGCCAGGGAGCATATATTGCCGAAGCTTCTCGATGAATACAACATGAAGGCCGGTAGACTCAAAATAACACCGGCCGCAACAAGAGACGTAATTAGAGACTACACAAGAGAAGCCGGAGTTAGGGAACTCGATAGAAATCTGGCGAAAATCATCAGAAAGGCCACCCTGAAAATAGCTGAGGGCGCTGATTCAATCTCGGTCGGTGTCAATGAACTGGGAGAGTATCTTGGAGCACCTCTATTCAAAGAGAGTGATTTCAGGAAGCATCCAGAGGTCGGCGTGGTGACTGGACTGGCCTGGACATCGGTTGGGGGAGAAATCATGTACATTGAAGTCCTGCCCGTTTCCGGGAAAGGAAAGACTATCATAACAGGTCAGCTGGGCGATGTTATGAAGGAATCGGCACAGATCGCGGCGTCGCTTGCCAGAAAGCTTTGTGGAGATGAGAAGTTCAACGAGATCTTCGAGAAGAAGGACTTCCATATCCACGTTCCCGAAGGGGCCGTTCCCAAGGATGGACCCAGTGCCGGGATTACTCTCACGACGGCGATTGTCTCGGCCGTCACCGGAAGAAAAGTGAGAAACGACATTGCAATGACTGGGGAGATAACTCTTAGAGGGAAGGTACTGCCCATTGGTGGTTTGAAAGAAAAGCTGATGGCAGCTTACCGTGCCAGAATGAAGAAGGTTCTGATTCCTCTTGCAAACAAGAGAGATCTCGATAAAGTCCCCGAAGAAATAAAGTCGAAACTGGAATTCGTCTTTGTTGAGAATATAAGCGAAGTACTAGAGGAGGCTTTGATTCAAGGTGATGGTGAAGAGTGCTGAACTTGTCCGAACTGTATACACGAAAGGCGAATATCCCCCTCCATTAAGGAGGGAGATAGCCTTCGCAGGAAGGTCAAATGTCGGCAAGTCTTCTTTGTTGAACGCTTTGTTTGGAAGGAAACTTGCGAAGACAAGTTCGACTCCTGGAAAGACAAGATCGATAAATTTCTATGGAGTAAACGGAGAGATCTATTTCGTTGATCTGCCCGGTTATGGATATGCAAAGGCCTCTATGTCGGAAAGAGAGAAGTGGCAGAGGCTGATTACCGACTATTTCGAATCGAGAGAAGACCTCTCTCTCGTTGTTATGCTCGTTGACATAAGGCACCCGTTGCAGCCGGCAGACGAGCAGATGCTTGAGTGGCTTACGCACTATTCCATCCCTTTTGTCTTGGTTCTGACAAAGGCCGACAAACTATCGAAGAATCGCCAGCTCCAGATGAAAAGATCGATAACCGAGGAAGTTACCTTTTGGGGAAAACCTCCGGTATTTGCAGTTTCTTCAGAGAAACGGCAGGGAACCGAAGAGCTTCTAGGAGTTCTGATTCAGTAGTTGCCGTGAGCTATTATCGAAAATCAGATGTGTCTTCTTGATAGATTCTCTTTCATCGACCTGAGTCTGCCGAGTGCCGATCTGTGGTGTGGATAGGCTGATGCTCGTTCTTTAAGGGCATCGCAAGGGAACTCTGCACATTCATAACAGTGACTCAGGCTTCGTTTTGCTACACAACAATCAAAAATGTTGCAGCTTTCTGTCCAGCGGTAAGATCCTTCACCCGCTTGGCAGCCGCTGCATCTAACTAGTGCCGAATCTACATTTCTGCTTCTCCAATAGCTCAGCTTTTCTTCGGTCCGAAGAAGATAGCATATCTAGAGCATTCGATACCACATGGAGCAATTATCGGCGATTTCGCTATGGCAACACTCCTTTTAGCTTTCTGCGTTGGTACTATTTCAGACTGTCCCTGATGAAATCTCTGAATTTTGCAACGCTCTCTCTAGGCCTTAATTCGAGACTCTCTTGAACCGTTTCGTAGAGTCCGAACTTCATTGAGTAGCCTTCTTTCCATTCGAAATTGTCCATAAGTGACCAGTACAGATAACCGAATACACGGGCTCCCTTATCCATAGCGTTTCTTAGTCCTGACAAAGCTTTCTCGATATACTCCCATCGTCGTGCGTCCGATTTGTCGGCAATTCCATTCTCAGTGATCATTATCGGCAGTCGATACCTCTTATATGCCTTCAGAACAACCTCTTCAATCCCCTGCGGGAAGAACTCATACCCCATTTCCGTTTTCTCAAATTCATTACCCGCTGCGATTTCAGGGAGGGGCTTCGAGTACTTGGCGAAGATTCGCGTGTAGTAATTGATGCCCAGGAAATCGAGCTTTGATTCTATCTCAGGCACCGCTTCTCCTTCGCCGAGAGGCTTAACTATACTGCCCTTCATCAGACTATCAAGATAACTGTAGTTGTAGACTCTGTCCAGATAATTTGCTACCAGCCTGTCTCCTGGATGGAACTTTCTGAGAGGGAAGAAAGGCATCATATTAACAGCTACCCCTACCATCGCCGTTGGATTCGACTCCCTTATTACGTCATATGCCTCGCTGTGGACATAGAGAAGATTAGCGAGGACTTTCATAGCCCTTCCCATATCCTTGACTTCCGGCGGCCATTCTCCCGTCAAATAGCCCATGACTGCGTAGACGTTCGGTTCGTTCACAGTGACCCAGTAGTGAATGAATTCGCCCATAGACTCGACGATTCTCGAGACGAAACGACGAAAGTAACGCAGGTTCTCCTTATTCTCCCAGCCTCCCATCTCCGAGAACCATTGAGGAAGAACGAAATGGTTGAGAGTAAGAATGGGCTGGATTCCGTTCTCAGTAAGCGCCTTGGAGAAATCTCTGTATCTCTCTAGTACACTGTCATCAAATCTGTTGATTTTTGGTTCAATTCTCGCCCACTCAACCGAGAATCTGTAGGCCTTTACACCCAAAGCCTTAACAGCCTCCAGATCCCTGTCGAGATTCTCCCAGCTACCACAAGCTATGTCGGAAGTGTCGCCATTCTTGACCTTTCCCTGATGTTCCCATTTGTACCAATCAGAAAAGACATTGCTTCCTTCTATTTGATGACCGGCCGTTGCGACACCCCATATGAACCCGTCTGGAAATGAAAGCATAGGCGAACCCTCCCACGTCATTTTTTTGTACGCTCATAAACAATTATAATCGTGAAAGGAAGCAAAAGCCAAAATTACCTAAAGAGTTGAGGTTAGAATATGAGATTATCTGTGGTTGGCAATGTGAATATAGATCTCAGCGCCTTCATCAACGAAAGTAAAAATGTTGAAGAGAACAGGATTAAGGAAATGATGTTCACTATCGGAGGAAGTGCGGCAAACACGGCAATCATGTTGAGTAGGTTGAGAAAGAACGTGTTTTTGCAGGGTGCAGTGGGGACTGATCGGTTCGGCGACATGGCAATAGAGGCTTTGACAAGAGAAGGGGTGGATATTCGGTATCTAGCTCGAATAGAAGGAAAGACGGGATTCTGTTTCTCCGCAGTTTCTACAGACGGCCAAAGACACCTGTTCACATACAGGGGTGTTAATGAAGTCAATTATCCTGTTGATGTATCCTCTGACTTCTACCATTTTGGGGGGATAGCCCCCGATCAAGTTATCAATCTCTTGAAGGAGATCCGTGAGCCGAGGTTTTCTTATAACCCGGGAGGGATAGTGACCTTTGAAAGAGGTGCAGAAGTTGCTGATCTTGCTGCGCAATGCGAAGTGCTTCTTGTTAACAAGAGCGAATGGCTACATCTTAGAGGCTTTTTGAAGACTGAGCCAAAAGTTGTTGTGGTTACTCTTGGAGCGGAGGGAGCAAAGATCAGTGACGGGAAACGCGTAGACGCCTTTCCCACAGAGGTAGTAGATACAACGGGAGCGGGAGACTCTTTCAACGCAGGATTCTTGCATGCATATCTTTCCGGTAGGACGGAAACAGAATGCTTGAAGACAGGAAATTTGCTTGCATCTATGGTTGTTGCCAGACCTGGAGCTAGTCCATTCTTTTCGTATTCGGATATACAACGATTAGCTAGTAAATATAACATTGTAGTCGATATGCTAGTATAATACCGTATACGCGTTGTTAATAGTGCCTTGCAACGTTTGATTTATGTAATAAAGTATAGCAATATACAGCTCTCTATAAGTAGTATATATTTGCATACAAATTTAGAACATGTATATATAAACAATGTAACTCGTGATTGTTTTTGTGTTAGTATAATGTAAGAGGTGATACTATGCCAGCACAGATTGCATCTGTCGATGTTGTGAGGATACTTGGCAAGCTCAGTGATGAAGGTGGAGAGCATTCAAGTAGGAGCAGGTTCATTAGAGAGTTCCTTTCGAAATACAAGACACCGGAGATGGTAATTAGTGATATTGACGGGCTGCTGGAAGCCTACCCCACATTCAAAGGCGATTCTGAGAGTCTTGGGAGAGCGTTTGCAGATCTGGTCAACAGACTGGCCGAGATCTCCGGCTTTTCTGTGGATTACGTCAAATACTCAGGCAGAGAGAAGATCACGGGTATCTGGAAGGTCGGGGAGGATATACAGATAAGAGTAGCCGCCATCATCTGCGCCAGCTTCGAAGAAGCAAAGGGTGTAGCCAGAAATGCGCTGCTCATACTGCCTGAGGCTATCGACCTGGGTAGGCCCTTCGTGACTGTGGGACGCCTGGGAATGTTGTTCGCGATGATAGAGCAGATTGAGCTTCCTGTAAGTTCGGTAGCCTCGATTCTTGTAACTGACGATGACTACGACAAAAGGATATCTTCGTTTATGGAGCTGATGCTTCTTGCCTTCAAAAAGGAACTCGCTCGAAAGCCGCAAGTCTCTCTTCAGAAGGAGTGGACAAAAGAGGAACTGGAAGACTTCATTATGAACAGATTGAAACTTCCTACAGTTGGCATGTTGTTCTCCTTGCTCGATTCTCCGATGGTCGGAGACGATCTGGTGGGGAAAATAAACGAGTTTCTGGAGATGAACGAGAGCGAACTGGTCAAAGGACCAATGGCGTTGGGCGCTATAATGGGAGCTCTTTCAAAACACTACTCGGGAATCAAGGAAGAGCTTGTGGTGCGAGAGGGAAAGAGGTATAGACTTGCAGATAAATACAGAGCTATAATATCGGAAATCAGAGCGCGCTTTGAGAGAGCATTACAGACAAATGCTCGTTAAACGGCTCATAGCGCTCGTTTCTTGCTGTTTGGATAGTACAAGATGCATCCTGTCAAAAAAATGCGTTACAGGGCAATATACGAGATGTAATTCTATAATGCGCATTTGATAAGACTTACAGAACACGGTATAGAGAATGGGCTGTGTTATAATACAATATATGAGTCATAATGACTATTATGACTCATAATGTATGACAATTTGGGGGTATGTATGGAGTTTGTCGAAGCCGTCGAGAGATTCAAGGACAATATGGAATATGTTAGGAATATGTCATTCAATACTATCGCAGCATATCTTTCGGATCTTCACCACTTTCAGTTGTTTCTAGAGAGTCATAATACCGATTTTAAAGAGGTGAAGAGAAGAGACATCGAACTTTTCGTGAAGGAGTATTCTCAGGGGAAGTACTCCAGGAAGAGGCCTTCAGCAACTACCGTCTCGAGGAACCTCTCAACTATTAGGTCATTCTATACATTTCTTTATATAAGCGGTACGGTTGGCAAGGTCCCTACGGAGCTCATAAAGAACCCTAAGACGAGACGCAGGATCCCCGACTACATAAGTCATGATGAGGTAATGAAGATCATATCGTCTTTCAAGGAAACCAATCTTGGCAAGAGAAACAAGGCTATTGTGGCGGTGATGTACTTCTGTGGACTGAGAGTCAGCGAAGTATGCAAACTAAGACTCGGTGATCTTAGGATGGGTAATTCGCCAGCTGTAAGAATACTGAGCGGAAAGGGAAATAGAGACAGGGAGGTTCCTCTGAACGATCAGGTCCTTGCCATAATTAAGGATTACCTCCAGATAAGGAAGGATTTCCCCCTCAGCGAGTATGAGGATCATGTCTTTATCGGGACCCGTGGGGAGCCGATGGCGAGGAACGTTATTCCAAAAGTACTGAATACACAAATAAAACTTGTATATCCAGAGAAACGAGTAACTCCGCATATATTCAGACATAGTTTTGCTACACAACTTCTACAAAAAGGAGCAAGCATAAAAACAGTACAGGAATTACTTGGCCATGCTAATCTTTCTACAACTAGTATATATTTGCATATAACCGACAGAGAAAAGAGAGCGGCTGTACAATTGCTTTCTGATTAATATGCTAGTATAGATTGCGGAGCCTTATGATGATAGATATTCACAATCATACAATTTTTTCAGACGGAAGGAATACGGTCGAGGAAGTTATTCAGTCGGCTTCACTCAAAGGGCTTCATGTCGTCGGCATATCAGATCACTTCGACCCTTACGTCTCTCAGGAAGTCTGCTTGCAGCCCGAAGAAACGGGGGGCTATCTGAAGGAGATCAAGAGCTTTGAGGGGAAGTTTCCCATCAAGATACTTGCCGGGCTTGAACTGGGTCTTCAGTCCCAGGGTATTCTCTTGCCTTTTGAGGAGATGGATTTCTTCATCTACTCAGTCCACACGGTTCCGGGAAGGCCAGATCTGAAGACTCTTGAAGACCCTTGGGATATCTACCTTCGCGAGGCGACTCTAGCAGTTGATTTGATCGAGAAACCGGGTTTTCTTGGCCATCTCGATTTCCTCAGAAGGCATATTCCTTACGCAAAGCCTCCTAGATCCGGACCGCAGATGGATCAGCTGCTTATGAAGCTGGTATCCTGTCATGTGGGGCTTGAAGTCAATACTTCGGGCTGGATGTACGGAATCGGAGACCCTACCCCTCAATCATGGGTGATAGAGAGATACCTCGAACTCGGAGGACGTCTACTGACTATAGGTTCTGACTCTCATAGAGCATATCAGGTGGGGAGCTACAATTCACAGGCCGTTTCTCTTCTATGTAAGCTTGGAGTTAAAGAGGTATTCTACTGTGAGAAAGGTAGTTACGTTTCCCACTCGATTGCGGAGGCGAGATGAGCGAAAGACAGTTCATGGGATTTTCAGGTGAGACTATTTCATTTCTCATGGATCTCGGGATGAACAACAACCGTTCCTGGATGGATAAAAACCGTGATCGGTATCGCGTGTGCTTGCTTGAACCCTTCAAGGCACTTGTAAGTGAACTTGCGCCCTTCATGGAAAGGCTTGATCCCTTTATGGAAGTGAGACCTCAGGTTGGAAAGACCATAAGCAGAATAAGTCGGGATGCAAGGCGCAACAAGGGAAAGCCTCCCTACAGAACCAATATGTGGTTCACTTTCAGGGTGCCAGGGCCCGACTGGAAGGACTCTCCCGGATACTTTTTTGAGCTCTTTCCCGACAGATACCGTTACGGTATGGGATTCTACTTCCCATCTCGAGAGACTATGAGTAAGATCCATGAAGAAATAGCGAAGAATCCATCGAGGTTTACAGAAAAGACTCGTATTCTGAGAGAGAGCGATTTCTCGGTTTTCGGAGAGAAGTACAAGAGAAGACGGAAGAGAGAAGGAGTGTCCGAAGAGCTGCTCGAATGGTTTCAATATAGAGACTTCTACATCGCTGCCAACCGGGAGATAGACGACATTCTAATGACTTCAGCCTTAGTTGATCATCTGAAGATAAAATTCTCTTCACTTTCGGAGCTGTACGAATACTTCTGGGAGCTTAAGATGAAAGCAAGCGAGGATTAGCAGTCGGTAAATGGATCTACAGGTTTTTACAGAGGTGATCAGAGATCCTTTTTGACGCAATACCATAGAGCTGCTAGAATGGTTTCAATATAGAGACTTCTACATCGCTGCCAACCGGGAGATAGACGACACTCTAATGACTTCAGCGTTAGTTGATCATCTGAAGATAAAATTCTCTTCACTTTCGGAGCTGTACGAATACTTCTGGGAGCTCAAGATGAAAGCAAGCGAGGATTAGCAGTCGGTAAATGGATCTACAGGTTTTTACAGAGGTGATCAGAGATCCTTTTTGACGCGGTACCATCTCCGAACGGATTTCTTGCCTTCGCCATACGCTCATATTCCCGTGAATCGCTGAGAAGTCTCATTGTCTCCATGAAGACGGCTTCTCTACTTGTTCCTACAAGCTTGGCAGTACCTGCTTCGATCGCTTCTGGTCTCTCCGTCGTGCGCCTCAGTACCAATGTCGGCTTTCCAAGAGCAGGGGCCTCTTCCTGGATTCCGCCAGAGTCCGTGAGTATGAGCTTTGATTTCTCCATCAAAGAAATGAAGGGAAGGTAATCGAGCGGATCAGTCAAGACTACCCTGTCGTGTTCTTCAAGCTCCGGATAGACGACTTCTCTGACGGCAGGATTGAGATGAACCGGAAAGACAACTTTCATCCGGGGGAACTCGTTGAGGACATCCTTTATTGCTTTCATAACTTCCTGCATCGGTCTTCCCCAGTTTTCCCTTCTGTGCATGGTTACTAGAATGTAGTCATCACCCTCCACACCAAGCGCTTCTCTGAAGCTCGAAGTAAGCCTGGACTTGTTGCTTGTTACCCACAGCAGGGCATCGATGACAGTATTGCCTGTAACAAGCATGTTTTCTTCAGGCACTCCTTCTTTAAGCAGGTTAAGCTTTGATTTCTCAGTTGGAGGATAGTGGTACGTTGAAATGACTCCGTTGAGCCTTCTGTTGACTTCTTCAGGAAAGGGATCGTAAACGTTGGCGGTCCTCAGCCCCGCTTCAACATGACCAACTGGGATCTTATGATAGAAAGATACCAGAGCGCCCGTGAAAGTAGATGTGGTATCACCCTGAACGAGCGTTGCATCAAACTTGTTCTGCAAATATATCTCGTCGAGTTTTTCGATCAGTCTGGAAGTAAGGCCCGAAAGAGACTGCCTTTGTTGCATGATATTCAGATCAAAGTCGGGTTCTATGCCGAAGAGTGAGAGAACCTGATCGAGCATCTCTCTGTGCTGGGCCGTAGCAATTACAACAGGCCTAAGAGAGGAATTCTTCAGCGCCAGATAGACAGGAGCCATCTTCACTGCCTCCGGTCTGGTTCCGAATATCAGAGCTACCTTTTTCATATTTAGCAGCCTTGGGGCTTTCCCTCCTTAGGATCATTCGTAATAGCCATGCTCAGTATATCATAGTTATCAACTTCGCTCGTGACTGGACATCTGAGACTTCTCTCCTATCCAATCCTTCGACCATGTATTATAATCTTCTCTGGAGGTTTCTATGACGGCTAGCACGGTCAGAAGCACGGCTCTTTTTGCAATAGCAACGTTGTTATCAAGAATTACGGGTCTCGTCAGAGACTCCCTTTTTGCCAGCTATTTCGGCACGTCGGCTCAGTACGACGCATATTTAGTTGCGATCATGATTCCCTTCTTTCTCAGAAAGATCTTTGCAGATGGAGCGATGACGATGGCTTTCGTTCCAGTATTCAACGAGAAGCTGAAGAGCTCGAGAGAGAGAGCTTTTATGTTCGCTTCTACCGTTCTCATATTCGTAGTTATTGTCTCGGGCTCGATTTCAGCAGCGGGAAGCTTATTCTCTGACGGGGTTGCCTCAGCCTTTGCCGGAGGCTTCGATCAATCAGCACTTGAACTGACCTCTCAACTTATAAGGATCTCCTTTCCGTTTATTGTACTAGTATCTCTTTGGGCAGTCTACTGCGGTGTTCTCAACAGTCTCGATGCCTTTTTCATTGCGGCAGTCTCACCAATGTTCATAAATCTCTCGACGATCGCTGGAATTTTGCTTTCAGGAAGGTTCTCAACTCCAATTGTCGGTCCTACAATCGGATTTCTTGTCGGAGGAGTCATCCAGCTCGGCGTGGTCGCTCTCTCCGCAAGATCAAGGGGCTTTGTCTTCAGGCCGGGCTACAACAAAAGCGATGTCAGGGAGTTCCTGCTCCTGTTCCTTTTTTCTGCGATTTCCCCGGCGATCAACGAAATCAACTCCTTTGTCGATATTAGAGTGTCAACTGAGCTTGGGAGGGGAGCCGTATCGAGTCTTGGATACGCCCAGCGGCTCTATCAGCTTCCTCTAGGCGTCTTCGCAATCGCGGTGGCCACGGTAGCGCTTCCGAAACTTTCAAAACTTACCGGAGAAGGTTCTAAGGAGAAATTCAGGAGTTCTCTATGGGACGCGTTAACCGTTCTCGCCTTTTTGATTATCCCCTCAACACTGGGACTTCTTGTTCTCGGCGAAGGGATTGTCCGTATTCTGTTTGAGAGAGGTTCGTTCACTCCTGCAGATACGGCCTTAACCACAACCCTCCTTTACGGGTACACTCTGGGACTACCTTTCTATGGATCTTACGGTGTTCTATCAAGGGCATATTATGCAAGGAAGAGCCCCAGGACGCCCACAATAATCTCTGCGATCATGGTTGGTGTGAATGTGGTTCTCGATATATTGCTCGGTTTTACAATAGGACCTTTGGGTGTGGCATTAGCGACAAGTATTGCGGGAATTGTCGGTACAGTCATCGTATCGGCAGCACTCCTCAGATGGACCGGATATGAAAAGGCGAAGGTTACGGCCATGCTGAAAATCATCGTTGCTTCTCTTGTCATGTCCGGACTAATGTTTTTTGGGAAGGCAGTCTTTGGAACGGGATCTATTTCAACGTTGATAACTCTGACTGCAGGGACCGCAGTGTACTTTCTATTTATAAGAATTCTCGGGCTTGGTAACTTAATGAAATTCAAGAATCTGCTGAGAGGAAGAGAAAGTTAGTCTCTAGATCTCCTGGAGCTGGATGGGAACATACTCCATCCTTTCACAGTAGAAGATCTCTTCTACGCCAATCTCCTTTAGCAAAGAGACGGCGTCGTGTATGTAGCTGCCAACGTCTTCCTTGCGGTGAGAATCCGACCCGGCAGTTATGACCCTTCCCCCAAGAGAAACATACCTCTCCACGATCCAGCGCTGCGGGCTCGGTTCTTTGTACGGGTACCGCCAGCCGGATGTGTTAATCTCTATTCCGATTCCAACTCGAATAAGCCTTTTCAGTAATTCGTCCAGAAGAATTCGATTATCAAGAGGTCTATGACCTGGAATATACCTTCTCAGAAAATCTATGTGACCGAAGAAGCCTGGCCTCTCTATTTCCGAAATCGCCTCGATAGCCTCTTCCAGGTAGAGCGTCCAAAGGTTCTCTACCGAAAGATCAATTACTCCCGGTACTCCATGTACCGAATAGATGAAGTAATCGAAGTCTCCATCAGGCGGTATCTTAGCGCATGACTGGAGACCTACTTCAAGTCCGGATAGAACCTTTATGTTCGACTTCTCTTTTAGGCTGGAGAGACTCTCCAGATAGCCCTCCGGATCCTTGAGCCTGAAGCTGAATGGGAAAGAAGAGTCGAGATCGTCATGATCGGAGATGCCTATCACTTTCAAGCCTTTTCGAGTGGCTTCTTTCACGATCTCTTCTATAGGCGTGGCGCTGTCTGGAGAAAACAAGCTATGATTGTGAAGATCTATCGGCAATTCTCAGTCACCGTCACTTAGAAGCTTCTCAAGTTCTGCCTTCAATGTCTTTTCGATCTTCCCTCTGAATACGGCTAGAGAAACGGGAAGAGTTCCACTAACAGATACTTCTCTTTCAGTGACATTCAAATAGCCATCGGTCTTAATCCCTGCCGCTTTCAGATGAAACTCGAGAAAATCATCTTTCCAGGACGAGTCCAGAGTGAACTTCCCTTCATAATCACTCTTAAGCTCTTCGATTCTTCTCATTAACTTCTTCTTGGCGTTCTCACTGCCCAGATCATGATTTACAGTTACTGATAGCTCTTTCAATTGGATCACCTCACTCAATTGTATAGTAAACAAGTGGTCAGGAGTGTAAGCAGTTCTCATGGTAGAATTTTCACGGAGGGTTTGAAATGAAGAAGATCTACTTAGTCATTGACACAGAGACCACCGGGTCCAGTCCGCTCTCTGGTGATAGAATTCTTGAAATAGCGGCAATCCCGGTGTATGGGAACAAAATCCTGCACAATCTCTCATTCCAGTCTCTTGTGAATCCACTTGTTAAGATACCGGCGCAAATAACAGGGATTCATGGACTGAAGAACGAAGATGTGTCGGAAGAGCCCACTATGGCAGAGGTCTTTCCAAGATTTCGCGACTATGTTGGTGGGGCGACACTCGTGGGGCACAACATCGTGAACGACATGACTTTCTTCGATATCGCATCGAAGGAAACGGGAGTGCTGCCACTCGTAAACAACTATATAGACACGATTGACATCGCTCATGAGGTTTTTTTCGAAGGTCCATACAGCCTCACCAATATTGCCAAGAGATTGAAGATAAGAGATGTTCCTACTCACAGAGCTATGGACGATGCGAGGGTAACGGCGAAGGTCTTCCTTGCCTTGGCTAGGAGACTGGGCGGAGTATTCGAAATGATCAAGTATGAAAAGAAGTGGAGGGGTTAGGTTTGATCAAGGATTTCATTCTCGACACCAACGTTCTGGTTCACGATCCGTATTGCTTTATTAATTTCGAGGACAATAACATTATTATTCCCTTTCCCGTTCTGGAAGAGATAGATAAATTGAAGAAGAACTCAGGTTCTGTCGGTCAGAATGCAAGGAAGGTTAACAGGTTTCTCGATTCCTTAAGATCAAAAGGGAGACTCACAGAGGGGATAAGGCTTGAATCAGGAGGTACACTGCGTATTGCAGTGTTCAACGAATTCAAGAGCAAGCTGCCGCCTTTTGCTGCAAACGACTACAAAGACAACGCCATTCTGCTTTACATGATGGAGCTTAATCTCGTAGAGAAACTACCTGTCATTTTAGTCAGCAAAGACATAAACATGCGAGTAAAGGCAGATATTATGGGACTTAAAGCAGAAGACTATTTGCATGACAAGGTAGAGATCGACGACAAGCTTTCAGGCATAACGACAGTAGATGATGCTTCTCTCAGGGATGAATTCATAAATAAGGACGAGCTCTCAACTGGAAGACTGCCAGAACCTGTCGGGGCGAATGAGTTTGTCGATTTTGGACGAGAGATTTTCGGAAGAGTTGTACCGGACGGGAAGAAGATAGTTCCTCTTGAAGTATCGATGGAGTCTGGCAGTTGGGGCATAAAACCGAGAAACCGCGAGCAGATGATGGCAATGGAGCTTCTGTTGGACGATAGCGTAAGGGTCGTGTTCATACCTGGAATGGCTGGCACCGGAAAGACTCTAATCTCTCTTGCCTGCGGGTTGAGAAAAGTAGTGGATGAGAAGAAGTACGAGAGGCTCCTGGTGGCAAGGCCGATCATTCCAATGGGCCAGGACATCGGCTATCTTCCCGGTTCGATGGAAGAGAAGATCAACCCGTGGATGACTCCCATATACGACAATCTCTATATGTTGTTCAACAACCGCCACATGGACCTGAATGCCTTCATGAAGAAGGGAGAGCAACTTCAGGTAGAGGTTTTAAGTTACATTAGGGGGAGGTCCATTCCCAATCAATACTTCATCATCGATGAGGCCCAGAATCTTTCGCCTCACGAAATCAAGACGATTATTACGAGGGTGGGCGAAAACACGAAGATAGTCGTGATCGGCGACCCCTATCAGATTGATAATTCATACCTTGATGCATACAGTAATGGGTTGACCTACTCCGCCTCAAGGCTTACAAACAAATCGCTTGCGGGCCACGTGACCCTAACAAAGGGTGAGCGCTCTGAACTGGCGAGTCTGGCTGCCGAGCTGCTGTGAGGTTGTCGGATGAATGAAGCACTGGAGTATGATCTCTTTATTAGGATCAGGCCGGAAGACATCCACGTATTGTGTTATATTGCAGAAGCAGAAGACAATCTGATGAATATAAGGCATGTTACAGATGAAGGTCTACTCAAAATCATCGTTCCTGCTGGTCTGCTGGAGGAACTCAAGAGTTTCCTTCAGAGTATCAAGAAGCGGATAGATTTGGAAGTGGTGGAGATTCGTGCGAATCCTGGACATACTTGATAGTGCCGTACCAAACGACAAAGCCGAGAATGTGAGGAAGATAGACTACGACAAGCTCCGGAGGCTAGGTTACAACACCATTCTCTTTGACTACGACAACACGATAGCAGTCTGGAGAGAGCCATTCGATATGAGGAATAAGTCGGTAATCGACGATCTCATAGCTGCCGGGATGAAGGTCGCTGTTGTCACAAACGGTCCGCAATCCAGAGTGAGGAACCTAAGAGACCTCTTTGGAGAAAAACTCAGGATTTATCACTCGATGAGAAAGCCCGGTACCAAGGAACTCCGGAAGGTTCTGAGCGATATGAAGTCGCGGCCTGAGAAGACGGTAATAATAGGAGACCTTTTCTTCACAGATATTATTGCGGGGAACAGAATGGGGATGTATTCGATCTTGGTGGCACCACTGGTCGATATTAGCCAGAAGTGGTATAAGAGGCTTCTGGGGAAGATGACGATTGCAGCTTATTTTGTCTTCTTCTTCAGTATTGGCTGGATCTTCAGAACGGGAAGGCTGGCCACGCCTCATTTGTTTGCCGAAGGCGTTATGGACATTGATTTTGATGCGTTGAAGGAGTCCGGTTATAAACTTGTGATCTTCGATTTCGACAATACCCTTGAGCCCTGGGGAGCAAGCTCGGTCTCGAAGGAGAAACGGTTGCTTCTCAGCAGAGTGGAAAGACTGGGTATGGAGGTCGTTCTAATTTCAAATGGCAAGCCGGGCAGGCTCGGCAGAATCAATGATGAGCTGGATTCAATAAGGGTAATCAGCCGAGCTAGAAAGCCTCTGACATTCAAAGCCAAACGAGTGCTTAAGGACTCTGATATTCCATCATTCAAGACAGTGGTAGTGGGAGACCAGCTCTTCACAGATATGATTATGGGTAATCTTCTAGGGGCGTACACAATAAAGGTCGAACCTATTTCGGAGAGAGAATTCTTCTGGACGAAGCTTGTAAGAATGGTTGAAGGTCTTCTTCTAAGCAAAATGAAAAAGCATCCAGAGGTGGAGGCGCTTGATAGATGAGATGTAGCGGATGTGGTGTGGAACTACAGCATGAAGACCCGGAAGAACTGGGATACCTACCTGAATCGGTTTTGGAATCAAGGCTCCAGGCTGGCAAGGAGATAATGTGCCGAAGGTGTTTCTTGATAAAGCACTATAGTTCTTTGCCTGAGAACGATTCCGTGTCACATACACTCGATAACCTTAAAGAGTACCTGAAGCTTGCGCGAGAAGTGATTTACGTAATCGATATCTCCGATTTTGACGGCACCTACAGGAAGGATATTTCTCAACTACTCAAGAACCATTCCGTTCACTATGTTTTAAACAAGATAGATCTCCTTCCCAAAGAGGTGAAGGTTGAAGAGATAAGGGAGTGGGCGTCGGACATTATCAAAGAGCCTGTGATCAGAGTGAGACCCGTCTCTGTACTGGGCAAGTACGGACTGAATTCGCTTTACGCCTATCTGAAGTCCGCAGCGGAGGAGTTTGTCTCGATAGGAGTGACTAATGTTGGAAAGTCCTCTCTTCTGAATGGGCTCATGCGTTCAGAAGAGATAATAGTGAGTCGTTTCCCCGGAACAACTGTAGAGGTAGCTTCGAAGACTCTGAAAAACTCAGCTGTGATTGTTTACGATACTCCCGGGATTTTCACGAACGACAGGCTGACGGATTTGATGAGTACCGAGGATCAGAGCAGGCTTCTTGCCAGAAAAAGACTCAAAAAATCTACTTTTCAATTTCATGATGTTCGAACGGTTTTCCTTGGCGGATTCGTGAAGATAGACGCGAAAAATCAGAGCGATCCAGTCGGGATATTTCATACTTTTGTCCCGGAGAGCGTCTCGGTGCATGAAACTAACCCGAACACCGCTGCCAAAGAATGGGATAGTTGGTTCGGCGATATACTGAGACCTCCCTTTGATAGATCGAAAAGAGGTAAGTATAGATGGGAGGCTAAGGAATTCAGGCTTCGTACCGGTCAGGAGCTTCACATATGCGGCCTGGGGTGGATAAACGTAGCTAAAGGTCCACTTACAATAGTTCTAACCAGGCCTAAGAACGTAGCTCTGAAAGTGAGAAAAGGACTCGTGGGTCCTAAGAAGTTCAAGAAAAATAGATAACTGGAGGTGTTTTTGTGAAGCTTAAGCAACCTGCGATTAAAGCTGGAGTTTCGAATCGGCATTTGCATCTGAGTGAGGAAGACATCGGTAGACTCTTTGGAAGTGGTCATCAGCTCACTCCAATAAAGGATCTGGGTCAACCCGGACAGTTTGCATGTGACGAAAAAGTGATCCTTGTCGGTCCAAAGGGAGCAATAACAGGAGTGAGGGTACTGGGGCCTGCAAGAAAGGCAACACAAATAGAAGTATCCAGAACCGATGCCTTCTCTCTGGGGATCAAACCCCCGATAAAGGATTCTGGCGACCATGCCGGGACTGCCGGTCTCACGATTGTAGGACCAAAGGGAACGGTTGTACTGAACTCAGGAGTGATGCTGGCAAAAAGACACATACACATGACTCCTGAGGATGCAGAAGTCTATGGTGTGAAAGACAAGGATATCGTTATGGTTTACGCGGAAGGTGCAGGGACTAGAAGGGTAATCTTCGACGATGTTCTAGTCAGAGTACATTCCAGCTATGCGCTTGAATTCCATGTCGATGTTGACGAGGCCAACGCTGCAATAATTAACAACAACGATCCTGTATACATAATAGAGGAGCTATAGTGATCTACTTGGGAACGAGCGGATACTCATTTCCCGACTGGGTAGGAACTGCTTACCCCGAAGGAATAAGCTCTTCCCAGATGCTCAGGTATTATCACTCTGTCTGGAAGTTCAATTCTGTTGAACTGAATTTCACATACTACAGGATGCCATCGCTGAAGACGATAACAGGCATTTTACGGAAGATTCCAGGGGAGATGACTTTTTCTGTGAAGGCGCCTGGCCGGGTGACTCATGAATTATGGAAGGGTGATTCAAGGGGCCTAAGGGAAGTCTCAAGTGAGTTCTTTAGTGCTTTACTTCCAATGAGAGAAGAGGGCAAATTGGGTCCGACTCTCTTTCAGTTCCCGTGGTCTTTCAAATTCAATGAAGGAAACGTGATGTATCTTGAAGAGGTTGCCGACTCTTTCGATCCAGAGAGTAATCTTCTCGCTTTCGAGTTCAGACACGATAGTTGGGCGAACAAGGCCACTTTTGAAGCTCTGGAGAGGATTGGCGGAATACCCGTCACGGTCGATGAACCATCTATCGGCGAGTTGTTTCCTTATATCCCCAGCGCCGGTGCCAAAGGTGCTTATTTCAGGTTCCACGGCAGAAACTCGAACTGGTTCAGAAGTAGCGGAAGCGAAAGATACAACTACGATTATTCGGAAGTTGATCTGAGAAGTTTTGCCCTCGATGTGCTAGAATTTCATAAACGTGATATGCCCGTCTATGTGTTCTTTAACAACTGCTACATGGGTAGGGCAATTCATAACGCTCTTCAATTGAGAGAAATGCTAGGAGGTGCCTGAATAGACGATGACGTTTCCTGATTATATAAATGTTGTTTTGAGGATGATAGCTGAGGGAAATGAAAGCCACGAGATTTACGAACAGCTCCAAAAGCTGGGACTAAGAGAAGCAGAGATTGCCGAAGTCTACAATGCGGTTGTCGGCATTATTTCTTCGGGTTCAGAGTCGACAGAGACCATTCTGGACGGTGAATACGACCCCAGGAAGAGAGTCTTCCTTGATGAAGAACTTAGAGCCATCATGACCGTTCCCGGTCTGTACAAGTCGCTGCTATGGGGAGCGATTTCTTCTGGAGAGTTCGAGAGAACTTTGACAGATTTCTCTATGAATAATTAAAAACCCGCCTTAAAGGCGGCGGGTTTTTTCATACAATCCATTTCGCAGCAGGTATGAAGTATCTGTCAGGCAGCTTGTCAGGGTTTGGAATTACCCTTACGGTATAGGCCAGATCGCCCTCTTCGGATACTGTGAACTTTCCTCCGTAAACGTATTCTCCATGAACGTCTTCCTTAACGAGCTTCATAGGGTACAGACTGAAACTGTCCAGCTCTCCTTCTTCGTTCATCTTTGCTACGAAGATCTCGACGAGAACTTCAGAGGGATCGAGTGTGCCCAGATAGATATTTGCCGATAGAGATATCTCCTGACCTACCTTCACTGACTTGGCTGAGGATTCTCCCTGCACGTTAGGTTTGATCCTTATGGCGTTCCAGCTGGAACTGAACTTGTCTTTCCACACGGCTGCGCTCTTGGCGAGTTTGAAGCCATCTCTTTCAGCCTCTTCAGAAAGATCTGCAGCGGGGAAATACAGATCGTTCGCATAGTCAATGACCATCCTGTGAGTATTGAATCTACTCCCAATCTCCTTTATGGAGTTCTTCATTCTTTTCGCCCATTGTCTTGCAACACCGTCTTTGTCTCTTGAGTAATAGAGAGGTATTATCTCCTTCTCCAGAGTGCTATATATCGAGACCGAGTCTATTCTGTCCTGGAGCTCATGGTCCTTGTAGTCTCTGTTGTCTCCTATGGCCCAGCCGTTTTCCCCGTTGAAGCCTTCAACCCACCAGCCATCGAGTACGCTGAAATTTAAAACGCCGTTCATGCCGGCCTTCTCACCGCTCGTTCCGCTGGCTTCGTGCGGTCTCCTCGGCGTATTGAGCCAAATGTCAACCCCGCTGACAAGATGCCTTGCGATATTCATGTCGTAGTTCTCGACGATGATTACTCTGCTCTTGAACTCGGGGGTTCTGGAAATCTCATAAAGCTTTCTTATAAGCTCCTTGCCGGGATCGTCTGCAGGATGGGCCTTTCCGGCAAAGACAAACTGGACAGGTCTTTCAGAGTTAGTGATTATTGATTTCAATCTGTTGATGTCCTTAAAGATAAGAGTTGCGCGCTTGTATGTAGCAAATCTCCTGGCAAAACCAACTGTGAGCACATTTTCGGGAAGGGCTTCCTCTACTTCCAGAAGATCTTCTATCGTCTCTCCTAGTCTCATTCTCTGTTTCTTAAGCCTGCCCTGAAGAAATCCTCTTGCCCTTGACTTGAGGGACATGTGAAGCTCCCAAATCTCTTTTTCGGGAATGCTATCGACCCCTTCCCACACCTCTGGGTCGTATACCTTTTCATGCCAGCCTTCAGGCAGGTACTTGTCGAGCAACTCGACGAGGTTAGGATTGAGCCACGTCCAGATATGGACACCGTTCGTCACGTGGGTTATTGGAACCTCAACTGCGGGCAAATCCGGATATATGTGGTTCCACAGGTTTCTGCTCACTCTTCCGTGTAGCTTGCTTACGCCATTGGCGAGCGCAGACAATCTCAACGCTAGAACGGTCATGCTGAAATGTTGGCCCCCGCCAGGAAGCTTTTCAATCCCTAGATCTATGAATTCGTCTCTTTCGGTCTTCATTTTGCTCCAGAAGTCCCGGAAGTACTTGTCAATCATGTCAAGACTGAACGTATCATTGCCTGCAGGGACCGGTGTGTGAGTTGTGAAGACACTGCTCGTCTTGACAATCATAGAAGCCGTCGAGAAATCCATTGAGTCTTTCTGGACGAGCTCTCTTATTCTTTCGACCGACAAAAAGGCGGCGTGACCCTCATTCATATGCCAGACTTTTGGAGAGTATCCGAGCATTCTCAGGGCTCTAACTCCACCGATGCCTAACAGTATTTCCTGCTTTATTCTCATCTCGCGATCTCCACCATACAGAGTAGCCGTGATCTTTCTATCATCGGGCTCGTTCTGAGGGATATCGGTGTCGAGAAGATAAAGCGACGTTCTGCCTATGGCTGCCTTCCATATCTTAGCCCATACTTTTCTTTCGGGAAAATCAACATTCACGAATACTTCATCACCGGAAGCGTCCAGCGCAGGAATTACCGGGAAGTCTTCAAACTCATAGGAATGATACATATTCTGCTGCCATCCAGATTCATCTATCATCTGCTCGAAGTATCCATTCCTGTACAGAAGGCCGACTGCGACGAAGTTAAGTCCTAGATCGCTTGCTGTCTTAAGATGATCACCGGCTAGGATTCCAAGGCCGCCCGAATAGATTGGAAAGGATTCATGAAAGCCATACTCCGCACAGAAGTACGCTATACACTGATTCTTTCGCTCACCATGGGCCCTTTCAAGCCAGGTGTCCTTTCCAGCAATATACTCATCGAATTGCCTTACTACGCTTTCGTACATTTCCGCGAAGTCTTTGTCTTCAGAGAGTTCATAAAGCCTGTTCTGGCTGACCCTACGAAGCAAACGCACCGGACTTCTCTTCTCCTGATACCACATCTCAGGATCCATGTATCTGAACATTTGCTGAGCAGGGTAATTCCAGCTCCACCAAAGGTTTCTCGCAATCTCTTCGAGTCTATTCAGTTTTTCCGGCAGTCTCGGTACCGCCATAACCTTTTCAAGGAAGTACATCAATATACCCTCCTAAATTCTGGTGTTATGTCCAATTATACCTTGTTAGGAACGATCTTGCTCTTTTATTGTGCTCTTGCTCATTGTTACTGGTCGGTATGCCAAACAAAAAAGGGAGCACTGCTCCCTTTTTATATCTGTTGGACTATTCTGCATTATGGCCTTTTACGGATACCTCTTTTCTTGTCGAGTCTTCTCTTAAAGGCAGATATCTTCTCGCCGCTATCTCTCATGAACTTGGCCAATTTCTTTTCGAAGTCCTGACTTGTCGTTCCTTCTTCTGAACCCTTGGCCTTGAGATCTTTGATTGACAGTTCCCACTTTCCGTCCTTCGTCGTCCCAAGAACCTTTGCTTCCACTTTCTGACCGACTTTGAGATAGTCTTCAATGTTCTTCACGTACTCTCTTGCCACTTTGGAAATATGAATGAACCCTTCCTCACCGCTTTCAAGATTTACGTACGCTCCGAATTTCTTGACAGAAGTTACACTTCCCTCAACAACGGTACCCACTTTCACACTCACATGACTAACCTCCAATTGACTATATACTTGAGAGAGCGCAGAGCGCAGACTCAGTAATTGTCTCCGTATTTGTTTCTGAACTTCTGTACTCTTCCTTCAGTGTCGAGAATCATTGAAGATGCATCTCCACGGAAGAAGGGGTGGCAGCTGGAACAAAGGTCAATCTTTATGTTGTCCTTTGTCGAGAAGAATTTGTGTTCTGCGCCACAGGTACACTTTACGGTAATCAGCTTCATCTCAGGGTGCATTTCTTTTTTCATCGGGGCTTCACCTCTTCATGTTGTAATTTGCACAAAACTCATTATATCATAGAGAGGAAAGCGTGTCAAAGACTTACTTATGGCTGAAAGCTGTCGTAGAATGGAGAATAGTGATGATTACAGATGTTTTGAGTAGACTCAAACAGTCGGCCTCTTCTCAGGGCTTCTATACTTATTATAGCAAAAGAAAGGAACACATCGAAAGACTGTCTAGTCACCTTAAGAAGAACCCTGTGAGTAGTGCAGCAATTGCAAAGGTAAGAAAACGGATTCCCGATCTGAGCTCTCTCTCTTATGAAGAGATGGAGTTTTCAATAGACATCCTTAGAGAACGAGACAAATCACCTGAAGAAAGGGTCGATTATGTTTCGTCTCTGTCGAAAGCTTCTCTGGCCAGTATCGGTCATTTGCTTTTCTTGATCGATCCCAGAAATAACCCGCCCGTTACCGGCCCTATCATAAAGGAAATCAAATCGGTAGACGACTATAAAGAATGGCTTTCCTTCTGTAAGTCAATCGGCAGACATGGAATCCAGAACTTCGTCATGCTTGAGGCAGCGCTACTGTACGAGAGAGACGATTTGGCCCAGAAACCCGATCTTGCTTACAGAGTTGGCCAAGCGGTGTATACTAACATCACTGAACTCGAGCTGTTGAGAGGGGCGATTTCCAATCTGTCCAGACAGGAGAGGAGAGGACTGGCGAATCTAAAGTTCACGCATCCGTATGTGAAAACGGTCCTCTTATCTAGTCATGCAAGATCGGTAGTTGTAGATGGAAGCAATATAGTATTCTCGAAGAGCGAACATGCCGATCTTAACAGAATCGATAACCTCTTCCTTAGAATGTCGTTTTGTAGAATCGCCTTGTTCCCTTACAGGATCGTCTTTGATGCCAACATCAGGTATACTCTCGGCGGTTTCCAGCAGGAAAGCCTTAACAGACTGCTCTCGTTGCCACAAGTTGAGACCTATTCACCTGCTGATGATAGGATAATCTTCCTCGCGAGAGAGAACAACTCAGTGGTTGTCACCTACGATAGATTCCTGGATCATTTGGTTGATGATATAAAGATAGTGCGGCCGGAGGACATAGATGAAAGTCTCAGACTTTGATTACGATCTTCCACAAGAATTGATTGCTCAGGAACCCGCTGATCCGAGAGACAGCTCTCGACTGCTGGTGATCAACAGGGAGACAGGCCTATTTGAACACAGAGTCTTCTCAGAAATCACTGAACTCCTTCGTCCGGGTGATGTTCTGGTGTTGAACAACAGTCGGGTCGTCCCGGCGAGACTAATAGGTAGAAAGGAAACAGGTGCCAGTGTGGAAGCCCTCTTGATAGAAAAACTGGGCTCAGGCCTCTGGAAAGCGATAGTGAGACCTGGTTCCAAGATCAAGCTGGGAAATGAGCTTATCTTCAGAAGCATCTCTTGTAAGGTCGTAGAACACTGTGAAGACTCTAGCAGGGTCCTTGACTTCCATGGAGCTGCCGATGAAGAGATAAAAGAAGCCGGTCTTCTTGCGATTCCTCCGTATATTCACAAGTATCCGGATAATCCCGAGTCTTATCAGACTGTGTATTCGCAGAGAGAGGGCTCAGTCGCTGCCCCTACCGCAGGGCTTCACTTCACGGATGAGCTTCTCGGATCCATTGAGAGCAAAGGAGTTGCTATCGAGTACATCACGCTTCACGTTGGAATAGGAACATTCAGGCCGGTGAAATCAGAGGTCTTGAATGAGCACAAAATGCATAGCGAGTACTTCACGGTATCATCGGAAACGGCAAAGACGATAAATGACGCGAGAGCAGAACGCAGGAGAATTGTCGCTGTGGGTACCACAACAGTTAGAACTCTTGAAAGCATTGCGACACGACACGGGGAACTCGTGGGAGACAGCGGCCAGACGGATATATTCATCTTTCCACCTTACAGATTCCGGATAATCGACTCGCTTGTCACAAACTTCCATCTCCCGAAATCGACTCTCCTTATGCTCGTTGCTGCTTTTGCAGGGAGAGAATTGATTTTCTCTGCTTATAAACAGGCTATCTCTATGAAATACAGATTCTTCTCCTTTGGAGATGCATGTTTTATTATGTGAGCTTCGGGTAGATCATGACAGTCGGCGTTCGTAGCTATCTCTTACTCGCCGAGTTGACCCTGTTCCTCTTCTTCGAGCATCGGTGAGAAGAAATGGATCCACATCATCTTCAATATAATGCCAAACGGAACGGCAACAATCGCGCCAAAAAGCCCGAGCAACTGTCCTGCCACCACAATCATCAAAATGACTATTACTGGATTGATTCTGTTGTAGCCCTTCATGAATACCAGGAAAAGGATGAAGGCCGCCGCGTGAACTATTACTAAAACGACAAGGAGTATCAGGACAAGAACGAGATTCTGTGTGGATACGGCTAGAAGAACGAGGGGCACAATTTCAAGTGGTACTCCCACTATGGGTATGAGATTAGTAAAAGCAGCCCAGAGCCCCATTAGGAGGCTGTATTTCAATCCCATCGACTGAACCACAATGCCGACTACGACCCCCACAATCAATGATATCAGAACTACCGAGATCACGTACCTCTCAAGGTTCTTGTACGTGTCTGAAAGGAAGTTGAGAGCAATATCGCGAATCCTCTTCGGATAGAGTTTTGGAGCGAACTCCTTAACTGTCAGAAAGTAGTAGCTTAGGTAGATCGCGCCCACTATCGTGAAGAAAAGAACGAACCCCGTGGTGGTTACGAAACTGGGTACCTTTTCCAGTATTCCCGGAAGGAATTTCATAAGGCTGTTCTGCACCTGAATGAGAAAATTTCTTACGCTTTCGTAAGTTGCCCTGCGTTTTGCCGGATCGATGTTCTTCGGCATGAAGTATTCCACTACATCTTTCCACAGTTCCTGTGACTGAACTATCATTGCATTCTCCATTACGATGGCAGAAAGCGACTCGGCCACTTCGGGATTCAGATAGTTTGCCACGATGCCATGAATCTCGTCAAATGAAGCTTGCTTATGCTTGCTACTGCTGACAATCACAAGATAGTCACTGCGCTCTTTGAGAGTCTCTTCGAGCAGAGCGAGATCCTGTTCCAACCCCTCCGGGTTTGCAGGTATGGTCCTCATTACGTCAACGAAATAGTTCTTCAGATCTTTAGACAGTAGATCGAGCGAGTCGATCTCTTCATGAGAAAGCTGTGCGAGGAGGTCTTCGTCCGAAAGAAATCTGTCGATGTTCGCATTCACTTCGAAAGAGGTAATTTCAGCCTCCTGAACGGAAGGGAAGAAATCTCTGACAATATTGTAGAATTTCGAGGCCTCCTTTGCGACAGGAGTCGTCAGGAAGACAATCAAAAGAGTTATTCCTGCGAACATAATAGTCAGTCCAATTCCCAAAGAGATTGAACGCTTGATTCTAAAATACTTCTGTGCGAACCTTGCCCAGGGTTCAAGTAAAAGAACAACTGTGAAAGTCGCAAAGAGAATAACGGCAGTTCTTAGTGAAACCGAGAATACCACAAAGCAAATTGCAAGATAGAATAATGTGAATACCGCTGCTTGAAAACGAGGTTTCTTCAGTACTTCACGTCCCACGTCATGCCCCCTTCAAAGGGAGTTTAAAGAGTCTCTCGATTTCCGCCATTTCGCTTGTGATCCCCATTATAACTATCAGTTTGATTCTTGCTTTTATTGAGGACAACTCCTGAGCAAAGATCGCGCCTAAATCGGCCAGACTCTTTCCTCCACCAACATATCCATAAACTCCAAGAACCCTTCCCTTGAAACACCTTGAAGTAATGATAACAGGAAACTCTTTCGCTCTTATTAGGTATTCTACTACGTGATAGACTTCAACGGGTACGTTGCCTCTCCCAAATGTCTCAAGAACCAATCCTCTGAAGCCCAGCTCGGGCAGAATTCTGAGGATCGAGCCGTCATCGCCAGTGAAGGTCTTGACAAGGGCGACTTTCGGTTCAATCTTATCAACGTTAAAAACCGCTCTAAGCAAAGGCTTTCTGAAAAAGATAACTGAATCTTCGTCAACTATTCCAAGCGGGCCATGACCAGGAGAGTCAAAGGTCGCAACGTTACTGGTGTAGGTCTTTGTTACCTCTCTGGCTGCGTGGATTTCGTCGTTCAGGCAGACCATGGTTCCCATTCCAACTGCGAGCGGATTGACAGCAACTCTGACAGATGAGAGCACATTTCTTGGGCCATCGGTTCCCATTTCGTCGATGTTCCTCATTGCTGCTGTGCAAATCACGGGTTTCTCGCTCCTTATTGTTAGATCGAGGAAGTAGGCCGTCTCCTCGAGAGTGTCCGTTCCGTGAGTAATGACTACTCCGCAAACTTCCTCCCTGTCTAAGAGTCCCTGCACCCTCTTTGAGAGGTTCCACATGGTCTCCGGGTTGATATAAGGGCTTGGGATGTTTGAAAACTCATGGTGCTCAACAAGAGCTACTTCTTTAAGCCCCTCGACATTGGCCACGTGTTTGTTTAACCCCTGAGCCGGAATCGAAGCCCTTGTAACAGGGTCGGTTACCATAGCGATAGTGCCGCCTGTAGTAACTAAAACGACTCTCTGCTTCATATTTGCTTTCCTCCTAGTTTTGTCCTAACCAACGATAGTGTCTTGTGCGTTTCGGGTCCCACAATCTCTACCAGTTCTTCTACCGTCTTGGGCCTCTTCATAACTAGCGATCTTGCCCTATCTTTTCCTATTCCGGGCAGATATTCGAGCTCTCTCTCACCAAGCTCATTCAGTTCAGTTCCAACGGGAAGGCCGGTTACAGATCTCATGCCGTGGTCAATAACCACAAAGTCGGTCTTCTCTTTAAAGCTTAGAGGAGTACCGACCAGAATTGGATAAGTACCCAGAGGTCTGCCAAAGTGAACCATTCCATCGCTGTATTCCGGAAGGACGCCTCGTATAACTGCTCCAACAGGGAAGACTGCCCTTAGCATCGAAGTGTCTACTGATTCTCTTATACGTCGCTTGTGATTTTCGAACAATCTATGATCGATTTTCGGCCTCTTCATCTTGGCAATCGCTGTCCCCTGAAAGACCATTACCTGCCTTATATTTATTCTTCGTACAAGTAGCCCCTTGTCTCTTATGCAGACCAGGTTTTCGTAGTCCACTTCGTAACTGTTTCTGCTATGTCCTGGAAGACCATAAAGCAAGTTGATACCCGGAAGCAGTTTCGGGACACCATCAACTCTTGTACCACCTACTTCATTGACCAGATCAATGGCGAACATTATGTCTTCCACGCTTCCTCCGAGGTTATTCCTCTCCCGAACTTCGTTGTCGAAGCTCTCCACGCCGAAAGAAATCGTGTCTCCTGCGGAATTATACCTGACTATCGATTCAAGCACGGATCTCGATTCGACGGGATGGTTGGCAATGAAAATCGGATTTCCGTTGTCAATGTGAAGCACTTCGGGTTCCAGTATGTGTCTGGCTGATTTGAAAAGTTCTTCAATTAAACGTGTATCGAGTTTGTCGCTATTCTTGTGGTAACCGTACGCGATCACGTTTGCACTCCTTCCGAACCTAACTGCCTTTACGCCGAGCCTCCTCAGCGCTTCAAATTCCGAGATAATCCCCTTTAGGTTTCTCCACTCAAAACCTCCGTAGAGAATAGATTCAGTGCAGAAAGAGCAATAGCCGTCACTTCTCTCGCAGCCTGAGGATATGTCGATTTCAGCTATTACATCTGGATAAGAGGGATGAAGTACGATAATATTCGCTCCGGCCTCGTACAGCTTGTTCAGCAGCGAATAACGCGAACCGTCGTAATCTATGCCAAGCAGCTCAGCGAGCTCGAATTCGTCCCTGAAGAGATGATCTGCTCCTAGAAAGCGAGGAGCAAAGGCGGTTGTACCTCCTCTCAGAGTATAGCCAACAGACACTAAGGGACCGCTGACGATTTTCACCGGGTCCTTATTCGCTTCAAGAAGTCTCGATATTTCGGAGCTGGATACCGGGGTTCCTCCTAAGTACCTGCCTGAGGTCGTAACCCCCCCATATACTAGAAGAAAATCGTAGTCGTTTGGTCGGTTCCAATGGTTGCCACTTCTTACCTGATCTATAGTAAGGTAGTCTGTCTCAAATCTCTTAAGCAGAAAGGCGCCGGCCAAAGCTCTGATTCTTGGCGATATGTACGGCGGTACTCCGAAGGCCGCCGGTTCATCGGTGTATCCGTCTATAATGAGAGCCTTCATCAATTACCTCCATGTGCGTGCTATGTGCGTGCTATCCTATTACAGTGTATAATAAAAGCACCGATTAATGGGAGGGAAAGTTTTGCCGTTTGAGAGATATTGTTCGTTCTGTGGAAGACCAGAACCGCAGGTAAAAAAGTTAATATCTGGAACGGAAGGGTACATATGCAATGAATGTGTCGAACTATTTCATGACATAATTCAGCAGGATCAGAAAGCAAGAAAGGCGCCCGGTAAGAAGCTCCCAACTCCTGCAGATATCAAGAAGGAGTTGGATTGCTATGTGATAGGCCAGGAGAACGCGAAGAAGACAATCTCAGTCTCCGTTTACAACCATTACAAGAGAGTCTTCAATGATGTAGATGATGTCGAGATTGAGAAGTCGAACATTATGCTAGTTGGCCCGACTGGCTCGGGGAAAACCCTCATAGCAAGGATCCTTGCACGTATTCTCGATGTGCCGTTTGCGATTGCAGATGCGACACCTCTTACCGAAGCTGGATACGTTGGAGAAGATGTTGAAAACATAGTCCTAAGGCTGCTCCAGTCTTCGAACTATGATGTGGAGAAGGCACAACTCGGGATAATATACATAGACGAGATCGACAAGATAGCAAGAAAATCTCCCAATCCATCGATAACTAGAGATGTTTCTGGAGAGGGAGTACAGCAGGCTCTATTGAAAATCGTCGAAGGGACCGTTGCGAATGTCCCGCCGCAAGGCGGAAGAAAGCATCCTTACCAGGAATTCATAAAAGTAGATACGAGCAACATTCTGTTTATTGTAGGTGGTGCTTTCGACGGTCTAGACAGCATAATTAAGCAAAGGGTTCTAGACTCCTCCATGGGGTTCGGGGCAAAAGTCAAGGGGAAGAATCAACTTAGGCTTGGTGAGGTTCTCCAGCAGGTCGTTCCCGATGACTTGATTCAATACGGCTTGATTCCTGAGTTTGTGGGTAGGTTCCCCGTATTGGCCGCTTTGAATGATCTCGATGTTGAGGATCTGAAGAGGATAATGAGCGAGCCGAGAAACGCTATCATTAAGCAATACCAGAAACTGCTTGGGCTTGATGGTGTCGAGCTGGAATTCTCCGAAGGTGCATTGACTGCGATCGCTGAAAGAGCTATGAAGAGAGGAACTGGCGCCAGAGCTCTTAAGAGCGTGATGGAGCAGGTAATGCTTGATATAATGTATGATATTCCAACAATGAACAACGTGGAGAAGGTTGTCATCAATGAAGACGTAATAGTCCATAACTCTTCTCCGGAGATAACTTCAAGAGAATCTGCCTGATGAAGGTTCTTGCTCTTGAAAGTTCGTGTGATGAAACAGCGGTGGCCATCATTGAAGATGGCCATCTTCTCTCTTCTGTAGTCTCTTCTCAGATAGATGTTCACAGGAAATTCGGCGGGGTTGTGCCGGAAATCGCCGCGAGAAAGCATCTAGAAATAGTTGACAAGATTGTGTCCGCTTCACTCGATGAGGCGAATTTGAGTTTGGAAGAAATAGATGTCTTCGCCTCGACTATGGGTCCCGGGCTTGTGGGATCTCTGCTGGTCGGGTTGTCTTTTGCAAAAGGGATGGCCCTTGCAATGAACAAAAAGTTCATCGGTGTGAATCACTTGTTTGGTCATGTCTATGCGAATTTCCTGGAGTACCCTCAACTGAGACCGCCCTTCATGGTGCTTTTGGTATCGGGAGGTCACACCGAAATTCTCGTGCTTGAAGACTGGAATAGAATTGAGCTTGTAGGAAGGACAAGAGACGATGCCGCAGGTGAGGCCCTTGATAAGATTGCGCGGCTGCTTGGGCTTGGTTATCCGGGCGGTCCTGCAATACAGGAGGCAGCACAGAAAGGAGAAGTCAAATATCACTTTCCAAGGCCGCTTCAAGAGAAGGGTAATTTCGACTTTTCATTCAGTGGCATCAAAACTTCTGTCCTGTACTTCTTGAAGAAGAACCCGTCGGCCTCGGCTTATGATGTCGCGGCATCTGCTCAGGAAGCTATAGTCGATTCGTTGGTTACGAAGACATTCGGCGCGGCCGAAAGTAAGGGTCTGAAAGAAGTCGCCTTTGCCGGTGGGGTTGCATCGAATTCTCTCTTGAGAGAGAGAGCGAATGATCTGTCGGAAGAGTCGAAGATAAGAGCTTTCTTCCCACCGGTTAATCTATGCACGGATAACGCGGCAATGATCGCGATGGTTGCGTATGAAAAAGCTAAGAGGGGATTGTTCTCCCCTCTTTCAACAAACGCAGTGCCTTACCTAAGCTTAGATGTCTTTTAATTATTCTGATTTGCTAGTAGAAGTTGAAGGCTTCTTGCTGCTATCAGCAGTCGGAGACTTCTTTGAATCTGTGCTGTAGTAACCTCCACCCTTAAAAACAACTCCCACGCTGTTCACCAGTTTCTTCAGATTGCCCCCGCATGCTGGGCAAACCGTAAGGGGTTCATCGGACATTTTCTGGAAGGCTTCGGTTTCTTCTCCACAGTCTTCACACTCATATCTGTAAAACGGCATGTCAGTCCCTCCTTCGCATCAAATTCTATTTATCAACTGTATCTATTCTATTCCTCATCTGCCGAAGATGGAATCACACAGATGAATTCGAGATCTCCCTTTCCTGTGTTCTTGAACTGATGCTTCACTCCTGAAGGAACGAAGACGTAGCTCCCGGCAGATGCCTGGACCTCGCCCTGATTCGTAACAACTGTCGCTTCACCCGATACAATGAAGACTTCATGTTCCCACAAATGACTGTGATGAGGACTATGACCTCCTTCTCCAACGGTGAACAACCTCATGACGAAGTTCTCGGCGCCTTTAGCCTTTCCAATCAATACTCTCTTGGAGACCTTCCTTACACTTTCATTGTCGAACAGCTGTGGTTCAACTTCATGCGCTTTGCCTATCAGAATTCGGTCTGACACTTTCGTAGCGCCTCCTCTTTGGATCAGATTTTCTATCGTAAGAGTGTTTTCTCTCGCTGTATTCGACAACAACTTTCCTGTATGGCTCGAATCCTACGGAATAACTCTTGAGCTCTTCATACTGCGAGATAACTTCGTGAACGAGTCTGCGCTCAAAGGCTAACATTGGCTCCATTATGATCTTGTTTCTCTTGGAAAGAGCCGACTTTGCTGTCCTGTGAGCGATTTCTTCAACCAGTCTCTTCCTTTCAAGTCTGTAGTCCCCTATGTCGACAGTTACATTAACTTTGGTAGGAGCCATCCTGTTTGCATAGATATTCATAATATGCTGCAATGCGGCTACTGTCTTTCCGTGTTTTCCAATGAGCCTTGCCACTTCTTCGCCTTCTATTCGAACTCTGTAAGTTCTTCCGACGAGCTTCACTTCGGAAAAAGTCTCTTCGTCAAAGCTTTTGAGTATTCCCTTAAGGAAGTCGTGAAGTTTCCTTTCCCAGTGTTTGTCAAGAAGAGAGACTTCTATTACCGATTCCTTTGATCCGAAAATTCCTAGAAAACCCTTTGAGCCTTTCTCCTTGATAGTAACTTCCATTTCGTCTTCGTAGGCACCGAGATCAGCCTGAGACAGTCTTATCGCCTCTTCAACGGTCTCGGCTCTGTATTCAATTGGTTTCATCTCGAACTAACACCTCCTGAGCTCATCTCTGTCTACTTCGCAGGTTTTTCTGGCAGACTGAGCATCTGCCTCAAAGTCAGCCCCTTTATTCCGTGACGTCTGTAAACAACCCAGCTAATCATTAGCTGTAGCACACTCTGGGTTGTCCAGTAGAGCAACAACCCTGATGGGAACGTTGCAAATAGAATCGGGAAAATGATCTGCATAATTACTCCGGATCTTGCAGATCGCGCATCTTGAGCGGTCAGCAACGAACTATATATTCCCACAACGACCGTGATGATTATGAAGGGAATGTTCATGACAAAGTTGCCAACGGATAGATCCTTCCAGATCAAGAAACCCGGAGAATATGCCATCGCTTCACTGAAGTACCGAATCGCGTTGTAGAGAAGAATCAGCACGGGTAACTGAAGAAGTATCGGGAGACAGCCGGAAGCGGGATTGTATCCCTTTTCCTTGTAGAGTGCCATCATTGCTTCCTGCTGCTTTCTCGGGTCCTTGTACTTCTTTTTTATTCTATCAACATCCGGTTGCAGCATCCTCATCATCAGCATTGACTTCGTCTGAATATGATAAAGGGGATAGAGGATGAATCGCGTTACTATAGTGAAGATAATCAGCGCCCATCCGAAGTTCCCAGACCACTGGTAAAGCCAGAAGAGGAAGTAGACTATCCCATGGTAGATCCATGAGAAAATGGTCACCCCGCCAAAGTCTTGGAGATCTTTGACTATCGCTTCGTAGTGTTCTGGAAGGGCCTGCTTAATATGTATTAATCTCATTGGGCCTGCAAAGGATTCCAGAACCCCTCTTCCACTTTCAAGCTCGTATCTCTGGAACTTAAATGTCCCCTGGTTCGACGCTACTGCAAATAGCGTCTTCTGGCCGCTGAACTTGTCATATGTCATATAGTAAGAGGAATCGGGTCCCAACGTTTGATTTTGGTAAGATATGAACGGCAAAGCGACCTCTACTCTCTGGTTGAAATCGAACTGAACTTTGAAATCATAGTAAGGACTGTTGAGAATAATGAAAGACTTACTGCCCTGCTCGTAATTAAATGTCACAACTATGTTTCCGTCGATATCCTCCCTGTATGAAAATGAAGTTGGAAGAAGCTCGTTTCCTTCAGCATCGAATACGTTAAAGCCGTCTTTGCCAAGACTTTCGTTGTAGACATAGAACTCGACTGTTTTGTTATCGGCATAACTCGTAACTCCAAGAGTCACCCCTCTCACTGTGTCGAGGGTAACCTTGAGCGTTTTGCCTGAGACTATGAGTGTACTGGTTCCTTCCTGAGTAACGAGTTCTTTGCTTGATACAGAGAGCGTGCAAAGTGTCATGAAGATCAAAGTAAGAAGTATCGCTCTTCTCATTTTCCGTGCCTCCTCAGTAGCGTGAAGTGATCTGGTACTTCATCGAAGCCCCCTGGATTGAAGGGATTGCATCGGAGTATTCTCCATGTTCCGAGAACGAGCCCCTTGAAAGCTCCAAATCTCTCTATAGCTTCATATGTGTATGTTGAACACGTGGGGTAAAACCTGCATCTTGGGCGGGTTCTAGGTGAGATCTTTCTTCTGTAGAAATCTATTAGAAACATTAGTATCTTTTTCATCGGACGTTTCTCCAATTTTCTCAGCGATTCGTTTGATAACGAGCATAATGCCAAAGTACCCAACTTCTCTCTCTTTAAACAGGTCAGATAAATCCTTTCTAGCAATGAAAAGTATATCATACCCCGCGGGGAAGACTGATTTATTAGTCCTGTAAACCTCTTTCACCAATCTTCTGAGTCGGTTTCTCACGTGCGCCTTGCCGAATTTGCGTTTTATCGATACTCCAATACGAGAAAAAGGCAGACTATTCTTAACATACAATACAACAAAAAAAGAGTCAACAATTGACTTTCCCTTTTTGAAGACTCTGTCGAAGTCTGCCTTTCTTCTTAGTCTTTCTGTTTTACTAAGGGACTGATCTTTCAGATTCACACAGACAGTCTCTTTCTTCCCTTTCTTCGTCTACTTGCCAGCACTTTTCGGCCGCCAACCGTTCGGGACCTAACAAGAAAACCATGTGTTCTGTTCCTCTTAACTCTTGATGGTTGATATGTTCTTTTCATTATAAACAACCTCCAGTGAATTCGTCACAGTGAACATTATACGGAGTGTGGCAGGGACTGTCAAGGCGCCGATATGCCGGTGTCTTGCCGGACCGAAAGCAGAGTCACTGAAGGTACTGTTGATCGATAGTATAATAGATTGATGTATGAGTTCCACTTGGACTATACACTAAGTTGGAGGAAAATATGCTGCTGTCGCTGGCAGGAAGGGATTTTCTTACATTCAGGGAGTTCTACGTTGAATTCTCTGAAGGAATGAACGCAATAACCGGTGAATCCGGAGCAGGGAAGACTATCTTTCTTAAGGCGCTCTTGACAGTGTTAGGATTCCCTCCCCAATGGGATAACGTTAATGCCGGAAGTATTGAAGGAAACTTTGTGGTCGACGATTCTTTGAGCTCGAAACTGAGAGAAACGGGAATCGAGATTGAAGAAGATCACCTCCTTGTAACGGTAAGTTTCACTGGGCAACGGACGATTTACAGGATAAACGGGAGGATGGTGCCAAGGCAGATTGTTCAAACTGCCTTCAGCGACAGGGTAGAGGTTCACTCTCAGCACAGCAGTGTTAGTCTTCTAGACGAGTCTAAGCACCACGAAATTTTGGATCATGCGCTGAAAGGCGAAGAGAGCCTTACAAATTACAGAGAGCTATATGGAGAGTTTTTGAAGGTCAAGCGCGAGTTCGAATCGTTCAGTGTAGACCCTGCTCACATAGAGAGAGAGAAGGACTTCTTGAGTTTCCAGATTAGCGAGATAGAAGAGGCGGGACTGCAGCCGGGCGAGGATGAAATCGTAGAGATGAAGTATACAAGATATAGAAACGCTCAAGCCCTCTTAGATACGTTTCATGAGCTGCGAGAGCTTCTTAAGGACGGCGATTTGTCTGTTTATAACTCGCTTAACGATGCAGTTACTATAGTCGAGAGAATTGAAAGCTTTGGATATGGTGAGTGGCGAGAAAATCTCCAAGTTGCACTAGAAGAGCTCGACTCCCTGTACTCGAAGGTCGAAGAGGAGAGAGGTTCCCTTGACATCGACGATGAAGAGTTTACATCGATTGAGAACAGAATGACCTTAATCCAGGGGCTGAAGAGAAAATACGGTGATTCTGCAGATGCAATACTCTCTAAGCTCGAGACGTTCAAAGAAGAGTTGAGGTCTCTGCAAGAGCTTGAGGAGAGAAAAGAGAGGCTGAAGAGGCGTGAAGAGGATCTGCTTGACAAATTGAAGAAGACCGGAGAGATTCTCGACCAAAAGAGATTGGCCAGGGCCAGGGAGATAGAAGAGCAAATAAGAGTTCATCTTGAAAGCCTTAGGATGAAAGGTTCAGAACTGAAGTTTCATTTGCGCAAGGAAGAGATACCGAGAAACTACGGTACTTCCAGAGTGACGATGATTGTGAAGACAAATCCCGGAATGGAATTTATGGAGATAGGTAAGGTGGCCTCCGGAGGGGAACTCTCAAGGTTCTTACTGGCGCTTGAGTCTGCTTTGAGAGAGCAGCTGGATCTTAGAACGATTGTGTTTGACGAGGTTGACTCTGGTGTTGGGCAGAGGCTGGGAGCGGTAGTGGCGGACAAACTGCGAGAGATCTCTCAGGAGATACAGACTATAGTTATAACCCATCTTCCCCAAATTGCTCAGAATGCAGACAAGCACTTTGTCGTCAGAAAAGAGCAGTTCGGTTCCAACACCATTTCGAGTATAGAAGAGCTTCATGGCTGCTCTAAAGAAAGAGAGATCGAGGAAATGAGCGGCCAGATTCCTGATTGAGAAATGAGGTGCGTCTAGTGAATAGAGAAGAGCTAATAAACAGGATAGTTGAAGAAAAGGGAACGGAGGCGATTCCTGCTCTTCTTGACCTTCTGGTCAATGAAGACAGCGAAACTGCGCACATTTGCTTTGATGCGCTCTTGCAGATGGGAGAGGCAGTTGTTCCGCTTCTCATAGAGAAGATGCGAATAACGAATATCGACCCCGTCTCCAGGCTGTACCTTGCGGACCTCGCAGGTGAAATAGGTGACAGGAGAACCGTTACAAACCTTTATGAGATGCTGAAAGATTTCAGTGACGAGAGGTCTCAAGTCGTTATCTACGAGGCTCTTGCGCGCCTGGGTGAAGGAGAGAAGGTAGTGGGTCTTCTCTCTTTGATGCTTAGTGAGAACAATGACTCGGAACTCCGAGACCAAGTCATAATGGCTCTAAGCAGCACTAATTCCTCAATGGCTGTCAAGGCGCTTGCTGAGTTGTATGGGAGAGAGACGACCGACAAGTCTACGAAGGCCTTCATTCTTGAAGCAGTTCACTCAATTCTCTCAAGGAGGTATGAATTGAAGAACTATCTCCAAAGCCTTCACAATGGTAGGGAGATCACTGAAAGGCTTTATCAATGGCAAAAAGAGAACTGACAGACTGTTTTGATATCCTCTATTCTTTGGGGGCGGATGTAAGGCTTAATGAGCCTCTGAAGTGGCATACGACGATCAGGGTAGGAGGTCCTGCAAGAGTCTTTGTTCAGCCGTATTCCGTTGAGTCGCTTGCGGAAATCGTGAGCTTTCTGAAATCTGAGGCGATTGAATTCAGAATCATCGGAGGAGGTTCAAATATCATCTGTCCCGCCCGCTTTGAAGGAGTTGTAGTCTCGACCAAGAATCTGAACTTGATGAAGTCCGAAGGAGAGAGGGTCTTCGTTCAGGCCGGGACCAGTGTCAATACTCTAATCTGGCACTGTTTATCTGAGGGGTTGACTGGCCTTGAATTTCTCACCGGACTGCCCGGCTCTGTCGGGGGGGCGATTCTCATGAACGCGGGTGCCTTCGGTGGCGAACTCGGGAATCGCGTTGCCAGAGTAATTTATCTGGATGAAAGCAACAGGGCAAGAGAAATCGACGGGAAGGCCGCTGGTTTTTCTTACAGAAGCAGTATTTTCAGATCCAGCAACAAAATCATCCTCGGAGCCGAGTTCGCTCTTAGAAGAGGAGAGAAGCTTGAAATCAGTAGAAGGATGTCTGAGATCCTGGCGAAAAGGCTTGAGAAGCAGCCGCTTCAGTATCCCAGTGCAGGGAGCGTTTTTATGAGACCGAGGCCTGACTTCTATGTAGGTTCCTTCATCGAAAAGTTAGGTTTGAAGGGTTTTAGGGTCGGGGACGCTGAAGTATCCGAAAAGCACGCAGGGTTTATAGTCAATAAAGGAGACGCCAGCCAGGAAGACGTTTTGAGTTTAATTGAAGTGATCAAGCGAAAAGTAAGAGAGGCTGCAGGCGTCGATCTTGGAACAGAGATAGAAATCTGGAAGGAGGTTGGATAATGGTTGACGTAAGAATCGAGGAACCTGAAGATAATTTCACAGGCGGTGGAGGCCCTAAGAAGAGCTTTTTATGGTCCGGGCTTTTTGTGCTGCTGGTTATTGTCGCAATCGTTGCCGTGTATTTCTTGAGCGGGTTTTTCCTGGTTGGGCCCGATCAGGTCGGACTGATCAAGAAATTCGGAAAGTACACAAATACCGTCGGTCCAGGACTTGGATACCATCTGCCATTTCCGTTTGAGAGCGTAGTCGTTGTAGATACTTCGAATTTGAGAAAGCAGGAAATCGGTTTTAGAACCGTTAGAACAGGTACTTACCAGACCCTGGCAAATGAGTCTCTCATGCTCACCGGAGATGGAAACATCGTCTCGGTGGAAATGGTTATCCAGTATTATGTTGGGGATCCGGCAAAACTCGCCTTCAATATCGTGGATGATGGCGACATCGTGAAGTTCACAACAGAGTCGGTGCTTAGGGAGGAAGTTGCTTCCAGCACTATAGACTCAATTCTCACAACCGAGAGAGACACAATCTCAATTCGGACCGCAGAGAGAGTCCAGGCCGAACTTGAGAGGCTCGGTACAGGCATATTGGTGAAAAACGTGTTCCTGCAAGAGGTGGCGCCTCCAAAACAGGTTATCGCCGCATTCGACGATGTGAACAGTGCCAAGCAGGACAAAGAGAAACTCATATATGAGGCCGAGAAATACAAGAACGACCTCATTCCCAAGGCAGAAGGAGAGGCGGCTCAATTGACTAGAGTCGCGGAAGGCTACGCACAGGAGAGGATTCTCAATGCAGAAGGAGAGGCGGATAGATTCCTTGCGATTCTCCAGGAGTACGAAAAGGCTGCGGAGGTTACTCGAACCAGGATGTATCTGGAAACGCTTGCTAAAGTACTTGGAGAGGCCAGTAAGACCGTTGTTCTTGACCAGAGCAGCGTTCTTAAACTCCTTGATCTTGAAGGGAGCGAGAGATAATGAAGTATAAATTCATCATTCCGATTGCTATTGTGGTAATAGTTGCGGCAGTTATGCTGCCTAGCTTCTTCTTCATACTTGACGAGACTGAACAGGCCGTGGTCCTTCGATTTGGCGAAATACGCGAGTCAATTACCGAGGCCGGTCTTTACACCAAGACTCCGTTCATCGACTCTGTAAGGAAGTTCGACAAGCGAATTCAGATCTACGATGTTGATGCTGAGAGGATCTACTCTAGGGATAAAAAGACGATTCTTACAGACACCTTCGCGCTATGGAGGATAGTAGATCCCAGGAGTTTCGTAGAGACAATGAAGTCAGAACAGATCGCACTCACACGGATAGACGACATTGTGTACTCTCACGTAAGAAATACTTTTGGGAAACTTGATTACGATGACATTATCTCCGGCCAAAGAACCGATGTTCTCGACGAGATAACCAAACTTGCCGCATTTGATATGAAGGACTTTGGGATCGAGATAATATCTGTACGTGTTAAGAGGGCCGACTTGCCCGACGAAAACAGAAATGCTGTCTTCGAAAGAATGAAGTCCGAGAGAATGCAGGAAGCTTCATTGATTAGAGCCGAAGGGAATAGAGAGGCTCAGAAGCTTAGGGCGGAGGCCGACAAAGAAGCGCAGATAATGATGGCGACTGCACAGAAGGAAGCAGATATCATAACTGGAATGGGAGACGCTCAAGCTCTCACCATTTATGCAGATGCATACAACAGAGATCCGGAATTCTACGAGTTCATGAAGAGGCTGGAAGTCTACGAAAAGACACTTGCCGATGCCAATTACATTCTCGGACCTGCTATGGATTTCATAGATAAGTTTTCAAGAGGAGAGTAATGGATTGTACGAAATCACTTCTCGAAACCGGAAGCAGTGAGATAAACATCAAGAAGTCAAAGTTCATCGGCTTCAGTAAGAGGTGTGAGAACGAGGATGAAGCAAAGTCACTAATAAAGGCTGTCTCGCAGGATCACGCAGGTGCCGACCACTGTTGCTGGGCGTATCGTATTTCGCTTCCAGGAAGGGAAGTGGCTAATTACTCCGACGGTGGAGAGCCTCACGGTTCTGCAGGGCAGCCAATACTTGGATCGATCTGTCGACTCGAGTTGACCGATGTTGCAGTGGCAGTCATAAGGTACTTCGGAGGAGTTAAGCTGGGAATACGAGGATTGATAGACGCCTATGGTGAAACGGCCTTGAAGGCCTTGAGGTCAGGAAAGCCAGCTCTGTTTTGCCCGGGAGTTGAGCTAGCTGCCGAGATGAGCTACAGTCAGTGGAACGACTTCAGCAGATTGTTCGTGGAAGGAAGAGACTTCTCCGTTCGAAATGTAGACTACTCTGATAGGGTTATTTCAACGCTTGCGGTCAGAAAAGAGAATATCGATAGGGTCGGCTACTTCTTCGAAGAGAGAAGGATTCTCTTCGAGATGGGAGAAGAGTTGAGTTTTGTGAGCCCGGTGGAATGATTCTACCGGGCGTATTCTGTCACATAATAATCCATAATCTTTCTTGAGATTTGTGAAGCCAGGCCCGATCCGTAGCCGCCTTCGTGAACGAACACCGTAACAACTATCTCCGGTTCATGAAGAGGCATGAAACCTGTAAACCACGAGTGAGCCGGTTTCGAACCTCCTTGTTCCGCAGTACCGGTCTTTCCGGCGGCCGTCTCTTCAAAACCTCTGAATGCAGAGTATGCGGTTCCCGCATCGGCGGCACTTCCACCCTTGCTTATGACCTCTCCCATTGCATTGATGAGAAGATCCCAATCGCTGTCTTTCAGATTGATTGCTTCTCTGCTACTCTCTTTCTTTGAACCGATAAAAGGAATGATCTCGATCCCTCTAGTCGCGATTTCGCCTGTTAACTTTGCCAGCTGCAGCGGAGTGATGCTGAGATAACCCTGGCCTATTGATATCTGAATCGTGTCGCCAGGGAACCAGCTTTCCTCAAGCCTCTCACGTTTCCAGGTGGGGGAGGGCATCATGCCGACTGACTCCTCGGGAAGATCGATTCCGGTAGGTCTAAAGACCTCCCACAGTTCTGCGTATCTGTTGATCGTGTTGATTCCCAGTTCTAGACCGAGCTGATAGAAATAAACGTTGCAAGATACTGTTATAGCTTTGGCGAGATCGGTCTTTCCGTGGCCGTAAAGGTTCCAATCTCTGTATACTCCCTGAACCACGCCTCGACTGTCTTTGTACTGAAAAACCCCTCCGCAGTCGATCTCCTTTGTGCTGTCTTTCCCTTCTGCCAGAGCCACCATGGCAATGAACGGTTTGATCGCAGAGCCTGGTGAGAAGGGGCTCAAAGCTCTATTTACCAGAGGTCTCGAAGGATCGAGATTAAGACGGTCCCAATCCCTGTTTGAAATCCCCGTTGTGAAAAACATGCTTTCAAAGCTTGGCACTGAAACAAGAGCGAGAACCTCTCCATCGGTCTTCATTACAGCAGCTGCGCCGGTCTTTCCGGTTTCGTTTATGAGGTTATAGATATATTCACTCATTTTAGAATCTATTGTGATCTTCAGATCATCTCCCGGCAAAGGGGGTATTTCGCCTTCGAGGCTAATCTGCCTTCCTAAAGCATCGACACGGATGAGCTGTTCACCGGGAGTTCCTCTGAGGAGTTCGTTGTATTGCTTCTCTATTCCCATAACCGGTTCCCCATCAGACTTTATGTAACCCACTACGTGAGAGATTCCAGGATTATCCTGGTAATGCCTTATGATCCTTTCCGAGACTTCCAACTCGGGAAAGTCATTCAGTCTCTCTGCGACCGAAGCTGGTAGGACTGTCTCAACGCTGCCAAAAACCTCGAGACGCCGAATCAGCTTTTCCATTTTCTCTCTGTTTTCTGAAGCGTCAACCATCATCCTCTTCAGATCTTCAGGAAGAAAAACGACTTTCTTCGTAATCCTGTAATAAGGTGCGTCCCAAGCAAGAGGGATTCCGTTGCGATCAATAATCATGCCTCTGGGAGGAAGGATTGAAATGGATCTACGGCTTATACTCTCTACCTGTTTCGCATACTTCTCTTGGTTGACTATCTGGTAATCGTAGAGCTTATATACAAACAGTCCCATCACTAGAAGGAAAAGCACGAAGAAGAGGTCAAACCTCCTGGCGCTCTTAGTCTTCAATGCTCAACCTCCTCAGGATGCAGAATGTTGCCAGAAAAGGAACCAGGACACCAAAGCTCGTACCCGAAAAAAACACTCCAGCAAGACCAATAGCTGCCGATGTAAGCGCTCCGAAACTGAGCGTCCGATATCTCCCGTGAATCGCCAACGCCGATAATGTAACGATCAATGAGAGCACTATAACCATGCTGATTCCAGACAGAGCCATCCCCACTATCCATGAAATGACCAGCGCAACAGAGAGAACAAAAGCGATGTTTCTGGTTGGAAGGAAGACGAGCAATGTCAAATATGCAGGATATAGAGGTATGAGATCTCCAAATCCGAGATCAAAGTACAGAGCAGGGACTATCAGTAATAACCAGGTCATTCCTGCCACTCCAGATAGACGAAGTAATCACCAAAAACATTTGGAGTATTTACTAGATAGTCGCTTCCGTGGAGTCCGGCGATTTCGCCGATTAGATCAATCTTCATGGTCTTGTAGTACCCATAACCCTGAACCGTCGAAGCGATTCTTACTTGATCACCGCTCTCCAGATAATAGGGGTCGAAAGTAGAGAAGTACAGCTTACCTCCACTCGAGTAGACAGCTCCTTCAACTGTTCTATTATCCCTCTGTGCTACGGCGGAAATCCTCACACCAGGAGCCGTTAATGGTGAGACCATAACATATCCGTCATGCGAGCTCTTCACAACACCATAGATGGTCGAAGAAAAGACCGAAACAACAGGAACTCCCTGAGCCGCGCTTCTATCAGTAGTCATGATGGCGGTGTTGTTTCGCTCGAAGCTGAAGAATGCGACTCTCATTGGCAGAGGATAAGGAAACCTGTTGCTGAAAGATTCAGCATACCTGTTCAGGTCTCTGATGACTCGATCGATACTCCTGAGTTGAAATACCGATCTGAAGAAGTTCTCTATGTCTACTCTGATATTTATCAGCGGCAGGGCAAGGGTTTCAAGCAAATCACTCATCTTTCTGTTCACTCCAGATACTTCTGAAAGTGTCAGAAGGATGAGAAAGATCATAAGAATCACTACTGCCGCCTCGGCGAACTTCACCTGCGAAGCTCCTCCTATCTAAGGTTGCCTTTTTCGAGTCGTTCAAGAATGGGGACTCTCTCAAGAACCTGACCGGCGCCTCTGGCTACACAGGTTAGGGGGTCTTCGGCAACAACAACCGTGATTCCAGTCTCACCCTGTATTAGTTCCTTCATGCCACTGAGGAGCGACCCTCCGCCCGCAATGACTATACCGCTCTGAACAATATCCGAGATGAGTTCTGGAGGCGTGTTTTCAACAGTGAGTTTAACCGCCTCGACGATTCTCGCCACCGGTTCTACAATGGCTTCACGTACTTCTGCGCCTGAAACGGAGATCTTTCTCGGCAATCCGGAATTGAGATCGAGACCTACGATTTCTGAATAAGAGCTATCGGCCTCTTCTGCCTCAACAACATTACCAACCTCCATCTTTATTCTCTCGGCAGTCTTTTCGCCAATCAAGAGCCGGTATTTCTCCTTGATATACTGGACAATATAGTCATCCATCTCATCTCCGGCGACCCTTATAGACTGGCTCAAAACGATACTCCCAAGAGATATTACGGCGATTTCGGTTGTGCCGCCGCCGATATCGACAATCATATTTCCTGTCGGCTCTTCAACATTCAACCCGGCGCCTATTGAACTTGCCATCGGCTCTTCAATGAGAAAGACCTTCTTGGCTCCCGCTTCAATACCGGCATCGACGATCGCCTTTCTTTCGACTTCGGTCGCACCCGAAGGAACTCCGACAACTATTCTGGGTTTGACGAAGCGCCGTCTGCCCGTTGCTCTGCCCATGAAATACTTCAACATTGCGAGAGCGATATCATAATCGGCAATAACTCCGTCTTTCAACGGGCGAGTCGCCACAATGCTTGCAGGTGTCTTTCCCACCATTCTCTTTGCCTCCAGGCCTACCTGAAGGATCTTGCCTGAATTCACGTCAATAGCAACAACCGAAGGTTCATTTGTTACCACACCCTGTCCCTTCACATAAACCAGGGTGTTGGCAGTTCCCAAATCAATACCCATGTCTTGCCTTAAGAACATTCGAAGGCCTCCTGTCGGGGAAAGTCTTTACTCTTAATTCTACCATCAGGATGCGGCCCAATGACGAAGAGTACAGAAATCAGGGAATTTCGTTCATTGAGCCCTTAGATAAGGCATTCCGCAAGTTTGACTATGCCTTAATCAAAGTGATAGAATCCATTTGGCCTAAGTAGAAAAGTAATTGTGACAAAAGCTTTGAAGTCTTTATAAGCTTTGAATAGTGTGAATTAATCATTGTAGTGTTCCAGACCGGTGAGATAATTGTGATGATAACGCGGAGGTGAAGGAATGGAAGATAGAGAGTTGAGGACTTTGAATCATCTAATGTTCATGGAATACTATACGGGAGGGAATGCAGGTCTTTTTATGAAAATGAAGCGACTTGTATATTCTTACCAGAGTCCCTTTCAGAGAATAGATGTCTTCGAACACCCTGAGTTTGGCATGGTCCTGGTTTTGGACGGGATAACAATGTTCACTGAAGCCGATGAATTCATGTACCATGAGATGCTGGTTCACGTACCTCTCTTCACGCATCCCGATCCGAGAAGAGTTTTGATCATTGGAGGCGGCGATGGGGGAAGTCTGAGGGAGGTTCTGAAGCATCCTTCCGTTGAGGAGGCGATTCTCTGCGAGGTCGATCCCTATGTAATAGACGCGGCAAAACTCTATCTCAAGGAGATGTCGGTCGAACTTGACAATCCCAAGGCATCAATAATAAACGAAAACGGAGCCGACTTCGTGAGAAGGAACGAGGACTACTTCGACGTAATAATAGTTGATTCAACCGATCCCACGGCAGGCGAGGGTGGCCATCTTTTCACAAAGGAATTCTACGCTAATTGTTACAAAGCCCTTAGAAAGGATGGAGTCTTCTGTGCAGAGACCGAGGATCCTTTCTACGACAAGGGATGGGTGGCGATAGCCTACAACAGAATCTCTTCAGTCTTCCCGATTTCGAAGATGTACACGAGTTTCATGACCACTTATCCTTCAGGAATGTGGACATATACTATTGGATCTAAGGAAGCGGATCCGAGAGAAGATTTCGATGAAGAGAGAGTGCTTGATTTCGGAGCACCTTTGAGATACTACAATGCGGAGATTCACAGGGCTTCGTTTGCTCTTCCGACGTTTCTTAAAGAGCTGACCGGTCAATTTTAAGTGTTAACTCGTTAAGGCCTTGGTGATAGACTAAACCAGATTATTTATAGACGAGATGGCTCGTCCAGCTTCTTTGCTGGATATGTTTTCATTCTTTTCTGTTCAATTCAACTTGCTTAACCTACGCCGTGATAGAATCATCCTTGACCGGCAGGAGGGAGTTCTAATGTATAACAGAGATCGTATAAGAAACATATCGATTATTGCTCATATCGACCACGGCAAAACGACACTTGTCGATAGACTTCTCGACATAACCGATATAGTGGACAGAAGACATAAGCAGGATCAATTCATGGATTCGATGGACATAGAAAGGGAGAGAGGCATAACAATTAAGTCGAAGCCGGTTAAGCTCAACTATAAGGCTGATGACGGAATTACTTATGAGATAAATATCATCGACACGCCGGGTCATGTCGACTTCAACTACGAAGTCTCGAGAAGCCTTGCGGCTTGCGAGGGAGCAATTCTTCTGGTAGATGCTTCTCAGGGAGTTGAGGCCCAGACCGTGGGGAATACGTACCTGGCTATCGAGAATGATCTGGAACTTATACCGGTTTTGAACAAAATCGATATCCCTAACGCAAATATAGAAGAGACGCTGGCAGAGATAATCGACCTCATCGGCTATTCTTCGGACGATTGCCTTCAGGCAAGCGCGAAGACAGGTCAGGGAGTGAGGGAGATACTGGAAGCGGTAGTCAGCAGAGTCAAGCCTCCTTCCGGAAAGCTTGAAGCCCCATTGAAAGCTCTAATCTTTGATGCCATTTACGATAAGTATAGAGGAGTAGTAGTTCATGTCAGAGTTTTCGATGGAAGCGTCAAGGCCGGAGACAAGATAATGATGATGTCTTCGGGAGAGACCTTCGAAGTTGTAGAAGTCGGATATTTTCTGCCTCAAATGGAAAAGACAGACTCTCTAGATGCCGGCGAAGTAGGCTACATCATTGCCGTCATAAAGGACGTTTCGAGTGCGAAAATCGGTGATACGATAACCTCGGCCAGCAACCCCACCGCGGAAGCGATGCCGGGGTACAAAGAGGCGAAGCCGATGGTCTACGCCGGAATGTTCCCCGGGATGCCGGAGTACTACGATGAACTGAGAAAGGCGCTGGACAAGTTCAAATTAAACGATGCAGCACTCGTCTTCGAGCCAGAAAACTCTCCGGCACTTGGTTTTGGATTTAGGGTTGGCTTTCTTGGACTGCTTCACATGGATGTAGTGAGGGAGAGGCTTGAAAGAGAGTTCGACATCACCTGCATTCTGACCGCTCCAAACGTTGTCTATAGAGTTACGATGCAGAACGGGGATGTTGAGGAGATAACGAATCCCGCAAGTTTCCCCGAGCCGGGAGAGTTTCTGAAGGTTGAAGAACCGTTCGTAGATCTTTCTATTATCACCCCCTCCGAGTATATGGGGAACCTCATCGGTTTCATAACTTCAGAGAAAAGAGGGGAGTTCAATGCGGTGGAGAACGCCGGAAAGAACCGTGTCGTTCTGAGATTCGAAGCCCCGCTCTCTGAAATCATGTTTGATTTCTTTGACAGGATGAAGGCAATTTCTAGGGGATATGCATCGATGGATTACGAGATCCTCGGCTATAGAGAATCTGATCTGGTGAAAGTGACAATCCTGGTCAACAGAGAAACCGTTGACTCACTATCGTTCATCGTCCATGTCGATAAGGAGTATCCAATTGCAAAGAAGGTTGTCGACAAGCTGAGCGAATTAATACCTCAGCACCAGTTTCAGATTCCCATACAGGCGAAATCAAGAGGTAGGATAATCGCGAGGAGTGACATAAAGGCCTTACGAAAAGACGTGTTGGCGAAGTGTTATGGAGGGGACCTGACGAGGAAGATGAAGCTCCTTGAGAAGCAGAAAGAGGGGAAAAAGCGGATGAGAGAGATTGGGCAGGTATCGATTCCGCAAAACGCTTTCCTCGCTATTCTAAGGATTGGCGAAGAAGAGCGATGAGGTGAACCGAATGATAAAGCTTGGAGCACACATGTCCACATCGAAGGGCTTTGACAGAGTCCCAAAAGAAACTGTTTCGATAGGCGGCAACGCCTTCCAGATATTTCCTCACAGTCCCAGAATGTGGAGAGCATCGCTTCCAAAAGAGGAGATGTCGAATGGCTTTAAAGATGAAATGAAAAGGGAATCGCTGGATCCCTTTGATTCTATGGTACATTCGGGTTATCTGATCAACATCGCCTCTCCTAACGAGGAAGTTTGGGGGAAATCAGTTACTTTGCTTTCCCTTGAAATGAAAATAACCGCTTCCCTCGGTCTGAAGTATTTGAACTTCCATCCCGGGAGCCACCTTGGAGATGGTCTCGAGGAGGGAATTGCAAGGATTTTGAAAGGTATAGAGATTGTACTAGGCGAGAACCGGGAAAATGATGTCATGCTGCTGCTCGAGAATGTTGCTGCGAAAGGCAATCATATAGGCAGCAGCTTTGAGGAACTCAAGTCAATTATTGACGGAGCCGTACAGCCAGAGAGAATCGGAATAACGTATGATACTTGTCACGGGTTTGATTCCGGTTTCGAGATAAGAAACAAGGAAGATATCTCGAGACTAATCGACAAGATTGATTCTACGGTGGGCTACGAAAAACTGAAGATGATACATCTTAACGATAGCAAGTTTCCTCTAGGTGCCGGCAAAGACAGACACGAGATGATCGGTAAAGGCCATATCGGAAAAGACGATGGTTTCAGAGAATTTCTTTCCAATGAGAGAATTCAGGAAAAACCTTGGCTTCTGGAGACGCCTGGGGACGATGAGGATCACGCTTCTGAAATTGAGTATATTAAGAGACTACTCGGATAGTGGAGGACTGTAATCGATGAAGAAGAAGTTCGTTGTGGTTACCGGAGGTGTAATAAGCGGAATTGGCAAGGGGATACTCTCTGCCTCCATCGCGCGTGTAATGAAGGAATGTGGGGTAGAGGTTAACACCCTCAAGATCGATCCCTATCTAAATCTTGACGCCGGAACGATGAATCCTAATCAGCATGGTGAAGTCTTCGTCACAGAAGACGGATACGAGGCAGATCTCGATCTTGGACACTACGAGAGATTTCTCGGAAAGAACATGAGAAGAGAAAATAATATGACCGCGGGCCAGGTATTCAAGACAATAATCGATAAAGAGAGAGAGGGAGAATTTCTCGGGGCGACCGTACAGATGGTTCCTCACGTTACAGACGAAATAAAGTCACGAATCAAGAGTGTTCCCGGTGAACTCATAATGATAGAAATCGGTGGTACAGTCGGTGACATTGAAGGTGAGATCTTCCTTGAAGCCGTTCGTGAACTATGGGTCGAAGAAGGTCCTGAGAACTTCCTCTTTATTCATGTAACATATGTTCCTTACCTCAGAGTGACCAACGAATTCAAGACCAAGCCTACTCAACAGTCTGTCCAGCTTCTCAGAAGAATTGGCATTCAACCTCAGATGATCGCTGTCAGGTCCGAAAAGCCTATTGAGGAGAATGAGCTTGGCAAGATCGCTCTCTTCGGTGGAGTTGATCGACAGATGGTCTACAATCTGCCCGACTCCGAAAACGTCTATGATGTTCCTCTTATAGTCTACTCGTACGGGATTCATAGAAAGATTGCCGCCTGGCTCAGTATAAAAATCGAGGAAAGGTTTGATTGGAATTACCCCAGATCATTCCTTCCAGCAAGAATCGCGCTGATCGGAAAATATCTGGGCACCGATGATGCTTACAAGAGCATTTCGGAAAGCATCGCGCTTTGTGGGGTAAGCAAACCCGAAGTTATCGACTCGCAGTGTTTTGAGGACATGACGGAAGAGCAAATAAAATCTGAGCTCAAGAAGTACGACGGGATAATCATCCCCGGCGGTTTCGGAAAGAGGGGAATAGAAGGGAAGATCTCAGTAATAAAGGCCGCCAGAGAAGAAGATACTCCAATTCTTGGAATATGTCTTGGGATGCAGCTTATGGTTATCGAGTTTGCAAGGAACGTCGCCGGATATGAGGGAGCCAATTCTACGGAGTTCGATCCGTCGACCCCTTATCCCGTAATTGACATTATGGAAGAGCAAAAGGAAATCATGAAACTCGGCGGAACCATGAGACTTGGTGCCCAAGAGACTCCTATTGAGCAAAACACGGTCCTTTTTGAAGCATATAACGAACCGTTAGTCTATGAAAGGCACAGGCATAGATACGAAGTCAACCTTGATCGCTTCCCCGAGCTCTTCAGAATGCCCGGAGAAATCGATGTAAAGAAACTCTCAATATCCTCAAAAGCGACTTTCGTGGAGGCCGTCGAGCTTCCCGAAAAGAGTTTTTTTGTCGGGATTCAGTATCATCCCGAGTTCAGATCGAAAGTGGGCAAGCCTAATCCGGTGTTCGAACTCTTCGTCAAGCGAGTCATAGAGAAGCGAAGGAATCAATAGTGATCTTCTGCGGTGGAAGAAAGCTCGATCTCTCCAGCCCCGTTATTATGGGGGTACTCAATGTGACTCCAGATTCTTTCTTCCCGGGCAGCAGGTACCTAGGCGGAGTTACTGCCGTAGAAGCCGCGATAAGGATGCTAGATTGGGGAGCTTCGATAATCGATATAGGTGGAGAGTCTTCAAGGCCGGGCGCGGAGAAGGTAAGTATCGGTGAAGAGATTTCCAGAGTAGTCCCGGTCATAAGGAGGCTGCGCAACAGGAGGCCGGATGCCGTTATTTCTGTTGACACTTACAACAGCGAAACTGCCCGACTCGCACTTTCTGAAGGAGCGGACATAGTAAATGATATTACGGGGCTTAGTTCAGAGGAGATGATCCACGTCATCTCGGAGAACAATGCGGCAGTAATAATTATGCATATGAGAGGAGACCCTGCTACTATGAGCGCGATGACCGATTACCGCGATGTGGTCGGAGAGGTTTCGGCGTGGCTGGTTGAAAGAGCAGACCGCGCAATTAGAGCGGGGATAAGTAGAGAGAGGATAATCCTCGATCCGGGGATAGGTTTTGCCAAGAATGCGGAGCAGAGCATCGAGATACTGAGAAACATCTCTAAGTTCAAGCAACTGGGGTTCCCTCTTCTTGTAGGACATTCAAGAAAAAGTTTCATCTCCAAGATTACGGGGACACAGGTAGAAGAAAGATTGGAAGAGACGCTTTCAATCTCAACTTACCTGTATCTGAAAGGGGTCGAGATAATTCGCATCCATGATGTTCAGGAGCACGGTCGAATCTTTGGTATACTTAAGATACTAAACCCATGCATAGCAAATGGGAGGGAATGATTTGCCTTACGCTAAGCGTTCAAAGAAGTATTGGAAGGAGACTTGGCAAGCGTATCTTTTTCTATTGCCTTCGATAGTGATCTTGAGTGTGTTTGTCTTTTGGCCGATCGGCTTCTCTCTTGTTCTGAGTTTCTTCAAATGGGATTATACTTCAACTACCCGGTACTTCATAGGTCTTGACAACTATAAGGAGCTTTTCAGACTTACATATCCCGTTCAGTTGAGTTTTGTCAACTCGCTGATAAACACGGCAGTATACATCGTTAGTGTTCTTGTGGTGATTCAGATTCTCTATCATCTGTTCGGGCTAATGAGCAAATACGACAAGACAAAGAAAGGCCACTCGCTTTTGTACGGATTGTTCGCTGTTGCGCTAATCGGCTATATCCTGCTGCGCAACTTATCGAGTGATCTTTCCGCTGCAGGACTGTTCGCTGGACTTGGATTGATGGGTTTGGGGCTCTTTGTGCTTCTCCGAAGGAGAGGAAGCATTCAGAGCATTAAGATGAGGACCAGCCAGTGGTCTACGATGATTCTCTTCGTTGCCCTATATTACGTATTGGCCTATGTAGTATTGAAGCAAAGCGCAGACTTTGTTCAGTACTTCACTCTTGCAAAAGAGAGCTCGGACTTTCTGAAATCTATCTACAACACCGTCTATTACGTCTTGCTTGCCGTGCCTACTCAGATAGGTCTTGCTCTGATCATCGCGATGCTCCTCAACAAAAACATTAAGTTTCGTTCTCTGTTCAGAACTGCCTACTTCATACCCTTTGTCACGTCAGTAGTAGCCGTGTCTCTGGTATGGCAGTGGATGTTCAATGACCAGTTCGGGTTACTGAACTATGTTCTCTCGATCTTCAATCTGCCGAGGATCGCCTGGCTTAAGGAAGAAGTGTGGACCATTCCGACTATCGCCATAGTCTCGGTTTGGCAGCACGTTGGCTACACCACTGTAATCTTCCTTGCCGGTCTTCAGAATATAGATAGATCGTATTATGAGGCTGCAGATGTCGATGGAGCAAGCGGCATGCAGAAGTTCAAATTCATCACGTGGCCGCTTCTTTCGGGTACGACGTTCTTCATTATGATAATAACGATGATAGGTGCATTCAAGGTCTTCTCGCAGATTTTCATACTATACCAGGGACTGCCCGGACCTGTTAACAAGAGTGGGTTGACACTTGTCTACTATGTATTTGATGCCTTCTACAATCAGCAGAGAATGGGAGTCGCAAGCGCAGCTGCCTACATACTATTCGTGATAATCCTGATTCTTACTATGGTACAGATGTACGTAGGCAAGAAGCGCGTTCACTATGAGGGTTGAGGTGCGCAGATGACCACATCATCGACTAAGATAATCTCGAAAATCCTTCTCTATGTAGTTATTATTGGGGGAGCATTCCTGATGCTCGTTCCATTTGCATGGATGGTTGCCACGTCGTTCAAAGCTCCCAGCGAGGTTTCTAGCTGGCCGCCAGTTTGGACCACGAAAAATGCAGCAAACTCCTTCACCTTTAAGACTCAGATTAAGCAGAAGAGCACCAGCGCCTCTGTCGATCTTGCGACGCTGAGTCTTAGCGAATTCAGGAACTTCGCGGCGCTGATGGAAGAGTCAGTAAGTTTTGATACCCTTTCCGTTAATTTGAACGATGACCCCATAAGGAGAGGCGAAATAGAGATCCAGCTGCTTGGCAGAGATGGCGCTCCTGCAAACTACGCATCGCAAGTTGATGAACAGCTCTTTGCCGAATTGGTCGACAGATATAACGCGATCAAGGATAACGTACCGGATGCTCATGCAAAGTCATTAAGAGATCTACCGGTAGAAGATGCAGGGAGATTTCTTGACGGATTCTTCAACGCAGCTGTCTATAGTGATGGTGGGTTTGTGAAGAGAGTAGTCCTGGTTAGCTCTCTAAGAGCGCAGTACTCAAGAGCGATCGAAAGGCTATCTCAAAGCGTTGAGACTGCGATGAAGGAACTGCCAATAGATACCGATGCAACCAAAGAGATGAAGGCAAGAATCCGCGAAGAGTCGGCCGTACTCCTTGAAGGGCCTGTTGCTGCTCTTGCAAAGTCAATGGAGTCACTTGAGTCTTACAGAACCGGTACAACAGGAGTTACCGAACTGAGCGAACTAGAAAGGATCGTTGCCGATCTTAGAAGCAGCACAGATGAAATTCGAAAGGCTGTCTCCGAGATTATCACTTTGTCTGAAGAAATCTCTGCTGGAGACGCTCGGATGTCCCTGTCTGTACGCCAGCTGGAGCGTTCATTGGAAAGCATCCCTGATGGGCTGGTGCAATGGTCGGATTTGCTTGACCTTTACTCCGACATAAAAGTCTTTTACAACGAATCTCAGAACGCCAATCTTTCAGGTTCTTCGATTGTGGGTAGAATCAGAACCGATGCTGAGGTCCATGCGTTGCTTTCGCAATTCATAGAGAGTTGGAATGTTGAGCGGGAGCTGAAGGATTATCTGCTTTCCGCAATTAATCCATCCAATGTTCGAAGTGCAGTTACGATCTTTTTGGACTACCTCGACAGGGATTTCAAGAACAGCCTTTCGCAGTACTTCACGAATACTCAAACACCGCTAGAGGTCGTCAACGACGCAATGAACTTCTTGAGGACATCACTACTTGTTGCCGCTAATCCGGAGCTTGACAGGAAGGTCAGAAGCGCAATGGATCAGAACACAACTTATGCTGATCTTGTGGCCCTTTTGAGAGAAGTGGCCTCATCTGCCGGTCAAACGATAGGGGTCGGAGGAATAGTAGCCAACCTTGATAGACAGGCGAACATAAGTGGTCAAGAACCGTTTGCTGATTTCATCAGACGTAGATGGAAAGAGACTTCTATGGTCGGTACTTTCTCGAAGGTACATTCCGACATTTTCAGCGAGCTTGACCTTTCAATCAAGCCGGTCGAGGTTGAGAGGGTCTATTACAGGGGAATAATCTCTCCTTCCGGAGCGAAGTCCTTTGACATAAAGCTTGCGGGAATACACGCAGTCTGGCTTAAAGACGATGTTCCAGCCGGCAAGGCGAATTTCACATTTGCTGAAACGTTCAAGAACTTCTTCCAGAATTACGTTTCGGCTTGGAATGCGGCTCCGTTTGGCAGGTACTACTTCAACACTGTGTTTGTGGCGATGGTTACGACTTTTGTAGAGATAATCTTTGCGGCGATGGCCGCATTCGCCTTTGCGAAGATGGATTTCTTCGGCAAGAATCTGTTGTTCACGCTCTTTTTGGCAACGATGATGGTTCCTGGCGAGGTCCTGTTGGTCCCGAACTATATCACGCTTACGGCGCTCGGTTGGGTGGACTCGTACTATGCTCTAATCGTTCCGTGGGTTGTCTCCGTCTTTGCGATATTCCTTCTGAGGCAGCATTTCATGACGATTCCTAATGAACTCTACGATGCGGCTATGATAGACGGACTCTCAAAGTGGCGTTTTCTCTGGACGATTCTCGTTCCGCTCTCAAAGCCGGCGGTGATTACTGGTGCGCTGCTGAAATTCGTTGGAAGCTGGAATTCTTTCCTCTGGGTTCTTATTGTTACAAAGAGTCCGGAGATTAGAACTTTACCTGTCGGGCTCCAGAATTTCAGTTCGGCTACCGGAAGCGACTATCACCTTTTGATGGCCGCTGCCACTTTCTCGATAATTCCTGTTGTGATTCTCTTCTTGATTACGCAGAAGTACTTTATTGCCGGAATTGCCAGGAGTGGTCTCAAATAAAGAGCAAGAAGGATAAGTCAAGATTCCCGCTCGGGTTGTTCTTGTTCATGGCTCTTCTCTTATCGCTCCTGGCGATAACGAATGTCAACGCTTACCTTAGCTACAAACAGGCTCAAAGAAGACTGGAGAATCTCCAGAAAGAGTATGATGCGCTCGAGAAAGAGATAAGAATTAAGGAATCTGAACTTGATCTGCTTAGAGAGTTGATTCCTGGCATCAACAATGGAGAAAACAGATGAGATTCGTGGTTACGACTTCGTACAAACCGACGAAAGAAGAGGTGTCTTCTGCGAGAGAGCTGGCCGAAGAACTGGGTGTTAAATATGTCTCAAGAAGCCGGCTTAAGCAATTTGAGAGCGAGCATTCGCTCGACTTCTACTATGTTTTCGATAAGAATGGCCAGTTAACCATTAGAAATAGGGAGACGGTTTTCTTCTTTCACCCCGGAATGTCAAAGGTAAGATTCAAGAACATGAGGCTTCAGGACTCCGACTATTTGATCAAGAGCATGGATCTCTCCGGAAGTGAAACTGTGTTGGATACAACGTTCGGTCTCGGAAATGAAGCGCTTCTTATCGCGCACTATCTGCCTGAGGGCAAAGTGATAGGCCTGGAGGCGTCCGAACACATATACAGGATCGTTTCTCACGGTCTTCGCAACTACCCCTATGCAGATGAATGGTTAATAGAGGCTTCGAGAAGGATAGAGCTTCATAATAGAGATTTACGAGACTTTGTGAAAGGCTGTGAAGACAATGCCTACGATATAGTCTATTGTGATCCTATGTTTGACAGCCCGCAGATGAGGTCTCATTCGATTAACCCTCTAAGGCCATTTGCGATGTATGAAAGGATAAATAGATCGGACGTCGATGAAATGATCAGGATTTCATCAAAGAGGTTTATTATAAAAAGCAGAACACGAGACAGCCTCTTCGAAGAGCTCGATCTCGAGTTCGACAGGCTCTGGGGCAGCAAAAAGAGCGGAGTCCTGTACGGGGTTATTGATAAAGAATGATACCAATTCTCCTCGGACCGACCGCTGTGGGAAAGACATCGCTTCTTCTGGATTTGGCTCAGAGACTTCCGATAGAAATTGTATCCGTTGATTCGCGTCAGATCTACCGTTTCATGAATATCGGCACGGCCAAGCCGACCGAGAGTGAACAGGCCGTCCTTAAGCACTGGCTGATCGACATACGTGATCCCGATGAAGACTTTGATGTGATGGAGTTCAGAAACCTTGCTCTGGAAAGTGTTGCGGACATAACTGCTAGAGGGAAGATCCCGATTCTCGCCGGTGGAACTGGCCTTTACGCCGAGGTCCTTATGAAGGGTTTGGTGGACGTCCCTCCTAGAGATGAAACGGTGCGAGAGGCCCTTCTTCAGATAGAATCCGAAAACAAAGGATCGCTGAGGAAGATCCTGGAAAGAGTCGACAAGAATGCCTTTGAAAGATTCCACGAGAACGATCTCAAGAGAACTATAAGGTATCTTGAGGTTTTCTTCAAAACGGGAAGACCGCTAACTGAGTTGCAGAACGAGAGAGATCATAATGGTGACTTTTGTCTTGTTATTCTTGAAAGGGATAGGAGCGAGCTCCATGCCAGAATAGAGAGTCGTCTACATGAGATGATTCGCGCAGGCCTTGCCGATGAGACCGAGAGCCTTCTGTCGAAAGGCTATGGGCCCGAGCTCAACGCATTTAAGACAATAGGTTACGCCGAAATGGTACAATATGTTAGGTGTGGTGTATCCCTTTCGGATACCATCGAGCGGATTCTTGTGAACACAAGAAGATACGCTCGTCGTCAGATTATGTGGTTTAGAAGATATTCAGAAGCTCTGAGAATTGACCTGTCCAGTCTGGAAGGTGAGGCTGCTCGGGTTTTAGAAAATGCGATTCTCTCAGTTTGGGGGGGTAAGAATGGCTGAAAAGTTCAATTTGCAGGATCGTTTCCTGAATCTTCTTAGGGTTAACAGGATCGAAGTGAAGATGTACCTCGAAGGGGGATTCCAGACGAAGGGTTTGGTCAAGTCGTTCGACAATTTCACGGTGCTGCTTGAGGACGGTCAGGAGCAGACTCTGGTCTACAAACATGCAATCAAGATGATGGTTCCCCAGAAGTACGTGAAATTGACGAATACTACTGGCAAGAAGGAGGACTGAAGCGAGCATAGACACTTTACTTGTCGCTGTTTTTTCGTCTGAAGAGCAGAATATCAAGTCAGAAATACTGGGCGAGCTTAACGAGCTCGCCCGGACTGCTGGGTACGAAATCGTTGAGACGGTGGTCCAGAACCTCGATTACCCTGATCCCCGTCACTATCTGGGCAAAGGCAAGGTGGATTTTGCGAGGAGAACACTGGAAGCTTTTGGTGCAGTCCTCATTATCACCCGTCATGAGCTGTCTCCATCTCAGGCAATGAACCTGGAGAAGCTTCTTGGAGTCCCCGTAATGGATAGGACGCAACTTATCCTGAAGATCTTTGGGGACCACGCATCGACCAAGGAAGGGAAACTCGAAGTTGAGATGGCCAGTCTTAAGTATCAGTTGCCGAGGCTGAAAGGCTTCGGAAGGATGCTTTCGCAGACTGGAGCGGGAATAGGAACAAGAGGGCCCGGAGAGAAGAAACTTGAAACGGACAGGCGGCAGGCGCAGGACAGAATCTCTCGGCTTCGCAAAGACATAGAAGAGATGGGCAGGCAGAGAGAGATCTCGAGGAAGAAAAGACTCGTTTCGTCGATCCCACTGGTTTCCTTTGTAGGATATACGAATGTTGGGAAGTCATCGCTGGTATCTGAAATCAGCAGTGAAGACCTTCTTGTAGAGAACAAATTGTTCGCGACTCTTGATACTCGAGTCAGGAGAGCTAGACTACCTGCAGGAATGCAGGTTCTCATTTCAGATACCGTTGGATTCATTAGAGAACTGCCACACGAATTGATGGAGAGTTTCAGATCGACGTTAGATGAAGTCAAATACTCGGATCTCTTGGCTGTAGTTTCCGATGCCTCTGACATGGCAGTCAAAGAGAAATATGAAATCGTCGATCGTACCCTGCGCGATATCGGCGCCGGTGAAATCAAGAGGATCCATGTCTTGAATAAGATCGATCTATGCACGAATGAGAGACTTGCGGAGCTCGGGACGATCTTTCCAGAAGCCGTGATGGTTAGTGCTCTGAAGAGTTACAATATCGAAGGTATATTGAGCGAGATATCAACGCGGCTATACGGTAAGAGAACTCGGAGAAAACTTAGACTTAAACCTACCGAGTTTTCGAGCTTCATGAGGTTCAGGGGTTCGGTCGAAATTCTGTCTGAGAACTACGAAAAGGATCTTATTGAGGTTGAGTATGTGTCCTCCGATGAGATAAATAAAAGGCTCATTTCTTCTATTTGTGAGGAGGGAAGGAAATGAAGAGATTATTGTCGGTCACAGCGGTACTCTTATTTGTAGGTGTGCTGTTTTCTGCGACTTTGCTGTTTCCGCTGAAGAGGGCTCCAGAAGTAACAGGTTACTTTGGCGAGTATCGTGGCAACTCAAGAAATATCAATTATCCCGAGCACTTCCATATGGGAATGGATTACTCCACGGGAAGCATTGTTGGATTAGATCTCCTTTCTCCGGACAACTCGTATGTTCACCAGATATACATAAATCATCCCATATACGGGATCGGTATAGCTCTGATGCTTCCAGAGGTTACGAACATTCTCACAAACGAGAAAGGAATCAATGTCATATTCGCTCACGTTAACGAGATTGGAGACACTTCCTCTCTCACCGGAAGAAAACTCAACGATCTTTATCATCAATTGATCTCCGAGTTTGGAGATCAATATATCGAAGTAACCTTCGACCCGAGAGAGCTTCCGTTTAGAAAAAGCGATGTTGTTGCGAAATCCGGAAACAGTGGGAATGTGCCGCCTCATTTTCATCTTGAAGTAAGAGATTCAACTATGAAGACGATAATCAATCCCGGATTCTATTTTGACACAGGTAATCCGGCATCTGCGGTTGAGATTCTTGACATAAGGGCAGGCGGAAAGACCTATTCTTTCGCACAGGGAAAGCCAACGATCGAAATGACCCCCAGCACCCCTCTGGATCTCCATGCCAAGGTGCAACTGAGGCATCCGGTCAGCCCGAAGACGATCGAGCTTTATGTTGAAAACAATCTCGTGTATCAGATTGACTTCGTTTCTTTCGATTTGGACGAAGCAGACAGGGTCCACGAAATATACTCTTCGCCATCGACAGAGTCTGACTACTGGTTTAACCTTAACTCCAGGATATCTCTCAGTTTGCTTCCGATAAACATCTGGGACGACATAGACTGGACGAATCCAAGAGATGCCAGGGTAGTAGTTCGTGATCACTGGGGCAACGAGGCTTCGAAGGACTTCAGAATAGTCATGAGGAGGTAGTTTCGGATGTTTTTCAAGAAGAAGCCGCGTGACATAAGCAAGAATCCGTTTTACGACAGCGGAAACACAATTGTCGTGCATTTTGAATGCAACAAGTGTGGGGAGAAGTTTAGAAGTCACTTGAGAAAGTACTACGATGTGAGCGTCAATTACGGAAAGGGAAAGGGAGCCTATAGACTGGATAAAGAATTTGTTGGCAGCAAGTGTCAGAACAAGATCCAGATCATTGCCGATTTCAGCAGAGCATTCAGGCCCTTGTCCTTCGAGATAATTGGTGGTAGATTCTTGTCCGAGGAAGAATATGGAGAATAGATTCAGTTTATAGGAGGCAGTCATGAAGACTTGGTTGTTCACCAGTGAAAGCGTTACCGAAGGCCATCCCGACAAAATGGCAGATCAGATTTCAGATTCGATACTCGATGCGATGTTGACTCAGGATGAAGATTCTAGAGTCGCGGTTGAGACTCTTCTGGCAACGGGCGTTGCAGTAGTTGCCGGAGAAGTAAGCACAAAGGCTTACGTAGATATTCCCAGGGTAGTAAGGGATACAATTCTCGATATCGGTTATAACAGGGCAAAGTTCGGCTTTGACGGAGAGACCTGTGCGGTTCTTACAAGTATCGATGAGCAGTCGCCGGATATTGCACTTGGAGTGAATAAGTCCTTTGAGGCGAAAAAGAATGATACAGATAGATATGCGCTTATCGGCGCGGGGGACCAGGGTATGATGTTCGGCTATGCAACGAATGAAACTGCCGAGATGATGCCGTTGCCGATAGTCCTTGCCCACAGGCTGGCCCGTAGGCTCAGCAAAGTGAGAAAGGATCAATCGGTTCGTGGTTTTAGACCTGACGGAAAGACCCAGGTCACAGTTAAGTATCAGGATGGCAAGCCCGTTGGCGTAACTGCGATAGTGGTATCGACCCAGCATGATCCTGACTTGACTGCAGAGGAGATCGAAAGACTCGTAGTTGACAACGTAATTGCTCCTGAAATAGACCACGAGCTACTTCTTGAAGGGGTGGAAATCTTTGTGAACCCGACGGGCAGATTCGTCAGGGGAGGTCCTTCTGCAGATACGGGATTGACTGGCAGGAAGATCATCGTCGATACTTACGGAGGCTGGACACCTCACGGTGGAGGGGCCTTCAGTGGAAAGGATCCTACGAAGGTAGATAGATCGGCTCATTACATGGCGAGATATGCTGCCAAGAATATCGTGGCAGCCGGCCTTGCAGATCGAGTCACTCTTCAGCTTGCCTATGCGATAGGTGTTGCTAAGCCCGTATCCTTCATGATCGATGCCCACGATACAGAGAAGGTCGACCTCGAGAAGCTCAGAAAGGCGGTCCTTAAGGTCTTTGATTTCAGACCTGCGGCAATAATCGATCGTCTCAACCTGAAGCGCCCTATCTACAGACAGACAGCTTCATACGGTCATTTTGGAAGGATCGACGTCGAGCTTCCGTGGGAAGAAACAAACGCCGTCGACCAATTGAAGAAAGCATTAGATTGATGATAGAATTAACGGGTAAATCTCGAAAGGAGGAGAAGTGATAAGTGCCTAATAATGCATCAGCAAAGAAGAGAGTAAAGCAGACGGCTAAGAGAACCGTAATGAACAGGGCCGTCAGGACAAAATTCAGAAATGCTTCCAAGAAGCTGTACAAGGCTATGGAACAGGGCGAAGATCCACAGTCCGTTTCTTCCATGCTTAGCGAAGTATATTCTACTCTCGACAAGGCGGCGAAGTCAGGAACTATTCATAAGAATACGGCTTCACGTAAAAAGGCAAGATTGACCGCCAGAGTCAAGACTTATGTCGAAGCGAGAGGTTAATTGAACCAAAAAATAAGAAAAGGTGGCCTAGGCCACCTTTTTTTTCATGATAACTAAATGTTGACAGGGGTAGCGTCCTGGTGAGTACCGGCGAGGACGTTCTCCTCGGTTTCAGGATCAAACAGGTGCATCATAGACATATCGAAGACCAGATCCATTTTGTCGCCTGCAGACGCTCTGCTCTTCGGATCAACCTTTGCGACGATTTCGTCCCCGTGAATATTGGCGTGGATTAGAGTTTCGCTTCCAAGGGGTTCGACAACATCTACATTGCCCTTCACCGTGAATTCGTCTTTTGGCGCAACCGCGTACATCTTGTCGTAGATGTCTTCCGGTCTTATACCGAAAGTCGTTTCTTTGCCGACAAGGTGCCCGAGCCTCTCGACCTTGTCTTCGGGAACGAGAAGCTTCATGTCTTCCTTTACTACCCAGACTTTTCCTCCTTCAGATACAAGCTTCGCGCTGATGAAGTTCATTGCGGGAGTGCCGATGAATCCAGCAACGAACTTGTTTCTCGGCTCGAAGTAGACTGAATAAGGATCGCCGATCTGCTGAATTATTCCGTCTTTCATAATTACGATCTTGTCGGCCATTGTCATTGCTTCAACCTGGTCATGAGTAACGTAGATAATCGTTGCTTGGAGATTCTGGTGAAGCCTCTTCAGTTCGGCTCTCATCTGTACCCTCAGCTTCGCGTCAAGGTTGGAGAGAGGTTCGTCGAAGAGGAAGACTTTTGGGTTTCTAACAATCGCTCTCCCGACTGCGACCCTCTGTCTCTGACCACCGGAAAGCTGCTTTGGCTTTCTATCCAGCAACTGCTCTATCCCAAGAATACGTGCCGCTTCTGTTACCCTCTTCTCGATCTCCGGCTTTGGAGTCTTTCTCAACTTGAGTCCGAAAGCCATGTTTTCGTAAACAGACATGTGTGGATAAAGCGCGTAGTTCTGAAAGACCATGGCGATGTCTCTATCCTTAGGTTCGACATCGTTAACAACTCTTCCACCGATCTTGATTGTTCCTTCCGTAATCTCCTCAAGGCCCGCGATCATTCTGAGTGTCGTCGTCTTTCCACAGCCTGAGGGACCGAGTAGAACCAGAAACTCCTTGTCCTGTACTTCGAGATTTGCATCGAGAACGGCCTTGACTCCGTTCGGATAAGTCTTTGCTACCTTCTCGAGGATAACTTCTGCCATCTTGCACCTCCGTCAATCATCATCAACCTGAACGATAAGATCCTTTATCTGGACATCCATAGCTTCATCGCCAGCGTCCATTAAGTACAGATCGTAAACCCGTTCGAGAAATCTGCTGAGGAGTACGTACTTGTCGTAGTCCATCATAACTGCCTTTGGAAGCCCGTTTTTTGTTATAATTATATCGGCCTTCTCACAATCGTCAACAACCTTTGAAAAGTGAGCTTTTGCTTCGGCCAGAGAATAAAATGAGAGCTCGTGTAATTTTGACAAGAGAACCACCTCAGGACCATTATACAGTATGACCACAATTATAGTCAAGCTTTTGTTTTCGGAGGTGCCAGAGATGGCGAAAAAGTTCTTCCAGAAACAGCCGATGATGAGAAAGGTTATCTATGCTCTACTTCCAATCTTGGTATTCTCCGTTGGAAATTTCGGCTGGGTAGTCTTCTCCACGGTTCTGCTTTCAGTTCTGGTTTCAGTCCTATGCGAATGGCTCTTTGAAAGGAAAAAGGGAAAATCGGTGAGCGAGGCTTCTATAGTCACCGGTATTTTGATGGGTCTGGTACTTCCTCCTGCAGTACCGTTCTGGATCGTCATAGTTGCCAGTTCTTTTGCAATTGTTTTTGCGAAAATGGCATTCGGGGGCTTTGCCAAAAACCTGTACAATCCGGCTCTTGTTGGCAGAGCCTTTGTCTACGTAAGTTTTCCGACTGCAGTTCAGCAGAGCTGGACGCCGGCCGTCCAGTCATGGGGACAGGGCTTCAGTAGATGGATCAGCTCCGACGTTATTACTATGGCCACCCCTATGAATGTCATCAGGAGCGGAGAAGAAGTTAGCGCATGGAGAATGATCTTCGGGAACATCCCCGGCACTGCGGGAGAGACTGCAAAGTGGCTGATTGCTGCGGCGGCCGTTTACCTGATACTAACCAAGACCGCATCGTGGAAGATCATAGTCTCCACTCTCGTTTCGGCCTTCGCAATGTCGGGAATACTCTTCTTATTCGGACTTTCAAGCATAAACCCGGTCCACTCAATAATCGGGGGTAGCATTCTGTTCGGAGCTGTGTTCATGGCAACTGATCCTATCAGTGCTCCTAAGAAGGATACAGCAAAGTGGATATACGGAGTTATTATCGGGTCTCTAGCCATAGTAATCGGCACATTCTCACTTTTTGGTGCCGGTCTGATGTTTGCGGTGCTTATCGCAAACACATTCGCATCTCTTCTTGACTATCTGGTGACCCCAAAGAAGGTGAAAGCATGAGTGAAAAGCTTTACTCTGTAGTATTCACTTTCATTCTTACAACCGTATTCGTTATCTGTCTTGCAGGAATCAACGCAATTGCTTCAGGCACTATTGAAAGGAACGAACAGCTTGAATTTCGTCGTTCTTTGATCTATGTTTTCAATATTGTAGAGGATGCGCGTTCTCTGCCGAGTGAAGAAGTGCAAAAACTCTATCTGGATAGAATACAGGAGATCGACGGTGAGCAGACCGTCTACGTTGCTGATAATGAAGGAAAGAGAGAAATCGCATTTACAGTTCAAAGCGCAGGTCTATGGGGAACTATAACGGCCCTTGTCGCAGTTGATGAGAGTGGTTCTAGAATAGTTGGGATTGATTTTGTGAACCACTCAGAGACCCCAGGACTGGGCGGGAGAATCGACGAAACAGCTTTCAAGGAACAGTTCAGGGGAGAACGGATATCATCGAGTTCTTCTGCCCGAATCGCCGTAGTGTCTGGACAGGATACTGGTTCGAAAGACGACTCAAAGGTAGATGCGATTACTGGAGCAACAAGGACTTCGGAGTCGATTCAAACTCTGCTTAATAAGGCAATCAACGATGTATTTCCTGCAGTTCTTGAGGCGGTGAATTAGAAATGGCTGAATCAAAGAAGTCGGTTTTTCTTACAAATATCTGGAAAGACAACCCCGTCATTGTTCAGATATTGGGAATCTGCTCGGCTCTGGCTGTAACAAACAACCTCACAAACACTCTAATAATGGGAATCGGCCTTATCTTCACCACCGCTTTCTCCTCGTTTACAATCTCGGCTTTGAGAAGGCATATCCCAAAGAACGTCCGTATGATGGTGCAGGTTCTGATAATAGCCACCTACGTCATAATTCTCGATATTGTCTTGAAGGCCTATCTGCCTTCTATAAGCAAAGCACTTGGTCCTTATGTGGGCCTTATAATAACCAACTGCATTATCATGGGTCGTGCAGAGGCTTTTGCACAGTCGCATGGGCCTGTGCTCTCTTTCATAGATGGAATCTCTGCGGGAATAGGTTATTCGTTGATCCTGCTTGCCGTGGCTTTTGTGAGAGAACTGCTAGGCTTCGGTACTCTGTTCGGATTGAGAGTCATGCCTGAAGGCTTCACTCCATGGGTAATAATGATAATGGCACCCAGTGCCTTCTTCATTTTAGGTGCGATAATCTGGATCGCAAGAACTCCGATCGTGAAGAAGAAGTGAGGGGGGGAGATGTAGATGGGAGTTCCGCTTAATCCTTTTGTGATAATGATCGCTGCAGCTCTTACTAGCAACATGGTTCTGAGCAACTTTCTGGGGATGTGCTCGTTCATTTCGGTATCGAAGGACATAAAGACGGCCAATGGTCTTGGCATGGCGGTAACCTTTGTTCTTACCTTGACATCTGTGCTCAATTACATAGTGTATTACTACATTCTTGTCCCGCTGAATTTAGTCTATCTAAGGTACATAGTGTTCATTATTGTCATTGCCGCATTCGTTCAGTTTCTGGAGATGGTCATAGACAGATTCTCTCCAACACTCTACATGAATCTCGGGATCTTTCTGCCTTTAATTACAGTGAATTGTGCGATCCTTGGGGGCGTACTGTTCATGATTATCAGAGAGTACAGCCTGATTCAGTCGTTATTCTTCGGTTTCGGCTCTGGAGCCGGCTGGTGGCTTGCGATAGTTGCTCTGTCTGCAATGCGAATGAGACTTAGAGAGAAGGACCTGCCTCCTCAGTTGGTGGGCCCGGGAATAACAATGATTATCATCGGCATTATGGCCCTGGCCTTTATGGGTTTCTCGGGCATGCTGCCCGTCCAGTAAGGTGGTGTTTGGTTTGCAGATAATCGTCACGGCTCTGGTCGTTGGAGGGATCTCCGCAGTACTCGCTGCCGTTCTTACAATTGCAGACGCTCTTGTGAACAATTATGGAGAAGTAAGTATCACTATCAACGACTCGAAGAGTCACAAGGTGAAGGGCGGATCTACTCTTCTTTCGACTCTTGCTGGAGAGAAGATCTTCATTCCATCTGCCTGTGGGGGAAAGGGCAGCTGCGGTCTCTGTAAGGTTAAAGTGAAGACGGACGTTGGGCCTATACTTCCCACTGAACTTCCTTATCTTTCGCCTAAGGAGAAGAAGGACAATGTGAGGCTTTCGTGCCAGATCAAAGTTAAGGGTGATATGTCAATCGAGATTCCCGAAGAGTTGTTCAACATTCGCGAATATGTGGCGACAGTCTCTTCTATAGAAGACGTTACTCACGACATCAAGGAAGTATTTTTCAGTATTCAAGATGAGATAAGTTTCAGAGCTGGTCAGTACGTCCAGCTGGTTGTCCCTGCCTATGGGGATATAAGAGAAGAGACCATGAGAGCCTACTCGATGTCCTCCCAGCCGTCCGTGAAGAATGGAGTGGAACTCCTTATAAGACTGGTTCCAAATGGAATTGTTACCACTTACGTCCACAAAATGCTCAAAGTGGGTGACAGGATTAGAATCCTCGGACCATTCGGAGATTTCTTTCTAAGAGATACCGATTCAGATATAATATTCATTGCCGGCGGTTCTGGAATGGCTCCGATCAAGTCAATCTTGTTGGATATGATGGAAAAGGGAGTTGAGAGAAAGGCGTATTATTTCTTTGGAGCAAGAAGTAAGAGCGATCTTTTCTACCTTGAGGAGATGAAGGAAATCGAAAGCAAGATGCCGAATTTTCACTTCATTCCTGCGCTGTCCGATCCGCAGCAGGAAGACAACTGGCAAGGCGAGATAGGTCTCATTACTGATGTTGTCGACAGATATCTTTCCGAACAGGGTGATGATGTTGCAAGAGAAGGGTATCTCTGCGGCAGTCCCGGAATGATAAACGCCTGCATAGATGTTTTGACGAAGCACAAAATCACTGAAGAAAAGATCTACTACGACAAATTTGGATAGTTTTGGAGGTGAGATTGTGAAACAGACTCCGGACTTCGATAAGATCCAGGAAAATATGAGAGCCGGCAGTATTACCGGCCCGGGTTTTCTTGGTCACGACGAAAGAAACCTGGTAGATATTATAAGTGAGGATCAGGCGAAGGTAAAGGAACTGGGTTTGACAAACGAGATAATCGCGAACAAACTGGAAATGTTTATGAAGCAAGGCGAGAGAGGATTCGGTTCGCCTGTAAAGGTCGATGACCGATTCGTTGTAATCGTTGAGGAGAGCCGCGGCTACATACCCTGTCCCTTTCGTCACGGTCATCTTTCAAAGAAAGCCAACATCAATGTCAGGAACATAGCTCGAAAGGAAGAAGTCGACTACTCACCTATTTCAATCCATCTGATTAGAGAACATGGCTTTTATCAAGGGAAGGGGTCTCCATACAGGCTTGATCCAGCAAAGGTAGCAAGGATTCTAGAACTTATCTGAATGATGGGAGCAGTGAAAGTGAAAGGCGCTAAGGTGAAGCGTTATGGAAACAGGGCGTTGTTCACAGTCGCCTTTGTGTTGGGACTGATTGCATTTGCTTCTTACTACGCATTTGGTCACAGAAAAGATGTTGTTGTGCCCAAAGATGAGATTATGCTTGACGATCTTGTTTTCAATCGAAGTATCTTCACTTTTCTCGGTGAAGCGCCATTTCCGCCAGATCAGGGACTTGCGAATGGGGTTTCCGTTAAGCAGGAAAGCGGAGAAAGCATCAGAGTGTTCTACCCTCCGTATGACAACTCGGTGCGCTGCCTGCAACTGGATCTAAGTTCAAGAGTGATAAACGTCTATGTCTGGAAAATGGAATCTGTTGAAGCTGCAAAAGACACATGGGAGACTCTCTTCCTTGTAGAAGGATCGGTTCTGACTAGAGATTTAGGAAGGATTAAGAAGTCAGATTACTACTACGCCAAAATAGTCAGGTTCGGAGGTAAAGATCAGTCCTTGCTATGGCAAAAAGGTAGATGGGTTATCCTTGCGAAGAGTCCGGGTTTTACGCTCGACGAGAAGGAAGAGATGCAGATTCTTACGGAGTTGTTTGATCCTAGTATAAGAAGCTAGTTTCTTCCTCGGAATAGACTTCGATGCCGTTCTTCATTAGCAGTTCTGCCGTTATTCCCATTCCGTCAATCATCACTCCGCTGAAGGTTCCGTCGTAGATACCTCTACAACCACAAGAAGGACTTCTCGACTTCAGAACTGCAATACTTGAACCTGAGAGTTTTGCAATCTTCAGAACCTCTTCGGCCCCCTTCTCATAGTTGCTCGTGACATCGTTGCCAAACTGATCTAGGACTATCTTGCTTGCCAGCCAGTCCTTTGAGGTAGTAACCTCCGCACGAGGCCTAGGCGTGGGGAGTCCGCCAAGCTGCTCGGGGCACACAGGCAAAAAAACAAACCTGTCGACCAGCTCTAGAAGCTTGAAAGACAGGTTGTTATCTCCGCGATAGGTGCAATTGACTCCGATCAGGCACGCACTAACCAGTATCTTTGTCATTTACCACCGGCAGCGGTGCCGTCATCCTCTCTTCTTATAACATACATAAGATCACGAGTTGGAAGCATAGACAACGGGTTCATCGTATTTGACTTGGGGTCCCTCACTTCAAAGTGGACATGTGGGCCCGTCGAGACACCCGTACTTCCTACTCGGCCTATCAACGAGCCGGCGTCAACTCTCTGGCCGACATAGACGCTTATCTTGCTCATATGACCATATCGGGTAAGATATCCATTGTCATGCTGAATTTCGACCATATTCCCATATCCGCCGTTCGGTCCAGCGAAAACAACAGTTCCTCTAGAACCTGAAAATATCGGTGTTCCTTCCGGAGCCGCAATGTCAAGCCCCGAATGGAATGAGGGCTGCCCGCTTACAGGATGTGTTCTCCAACCGTAATCAGAAGATATTACTCCATAAATGGGCCATCTGAAAGGGGTGCTCTGAGGAATGTACTGATACAGGTTGACCAAAGACATGGGAATAAAAACTCTTTGACCGGGATTGATTACAGAATCCGGCCTGAGATTATTTGCTGCTATCAATTCATCGACAGGAGAGAAAAACAACTTTGCGATGTAATCGAAGGTGTCACCAGACTGAACCTCGTAGATCAAACCGTCCGGTTGGGGTATCTTAAGCGTGTCCCCTGCTTTAATGCTGTTTGCACTTTTGATATTGTTGAAGTCAATAATAGTTGAGATGCTTACACTCAGATCTCTCGAAATAGTATGAATCGAGTCTCCCGGCCTAACCACGTATGTAACGAGGAAATACGCGAAACTGCGAGTCATTAATAGCAAAGACGATAATAGGAATAACAGAATGACCCGACGGTTCATTCCCTGCCACCTCCAAATAGCCCCAAAGAAAAGAAGACAACCAGAATTATTATACCAAAAAGCAGTCCAACGGCAAAATGCAGACCGAAAATTGATTGTAAAATAATTGATAACCCAATCAAAACAGATACCGCGCTCCCGAGTAGAACGACAGCAGCCGCTGTATCCTTGAGTATACGCACTCTTTCATCATAGTAGGGCCTCAATATGTCTGCTATCTTCTCCACCAGGGTATTGATTCCTTCGAGAAGCAGAACCATAAACGTACAGAAGAGAAGCCAGTAATAATCACCCTTGTCCAGTCCGATCAGTGCGCCGACAGTCAAGATCACTGCTCCGATTACAAGCTGGATTCTGAAATTTCTCTCTCTCAGAAGGTGCTTGATTCCATTTGTTGCGTTGCCAAGACTCCTGATAAACTTCTTCATTCAAATCCCCGGCCGACAGAATCGATTCTTTCTCTTCTAATACTATACGATTTCTCTATTAGTGAGTAACCGAAATCAATCGCCTGGGAATTCATCTCTACGTACTTTGGTTTTATGTGTTTTGCCATGGCATCTTTCAACGACTGAGTTGTGACGAAGTTTCCTGCTCTGGCAATCAACCCTAGACCGACCATATTGGCCGGCAGAGTACTTCCAAACTTGTTCTCAGTGAGCTCTGTCACTGGCTTCGATATGATCTTTCTCGTCATTCTGATTCCTTCTTTTGGAATAGACTTGACGAGAGTGGAGTCGACAATAAGGACGCCGTTCATGTGAATGAGAGGGGCATGAGCATTTACAGCGGTTTGGTGCATAGAGTAAATCAGTTCAAAGGAATGAGCCTTGGGGTAATCTATGGGCTCAGTGTTGAAGAGAACATCGCAGTAAGAGAGTCCTCCTCTCACCTGGGCTCCGAAAGACTGGGTCTGCACTACCCAACTTCCCTGTATCAAAAGGGCCTCTGCGAGAATTATCCCCATCAAAACATTTCCCTGGCCTCCAACACCGGAAATCCTTACCGAATGAGGCTGAGAGAATGCGTGCTTCATGCTTTCTCACCTCTCTCCGCTGCGATTATCTGCTCGCTCTTTGCCTTGTATCTGTCGCTGTATGTTTCCGCTTCTATATTCACAAACTCACCTGCAACGATCTTATCTTTCAGCTCTTCGGGAGTCATTGTTTTTGATTTGGCTATTTGAACTGTGTTTTTCTTGAAGTATGCAAGCATGTCTTCGGGTTTCGACATTGCGTTGTACCTGCCATAGTACGTATGGCAGTTGGTCATGATCTCTACTATCCCCATGCCTCTATGGTTGAGGGCCTTCTGAATGAACTGAACCATTTGAGCATAGTGAAATACTGTCGTTCTGGCAACATACGTTGCGCCTGAAGAGACTGCCAGGTTAACTATGTCAAACGAGTTTTCAACGTTCCCATATGGTGAAGTCGATGCTATCTTCTCGTAAGGAGTAGTAGGAGAGTATTGCCCACCGGTCATACCGTAGATATTGTTGTTGAATATTATTGCAGTGAGATCCATGTTTCTCCTGCAGGCATGAATGAAGTGATTCCCTCCTATGGCGACCATATCACCGTCTCCACCCATAACTACCACATTGAATTCCGGTCGGGCAAGCTTCACTCCAGTAGCGAATGCTACTGCTCTTCCATGAAGAGTGTGCATCGTATTGAAGTTCAGGTAGCCCGTAACCCTTGAAGAACATCCGATTCCCGAGATGACGGCGACTCTGTCGGGATCAAGTTCTTCCTTATCGACAGCTTCTATGAAAGCCTTCATAATAACGCCGTTTCCGCAACCCGGGCACCAAACATGAGGCATCCTGTCCTGCCTTAAGTACTTCATTAACCTTGCGATAGCCATGATTTCCTCCCATTCACTTTGTGAAATGCGTCATTGTGACACCTGTTTTTTCGAACATAAACTCAGTAAGTGGATCCGGGTAACCTTCGGAGAACACAACCTTTATTATCCCCGCATTGATTATTAGTCTGGCGCAGATGGAGCAAGGGCGATGAGTAACGTATATAGTGGATCCATTAGTCGAGATTCCGAATTTCGCCGCTTGAGACAGTGCGTTTTGTTCAGCATGAGCGGCGTAACATATCTCCTGATTCTGGCCGGAAGGTATTCCCAGAGCATCCCTTATGCACTCTATCTCATCGCAATGAGGGAAACCCGAAGGCGGTTGATTATAGCCGGTCGAAAGAATCCTATTCTCCCTCACTATTAGAGCGCCCACTTTTCTATGATGGCAGCTGGATCGCTCTCTAACCTGGTACGCGAGTCTCATGAAGTAAGAGTCCCAGCTTTCGGTCTCATTACGGCGTTCGTGAATAGAGAACCTCTTCAGATAGTCGGAAAGCTCTTCCACGGCCATTATCTCAGTCCTTCCAGAAGTTCAACATGGTTCTTCTCTTCGCTGATTACCTTTTCAAGAGCTTCGACAGTATCGGCCTTTGAGTTCTTCAAAAGACTCTCGTAGAACGCTATGCTTTTCTTTTCCACTTCTATTGCATGTTCAATAGCCTTTTTATAGTCTGAGCGGCTCATCGCGTCCTTCAATTCGTCAGAAAACACACTTGCCTCGGTCAAGGCCGCCATGTACTGACGTGCATCGTCCCAGTTTATAAGTTCTATGGCCTCCTCTTCAAATCTCCTGAGAAGAGTTCGAAAGGTATCGGCGTGACTTCTTTCCTGAGAAGAGAGGAACCTAAAGACCGAGCCCTGCCGGTCGTTATGCGCGCTCTCCGCCAGTTCTCTGTAAAAGTTCTCTCCTTCAGTTTCGATTCTTAATGCAACCTCGAGTACTTCATGTGGAGAAAGCAATCTAGATCTCCTCCTTTATATCCAGGAGCTGCTGCAACACTCTTCTGGAGACATCCATCCCGGAGTCGTTCAACTTAATTGTACCTTCGTCAGATGAGATATAATCTCCAAGACGGGTTTTTATCTTTGAAATCAGGAGAAAAAGAAGCTCCCGGGAATACACCAGATCAGACAGATCCACTCCTTCTGCCAACCTCAGTCCCATAAAGAGAGTTTCAAACAACTCCTGAACAGCATCGTTTTCTGCGAACTCGGCGATCGGTTTTATCTTCTGGTTGACCAAACTGCTGTAAAGTTGAAGGTCCTCGGTATTGACATATCTCTTGCGATCCAGATGACCGCCGGCAGAAACCCCGAAACCAAGATACTGCTCGTTTCGCCAGTACTTCAGATTATGAAGACATTCACTACCATCTTTTGCCCAGGATGATATCTCATATCTCTTGTATCCCATACTGGCCAAAGATTCAAGAACCATGTCGTGAAGTTCTGCAATTGCTTCGGAATCGGGCAACTCAATGATAGCATCATGTACCCGCCTCATCAATTCAGTTTCGTGATCTGAATCAAAGATATAGTATGAGATGTGATCGGGCGAAACCTCTTTGATCAGCTCTAAATTGGCAATCACGTTTTCTCTGTTTTCACCGGGTAACCCGAGAATGAAATCGAGATTCAGATTATCGAAAGTATCTCTGCTCAAGAACAACCTGCCCATAAGATCGGCGGGAACGGGTCTATCGCAACGCTCCAATATACTCCGCTCGGATGACTGGACTCCCACTGAAAGCCTGGTGAAGCCAGTAGATCTCCACGCCAGGAGATGCTCTTTATCGAGCTCCCACGGGTTGGCCTCTATGGTAGCCTCAGACACATCTGTACCCAATGAAAGATTGATATGCGATACGATTTCCTCCATTAGGTCAATAGGATACAGCGAAGGTGATCCGCCTCCGAAGTACAAGGTATCGACGATTCCCGGGACCTCATACATCTCGATCTCCTTCTTCAACGAATCATGATAGGCCTCGACCGATTCCCTGTCGAATTGGATTGTGCAGAAATCGCAATAAGAGCATTTTCTAGCACAGAAAGGAATATGCACATACGCTCCCACACCCATCAGAATACAAGCCTCATGAAAATCCCGTTAAGGTTGAAGTTTGTGACCGAGATACCTGCAAAGACCGAATCGTCGCTCCCAAGCTTCGAGATAAGCATCTGTGCATCGATCCCTCGCATGCTTACCATGACTGTCGGCGAAAGCATTAGTCTCAGGTCGCCGGCCGGGACTATGAAATTCCCGGCGAAAGCCACGCCGAGATCGAAGGAAAGATAGTTCATCCCTATCCCTATACCGTAACCGACCTCTCCGAGCGAGTCGTTAGTCTTGAGATCCACAGTGGCGACAACGTTACTCTCTGCATTCTTTATCCTTAGGCTTCGCTCATATTCCTTTGCATAAAGATACAAACCTATATCGTTGAACGAAAAGGAGTCCTCCCCATGGAGGAATACGCTGAGGCCTCCATTGAGCTGACCCAGCGGCAGACGCACCCAGTTCCTCGCCAGATACTTCATCTTGCCCACCGTTGAAAGCTCGAGTTCAAGAGTAGTGTGAGAAAAGATGGGGATCTGATTTGTGTTGGTGACGTACCTTACACCCATGAAAAGCCCCTCGTTGCTGGCAAGCAGCGATCCTCTGAAAAGGCCGTCTTTGATCTTCAGCTTAAGAAATCCGGTGGAGTATTCCTCCCAGGTGTCCACATAAGTTACCCCAACGTAGGGGATTCCCGAGGCCAAAGCTAGTGTCAGATAAATATCTTCATATGCCCGTATGTCCGCGGAAACGCTCCACCCAGCATTGTTCAGCTTGATCTGAATTTCGGAGAAGATCAGAACTCCCAGAAAAACAACTATGAACAGACAAAGTCTCTTCTTCAATCTCTAAGCAGCCTCCTTGCGATTTCATTTGCCTTGGACGGGTTTGCCTTTCCTTTGGTCGCTTTCATGACCGCTCCCACGAAGTATCCAAGGACTCCCTCCTTACCGTCTCTAAACTGCTGAACGGCTGCAGGGTTGTCATTCATGGCCTTTCGAACTGCATCTTCGATCACGGTGTCATCGTCTATCTGTTGAAGTCCCTTTTCTCTAACCAATTGAGTCGGTGACTTTCCGTTCTCCACGATCACTGGAAAAATGTCTTTTGCTATCTTGTTTGAGATCTTGCCCTGCTCAATTAGATCGAAAAGCTCCTTGAAGTTCTCCGGACTTACCTTCACCTCTTCCAGGGAAAGTTGCCTATCGTTCATAAGCCTCATAACCTCTCCCATAATCCAGTTTGAACTCTCTTTGGGCTTTCCGGTGGCCTGCGCAACCTCTTCAAAATAAGAAGAGATTTCACTATCTGAAGCAAGAACGGAGGCGTCATAGCCGGGAAGCGAGTATTGCTCCATGAATCTCTCTACTTTCTCCCAGGGAAGCTCCGGAAGACTTCTCTCAATTCTCTCTATAAGATCATCGCTGATTATAAGCTCTGGGAGATCAGGTTCGGGGAAATAACGGTAATCGTTCTCTTCCTCCTTTGATCTCATAGAATATGTTTCCTTTGAAGAGAAATTCCAGGACCTGGTTTCTTTTGCGACATCGACTCCTGAAGCCAATGCCTTGGAAATCCTCTCCTGTTCAAATTCCAGTGCCTTCTCAACGAACTTGAAAGAGTTGATGTTCTTGATTTCTACCCTGTTGGAGCTCCTCCCACTCTCGTCAACCATCGAGATGTTTGCATCGCAGCGCAATGCGCCCTTCTCCATGTCTCCAGAACAGACACCCAGGGCCCTTAGCGTATCTCTGAGGAGTTCCATGAAGATGCGGGCCTCGACCGGACTCTTTAGATCTGGTTCTGTAACAATTTCAATTAGCGGAACCCCGCACCTATTTAGATCCAGATGACTTCCCGACGATCCGGTTATTGATTCCGTTCCCTGATGAACCATCTTGCCCGCGTCTTCTTCTATGTGAATCCTGCGGATCCTAATACTTCGCTTCTCTTCGCCGTTTACGAGATACAGGTAACCGTTCTCGGCTATCGGGAAAAAGTATTGAGTAATCTGATAACCCTTCGGCAGATCCGGGTAAAAGTAATTCTTTCTGTCAAAGACCGACCGCCTGTTGATGGTGCAGTTCATAGCAATTCCGGCCATTACGGCGAACTCGACTACCCGTTCGTTTAACACCGGTAAAGTGCCGGGTTGACCGGTGCAGACAGGGCAAATAACAGTATTCGGTTCAAGATCGAAAACATCGGCCCGACAACTACAGAATGCTTTGGTCTCGGTTTTGAGCTGAGCATGGATTTCCAGCCCGATCACAGTCTTATACATTATTTCGCCCACCTTTCAGGGATCTTCGCCAGTCCGTTTTCATAAGAGGGAGAGAGATCCTCAATCCCCCCGGCAGCATTCAGTAGCGAGACATCACTGAACCTCTTCCCGGTGAGAAGCAGACCGACAGGCAAACCGTCAACCAGGCCTGTAGGAACTGAGATCGACGGAAGCCCTGCTACATTTGCAGGTATAGTATATATATCCATAAGATAGTAGGCGAGGGGATCGGTTATCTCGCCAAGTCTCGGAGCAATGACTGGCGAAGAGGGATTTACAATGTAATCATATTCATTGAGTACTCGGTTGAGTTCACCGGCCATGATCCTTCTTGTTTTCAACGCTTTTCTGTAGTACGCGTCATAATAGGTAGCGCTGAGAGTGAAAGTTCCAAGAAGAATCCTCCTTTTCACTTCTTCTCCGAAACCGCTGTCTCTGTTCTTGTTTATGAGAGTTTCATAGTCTTCTGCGGGACTTCTCGACCCAAATCTGATTCCGTCATAACGGGCAAGATTCGAGCTTGCCTCGGCCGGAGCGATCAAGTAATATGTGGCGACAGCATACTCGACACTAGGAATCGAAATCTCCTCTACTTTTGCACCGGCGCTCCTCATAGCTTCCATCATTGACAGGAATCTCTCTTTGACTCCCGAATCCAAACCCGGGTAGTTAAGCATCTCTGAAGGTGCAGCAAACTTCAGCCCCTTAACATCGCTTTCAATAGAGACATTGAAGTCTAGATTCCTCCTTAGAGTATTTGAATCCTTCGGATCGTGGCCTGCAATCATCGCCATCACTTCTGCGGCGTCTTGTGCACAGCGCGTCAATGGCCCGATCTGATCCAGCGATGAGGCAAATGCAACCAATCCGTATCTCGACACAAGGCCATAAGTCGGTTTAAAACCAACGATTCCGCACATGGAAGCCGGCTGTCTTACCGACCCTCCGGTATCGCTTCCCAATGCAAATGGGGCAAGACCGGCAGCAACTGCTGCTGCGCTTCCACCACTGCTGCCTCCAGGAATTCGGTCGAGATCCCAGGGATTTCTGGAAGGTCCAAACGCGGAGTTCTCAGTTGAGGAACCCATTGCGAATTCATCCATATTGGTCTTGCCAAGTATTATTCCGCCTTTATTGTTCAGCTTGCTGGTAACAGTGGCGTCATAAGGAGACTCATAGTTTTCAAGTATTCTACTCGCACAGGTTGTTCGAGTCCCTACCGCCAGAATATTATCCTTTAGAGCATAAGGAAACCCTTCCTTTTGCGAATCGGAAGGGTTGCTCACCTGAAGAAATGCATTCAGTTTGTCGTTGTATCTATCAATTCTCTCTCTATAAAACTCAAAAGAACCTCTTAAGGACATGATCTCTGAAAGCCTTAGATTCAGGGGATTCTTCGTCACGAAAGCCACCTCCAGATATTCAGGACAATTCTAACATTTTCAGAGCACTTCTAACAGCAGAAAACGACCGAAATTGAGTAAAAGGCCCATTTATGAATCTAATGCCCTCTACCATGGTGAGACTTTAGCAGCCGCAAAATGTTCGCAAGGTTGTGGTTGGACTGTATGAGACAAATAAAAGAGAATCCCTTCGTTCCAGAGCGAGGAACTTTTATTCGTTCTATGATGCGCCGTACGCTGAAAGATCAGTTGCAAGTTCTCAGTTCCAGTGTGCCAAGAAGGCGAAGAAGGGAACTTCAAGCCATGCTTAATTGAAGATGAGGGAGGGCCCCTCGAAGCCGCCATGCAGGTGGAGGCTTCAAACCACCGTAAGCTGCTGTGGTAAAGAGCCATGGTAGTGAACGTTACGGGAAAAGGCGGGACAGCGATCCCGTCAGGTGAGTACCAGAGGAGACGAATACAAGTGAACCACCGTGAACGTGTCGTAAGAACTACTAGTGTCATCTAAACCGGGAGGACGAACTATCCCGGGATAAGTCTGGAGGAAACCTGCTTACTGTCCAGATGGTGACCGGCATACAGGTGGCGTGACCCTGGTACAGGCTTCGATTAGGAACTTGGGAACCTGGAT
>NZ_JPGZ01000062.1:0-5900 GCF_003351125.1 Mesotoga sp. Brook.08.YT.4.2.5.2.
TCATGTATCTCTACAGTCTCGGATATGACATAGGGGTATATGAGAACGTTCTGAGAGAACTAACATGAAGGAGGCACAGTATGACTAACGAGAACAGGGTTATTAAAAGGCAACCGAATAGGAAGACACACAAGGGAACCGGGAGGTGATACACCATGAATCCGGCAGTAAAAAACGAGAACGGATCCCCTGCCAGAGATCCGCTCTCAACACAAAAAGCAAGCTTGGAACATCTAAATACTATCACTTTCAAACGGGAAAGGTCTAATTCTGTTTACCCTTTTTGCAACAGTGATATTACTTCGTCAATTCACGCAGAAGAAGCGTCGGGAATAGGACAGAATTTCTCCTGTCCATACATTTCCAGGCAATTAGCTCCTGAGAAATCGGAGAACGGAGAACGGCTGACGGAGAACCGTCACCCGTTCCCCTTATCCTACTCCCGAATCAAAGCCTTCGTGGAATGTCCTCACAGGTTCTATCTACGATATCTCGAGGGACTTCCCGAAGCTCGGGGAGAGGGAAGAAAACATAATGGGCTAATTCTAAGAGCTGTGTTCAACTCTTATCTCGGCAACTCTCCTACTCCTCTCCTCTTTGGAGAAAATCTCAAGAGGGATATGGAGCAGATAGAGTTCGGAGTTCAATTCCTCAAGAGCAAAGATGTCGTTGCCCTCAATATCCCCTTCGCTCTGGACAGGTTCTCCAATCCAATACCATTCGATGAACCGGAAGTGGTGTTTAGGGGAGTGGCGCAGGCGCTCTATGAGGAAGAGCGCGATGTCAGAGGTAAGAGGTCAGATGTAAGAAAGACCGTAACCAACGAATCGGATTTCTTTGAGAAGGGTGTACGGGATATAGAAGACTTGAAAGGCCAAGATCCAGAGCTCTTCTCACCTCTAACCTCTCACGCCTCGCCTCATGCTCAGCTCGTTCTCTGCCACTTCAAGGCGGGGTTTGGCGATCCCGACTGGGAGAGGCTTCTTATATACGCCTGGGCTTTATCGAGAGGGGGATATAACATAGGCAGGATCGAATGGGTCTCTCTTTCTGCAGGTGCTTCCTTCTCGAAAGAGATAACGAAAGAGAACCTCGAAGAGGCGGGGATCAATCTATACGCCTGGATAAACCAGATCCTTCAGAGCGACTTTAAGCCCGAAGCCGGAGACCACTGCTCTTACTGCCTGTATCATTCACTATGCCCTCTCATGGAGAAGCTTGGAGAGGATCTCACGATAAGTGACAGTGACTCCCTTAAGAACACCCTTCAGAAGACAGTCGCCTTTCAGGAGGGAGCGAAGAAGATGAAGAAGCTCGCGGATGAATTCATAGACAGGGAAGGGATAGGAAAGGTTGAGCTAAATGGCTATGAATATGCGAGCGATGAGGCTCCTACTCAAATAAGGCTTCTGGATAGAGAGGCTGCTCTGGATACAGTCGTCGGGCTTCCAGATCCATTCAAATTCATCACGTTCAAGAACCTTTCGGAACTGGTCGACTATCTTCCCGAAGAAGCGTACGAGAAGAAAGAGAAACTGAAACCGGTGAGGAGATTCAGGAAAGCGTAGCTTTTGAAAAGATGTAAGAGGCCAGAGGGAAGAGGTGAGAAGAGCAATTGAATCTGCCTTTCTAACCTCTAGCCTCATACCTCTCACATCTGTCCGATCTTTGACTGGAGGTTTTACCGTGAATTACATAGAACTTATAAACAACTTTTGGATAGCGAACAAGATACACAAGTTCAACTCTCTCGAGACATCTCTTTATTTCTTCATACTAGATTACGCCAACAACGCTAGATGGCCCGAGAGTTTCATAGTTCCAAACGGGATAGTTCAGAGCGTATACGGATGCACGAAGGGACAGCTCACAAGAGCTAGAAGAAGACTTTGCAAGGCGGGACTCATTTCCTATGAATCGGGCGACAGATTCAACCCCGGAAAATACTCGATTTCCGCGTTCCCGATGGATACCCGACACGTCCCTGACGCGTCCTTGACAGATACCCCGACGCGTGCCGAGAATCAGATTTCAACAGCCGCAGATGACGAGGAAATGAATGCTCTCGACCAAAGCACGGTTGATCGCGATGAGAGCCCGAAGAGTCCCCGATGCGTTCCCGATACGTTCTCGACTGATCCCAATAATATAAACAAAACTAAACCAAAGAAAACTAAAGAAGAAAGTACACAATTACCTAACGGTAATTCGTCAGTGAGACTGACGGGTGAGAGTCGGATTTCCGGTGGATTGTCGGCTTTTTCCGGTGTTGAAGAGAAATCAGAAGAGGAAACGGATCGAGAAGAGCAGACGACATTTTATGTGAAAGATGAGTCGTACGATGAAAAGGGAGTCACTTCTTTTTGCGGAGCCCAAACAGACGACGACTCTCCGCCTTTCACATCGGATGAATCTCAGTTCCAGCGGAGATCGGCCGACTTTTGCGTACCGTACGAGAAGATCCGTCAGGCCTTCATTGACCTCTGCCCCTCTCTTCCTGCCCCAAAGGAATCGGCAAAATGGTCGGGTTCGAGAAAGAGAAACGTCCGTGCCCGCTGGAAGGAGTATCCCGCTATAGAGTTCTGGGAAGACTACTTCAGCAGGGTGGAGGAATCCGAGTTTCTCTCCGGGAGAGTGACGAGATGGAGGGCGGACTTCGACTGGCTTATGAAGCCCTCTAATTTCGAGAAGGTCCTGGAGGGGAAGTACTCTAACAGGGGCGACAGGATGGCAGATGTTCTCAGGGACTTCGTGGGAGTTGGACTGGATGGACAGAAGCACATTCGCTGAGGGACTGGCAATGCTGAAGATGGCCTTCCCCGGATTCACTCTCGACAGACCGGCGGCAGAGCTATGGTACAAGATGGTCACCGACATCTCCGATTTGGCCTTCTCGGCAGCCGTGCACAGGTTAATCATGACTACGCATAGACCACCGACGATAGCCGCGATAAGAAAAGCGGCCCTGGATGAAACAAAGGATTCGTTGAGCGCGGAAGACGCCTGGCAGATAGTCATAGAGGACGTGCACAAATTCGGAATCTACAAAGAGCAATTCTACGACGATCCAAGGCTGGAGAATGCGAAAAGGACAATAGGCTGGCAGGAGTTGTGCGATATGACTGGTGATTCTAGAAGGGTAGTCAGGGCTCAGTTCATAAAAGCATATGAATCATACGATTTCAGGGAGAATGACAAGGCGCTCAACGGAAAGAAAGAGGAAGTGAACAAGGAGCTTCTCTCGAAACTCTTCGGCGGAGTTTTACCCGGAGCGAAGAGCCGCTGAGAAGATCCGCTGAACGCTAGTGAGGTGCGACCTTGCGGTTGGAGGTCCGGCGGTTTCTCAGCTTGAAACTCCGTGGCTTGAGACTGGTTTTGACTTGCAACTTGCAACTCAGAACTTGGAACTGATCTTGAAGGAGGAAAATATGGAAGAATTCGGAAGAAGATTGAAGGAAAGAATGATAGACAAGAATATGACTGAAGCCGAGCTCGCACAGAAGGTCCAGCTCTGGTCTTCGATACTCACTTCATACCTGCAGGGAGAAAGGTTCCCGGGGTACTACACATTGCTAAGGATAGCAGAGGCGCTGGATGTCTCTATAGATTTTCTTCTCGGTTTGAAGGATGAGCCCGAGCTCAATAGCGCCGTCAAGAAAAGCTCTCCCGGGGAGAAGAAGAAGTCAAGAGAAGAAGACCTCATAAGGATCACAAACAAGTACATAGGAGACATGAAGACCAAAGAGGCCCGAGTCTTCTACGGAGAACTCATGAAAGGCGAAGAGAAGCTCTCCGGCTTTGCCTTGTATGACGCGGCCAGACTTACTGCCTTTTTCGGAGAGAAGGAAAAGGCTCTGGAGATGCTGAAGCAATTCTGTAAGCGAAACCCGGATGAAACCTGCGGCTTCTGTTCCATTGCCGACATAGAGAGATCCATGGGAAGACTCAAAGAGGCCGAAGGGGACTACAAATGGGTTCTGAAAAAAGACCCGAAGCATTTCTGGGCGACCCTCCGGCTTGGAGAGATGGCCTTTGACGAAGAAAAGCTTACCGAGGCCTACTTCTGGTTCGATAAACTCACGAGAGACCATCCGCTCGACCCGACGGGATACTTCCAGCTGAGCAAGGTACTCGCAAGAATGGAGAGGCCTTCGGCAAGCAGGCAGAACTTCCTCGCAGGGATCATGCTGAACTTCTCCATGGAGATCCCTAAAGTGGCCGACCTTACGACGAAGGTTATCTACGACAACCTGGGAGATTCCTCCAGGACAGAGGATCTGATCGAAGCCGTCGAACTCATACGAAAGAACGCCGACAGGCTCGAAGCCGAAAGGAAGAATGGACACTACGAAGGACTTTCCTTTGGAGAGATGCTCCAGAGGCAGAGAGAATTCCTTTCGTCTTCAAATAGCCTGCAGGATGAAGGCTTGCTAGACGATGAATTCGAAGAAGAGAGCGCCGAGGCCCGGCTCTGATCTCAGTGATGGTTCAAAGAACAAAAGGTAGAAGAGGTGAAAGAGATGATGATGATTCTAAGGCTGAATGAAATAAGAAGGCACCAGTTTCTCGAAGAAACGGAAAAGGCGAAGGAGCTTTATCTGAAGACGATTACGGAAATAGGCTTGAGAGAAGACCCGAATTGGGAGCTTGAAGAGGAGCCGCTCGACGAATTCAAGTATGACTGCGAATACCTCGTGCTCGGCCGAATAGCCGAGGATTTCGGCGATCTTCACATAGCCAGGAGGCTCTTCGAGGAGTGTTACAGGAGATGGCCCGACGACATGAGAAGCGTAAAGGATCTCGCAAGGGTATACAGAAAGCTGAACCTTCCGAACAAGAGCGAGATGATGTACAGGCTGGCCCTCTCATACGATAACGACGACCGCAATGCGTTAAGGGAAATGAGTGAGCTTTACCTCGAGCTGAACAGACCCCTCGATGCCCTCGCATGGCTTCAAAGAGCGCTGCTTCTCGATCCCTTCGAGGCGGAGAATTACCTTCTCGTTGCGAAGGCCCTGAAGATGATAGACAAGGTCGAAGAGAGCATAAAGATGTTTCGCGCGGCAGCGCTTCTGGATGTCCGGCGCTATGAAGCGACCTTGAGAGAGAAGATAACAGAGGCCTACGCAGAAGAGATCGGAGATGCCGAGGAGCTGAACGATATCTACGAAGTGAATGAAGAGATCATGGAATGGATGAAGAGATCAATCAAGTATTTCCATAGCCGAAAAGGGGCGAAAGAACAGCAGGATGCCAGGAGATCGGGTGATTGATGAAAAGGACCTGCTGGGAAGAACCGCTGAGCGCTGAAGGCTGGGTAGAGCAAGGACCGGCGGGCTTCGCCAGGAAGTGATGCTCGCTGGCGCGAGGAAGTGATGCCCGGAAGAGCATCCGGGGAAGTGATGCTGCTTCGCAGGAGGCGACAAAATAGCCAGTCAGGCTACGCCAGGCCAGTCTTTGGTTCGCAAAGGCCAGTCTCGCCTTCGGCGAGTCAAGTTCCGCTTCGTGGTGAAAGAGCCGCTGAAGGCTGTGCGCTGGGGGTATGGGGTAGCAGGTACTTAAGATCTTGACCAACCTCTGAGTCAGCAGCTGACAACGAAGTTTCTTGCCTGTTGGGAGGTTCGTAAGATCTTGACCTACCCCAAGAGAGTTAACGGTTCACCGTTGACCGTTCTCCGAAGTGGAATGAGCAAGTGATTTCGAAAGTTTCCAGAGCATGCGGTTAATGCGTTCGGCACTCTCTTCAATAGTCCCAAGAGTCTCTTTGTTGATGTAGCCGAATTCGAACGAAAGTTCCAACTGAGAAACTGTCTCATTGCGTTATCCTACTGCCATGAGGAGGGAATGAACGGATTCCTTTCGGTATTGGCGACCCGCCCCCTCGGCAATGTTTGCCATAA
>NZ_JPGZ01000029.1:0-1523 GCF_003351125.1 Mesotoga sp. Brook.08.YT.4.2.5.2.
TTATTATCTGTGATGAGTGGGGCTATGTGCCTCTTGATCGTGATGGATCGAAGTTGTTGTTTCAAGTTGTCTCAGAATGCTATGAACAAAGGAGTGTGATAATCACAACGAATCTGGAGTTCAGTAAGTGGGTCCATATCTTCTACGATGAACAGATGACCGCGGCAATGATTGATCGTCTTGTTCACCACAGTCATTTGTTGTTGTTCGAAGGTCAGAGTTTTAGAATTAGAAATTCTCTAATGAAAACTCATTAACTAAATTTCCCGGGTGGAAAGTTCTTTGGAATTCTTGCAAATACAGGGAATTCACTCTTGCAAAAAACAGTTCTTGAGCAAAACTGGACATCGGATTTCACAGGTCAAGAAGCTATACTCCTGTAAGGTTAATGCAAGAACATGTCACTAATCCACGCAACGGAACTCTTTTTCTTGAAGATCAGTATTCTTTGTCGAGCTCTAAAGGGAGGGATTTGCTCTCAGCTTATTTTCCCTGATGAACTATGTGGATGACTCGCGATGAAATTGATTTCTCAATAGGGAGAGAATGAAAGTTAGTTGGTTCCTCGAATTACAATACGATTCTTCTCGTCTTATTTCAGTGCGGTCTTTGAGCAATACTTGCAGATCCACAGAATTGGCTCTGTGATTAACTTTTGTATCAGTATAGTTTCCCATGTAACAGCTCTGATTTTCCCTTGCATTTTGCATCTTGTATGGGGTATCATTATATATTCCATTTCTATGCGAGGGAGCTGACAGTCGAATCGATTAGACGGTTTCTGAGGATAAGATATTTGTAAGAACCTCCTAAGAACTGAGTTGAGAACGCCCGAAAGACCTCCTTATTTCTAATCAGTTCCCTCGTGTTTCCTTGTTTCCCTCTCAGGTTTTCTTCAATTATGACTTCACTAAGACTCTAGACTTGAGAACCACTTCTATAGCTTTGCTCTTATAACTGGTGAGTAGCCCAGGGGGATTTCACCCCCAGGCTCTCTCAGAACCGGACTTGAATCTCTCGATTCATCCGGCTCCCATTATCCAGCCGAATAGAATATCCCCATTGTCCAGTGTACAAATAGGCGAGGCTCCCTGCGAGCAAGAGCTTCTAGCCATTTACCCGCTTTTGTACGACCTCTCCTTTTCTTGTACTTGTTTCTTACCCATTGAACTAAGGCTTTGTTTAGCCGACTCAGTACTGTATACATTTCAAATCTGCGAAAGTGTCCGTAGTAGTTTATCCAACCTCTTATTACCGGGTTGATCCTTTCTGAGAGTTCTTCAATACTCAGGTATGACTTGGTTTGAAGTCTCATTCTCCGGATCTTCTGTCTCATCGCCTTCTTTGCCTGTTCACTCACTGCAGGGGTGAAGCTGTAGAAGATCCTCCCATTTCTGTCTTTGCAGCTACGAACTCTGAAGGTGTATCCTAGAAAGTCAAAGCTTGTATTTGGATACTCGTCCTTCCTCTTATCGTCTTTGCAGTAGACAATACGGGTCTTCTCTGGATGAAGCTCCAGTTTG
>NZ_JPGZ01000008.1:0-1216 GCF_003351125.1 Mesotoga sp. Brook.08.YT.4.2.5.2.
TTTGTTGGGTCTTTCCTGTTCATAATCCCACTGTATTGTTCTACACAAACCATATACTCCGAACTGAGGTTGCAGATTTGACCATAGCTGAAGGTTATCGCGTTCTTCTTCGAGGACCTCTTTCACATAGTTAAGACTCAGTTTGACACCTATGATGAATTTCTGGTGGTTCTTGAAGAGCAGGTTGATGTTCTCTCCGCTGTAAAAGCCTCTGTCAAGAAGGACACTTACCTTTTTGTATCCCATGACATTGAATTCAGCCATGAGCTGCTTGACTGTTTTCACATCTGTGATATTGCCTGGAAGTTTCCGGTAGTAAAAGGGAAGTCCAGACTGTTCACCGAAGAGAAGGGCAAGGTTGATTTGAGGTAGTCTGTCGTACTCTTTGTTTCTTCCCTTCTTGACCTGTCTCAGTGTCTCTGAATAACTGGAGATGGAAGTGATGTCAAAGGCCCAGTATTCTTTCTCAATTCTACGTCTGCCCTGCTTCTTGAAGAACATCATCCTCTCTTCTTCTGAAATGGATTGGAACAGCTCACTGCTGCGCTGTGATGGTATGTCTTCTCCATAAGGATGGGCATGCAGTCTCTGCCAATGAGAAAACCTACTGAGTGAGTTATTCTCTTCGAGAATAAGATAATAGGCTACCGATAGAATCATTCTATAGCGGTCGGGAAAGCAGGCTTTCAAATCGGCCGCGACTTCGGTTATCTTTCCAACCTGATCGAGAAGATAGCAAGCACCATAGAAATCCCTTCGGATTTTGGTTATGGGAACCGGTCCAGGCTTTCTCAAGATGCCATCCTTCTGTTCAGAATCCTTCCTGTATGACCTCGTTGGTACGACTTCTCCACTGTCTGGATCCAGCTTGCCGATTAAGGTTCTCTTGGCTCTGGACTGTTGTTTTTCCCTGTCCCAATAGGCTTCGTTTTTGTAGACATATGTGATTCCTGTTTTCTTGTTCTTCTGGTAGACAATCCCCATCTCTTCACCTCGTTACATACATTATAAAATATAACGATGGATAAACCTATAGAAAATAACTCTAACGTTGTCTTTTCAATGCTTCACGAAGGTTATCATCGTTAGACTTTCCGGGAACTTAGGATGTATGTTGCCACAAGACGATATGAGCAGTCAAAGGAATCACCATGTTTTTCCTGAAGCCTTTTGAATACTCTTAAAGCCGTATGCCGCTGTTTCCTTCTTTCAAGTT
>NZ_JPGZ01000038.1:0-6118 GCF_003351125.1 Mesotoga sp. Brook.08.YT.4.2.5.2.
ATACCTTCAGGAAAGCTCTTGAAGATATACGAAGAAGATTCAACATAGACAGGGTTATAGTGGTAGCCGATAGAGGAATGATAAGCAACGGACTCATTGAGGAGATAGATAAGGCCGGACTGTCATACATATTCGGAGTTAAGATGAGAAGGAGCAAGATAGTTGAAGCGGTATTGAATCAGCCTGGTGATTACGAAGAAGTGGAAGAGAATCTGAAGGTGAAGGAAGTTCTGTATGAGGGAGAGAGATACGTAATCTGTTTCAATCCATTTCAGGCAGAAAGAGACAGAATCAAGAGAGAAGAGATAGTGAAGAACCTTACGAAGAAACTTAAACAGGGACCTAAGAGTCTTGTGGGAAACAGAGGACACAGGAGATATCTGAGTATGCAGAAAGCAGATGTAAAGATAGACCAGGAGAAGATGGCTTCGGAAGTAAAATACGATGGCAAATACGTTCTAAGAACGAACACAAAACTAACCAATAGAGAGGTTGCTCAATCATACCAATTACTGTGGAAAGTAGAAAGGGCCTTCAGAGAACTGAAGAGCGGACTCGATCTTCGTCCTATATACCATTACACAGACGCGAGGGTGAAGGGCCACATAATGATCTGTTTTCTTGCGCTTGTAATGGAGACTGCCTTATGTAGAAAGCTGAAAGAGATTGGAAGTACTTTCTCTTACGCAGAAATACTTGAAGACTTGAAAGAGATAAGGGCAGTTGAGTTAACGGTAGAAGGCAAACGCTTTCTTGCAAGGACTGAAATGATGGGCAATGCTTACGACGCTTTCAAAGCACTCAAAATAAGACCACCGGATCTACTCAAAGAGATTGCATAATTGACCACTGTGGTGGTACGTCTGTTCTTCTTTTCATTTTTCCCCTTGTATAGGTGTTTTTAGATTACTCGCTGTCAAAGTTGAGTCATTTGCGGGCGGTAGAATTTGCAGCTCAGTTGCGACGGAGCTCAGATTATTGTGTAAGCATGTGACGAAATCATTGAGTGAATCCTGTCGATGTTGTTCACATATCGGTTATTATTAAAGGCCAGGTAAAAGAAGAAGTGTATAATTATCATGTTAGGAGTAACGGTAATTTGAGGTGGTGATTTTGATGGGTTTTGCCGTCAGAAGAAGCAAAAAGCCCAGAATAGGACACATAAGAAACAACTTCATAAGAGCATCCGTTCTGCTCGGAATAGTAACACCCGTATCGGTTTATGGAATTGTTGGATTCTTGAGGGCTGGGGATAGACTAGATGGTTTTGGATGGTTGTTATTTCTTTTGATAGCTGTCTGGATCCTTGTCGGAGCTATCTGGATTCTGTCTCTGAAAGCCTATCTAGAGGCGCGTGAGCAAGTGAAGAAGAGCCCGGGAGGTTTCAGAAGAAGAAATCTCAAACCGGCAGGCATCATGTTCAATAGGTCACAGGCGAGTCCAATAAGGATGAAATCAACTTGACTTTCGATTATTGATGAACCACTCGTATAGTTCGGGATTAGAGTAAGTTTCTGTCCATGAATCGTGTCCGGCATCGGGATATATGGTTAACATGGGATGCGCACCGAACTCTTTCAGTGTCCTTACGAGAACTCTACTCTCTTCGATCGAGACTATGTTGTCCTTTTCACCATGAAAGGCCCAAACAGGAAGGTCTTTGATCTCTGCGACTCTCTCCGGGAAACCAAGAATTCCAAGTCCCCCGCCGCAGATTGGTGCAATGGCCGAGAAGAGTTTAGGGTACTCGACGGCCATATGCCATGTGCCAAATCCTCCCATTGACAGTCCTGTCAGATACAATCTTGAAGAGTCAACTCTATACTGTTCAACTATTGAATCTACAAGAAATCTCAGATCCTGAAGCCTGTTAAGCCACCAATCGTTTTCCGGGCATTGAGGTGAAACTGTTATGAAAGGAAAATCTGTCATCTCATCCACTACTTTTGGAATTCCATGCTTCTTAAGTAGCCTGAGATCGTCTCCCCTCTCTCCTGCGCCGTGAAGAAAGAGAATGAGGGGCCAATCACTCCCTTCAGAGTTGTACTGCAGTGGGAGTGAGAACAAGTAATCGAGCTTCCTGTTTAGAGAATAACTAATTCTTGATGAGTGAAGTTCCATTGTCACACCTCCTGGCAGTCTTCAATCAACAGCATAACATTACGGAAGTAGAATTCTTTAGCTCAGTTCACAGTAAGAGACGTCTTGATCATCGGCAGGATTTTGATCAGCAACATACCGGCAGATGTCCATCAAGAGGGGTGAGAATCTATATTAGCTGACCTTGATGAGACGCATCGGGGGTTTGTGAGCACATGTTTTCTATTGATTTTTCTATTGGTACCGAGTCATTAGCTGTTGGTCAAACAGACCGGGCTTTTGTGGCTCGAGAGCGACCAGGGCCCAATGAGTCTACAATGATCGGCAGTGATCTGGGTCTAGTCAACTTCACCTGGTTCTATAGACCGAAAGACCTGCCAGGATAGTTTCTTCAACTGCCAGATCTCGATTAAGCATCACTATATCCGCTATAGATCCTTCTTTCAGTCTACCTCTGTTGCTGATTCCAAGGCTCTGAAGGGCGTTGTAGGAAGAGACTCTCGATAGTTCCTGAAGACTGCAGCCGGTCCACTCCCTGAAGTTTCTGGAAGCTCTGTCCATGGTAAGAGTACTTCCCGCAAGAGTCCCATCTTCGAGAGTTGCCTTGCTGCCATTGACTTCTACTCTTAGGCCTCCAAGGTCATATGTTCCGTCATTCAGTCCGGTCGCATCAAGAGAATCAGTGACCAAAATTATGGCTTCACTACCACGAATCTTATGAATCATCTCAACGAATTCAGGCGCAGTGTGGATACCATCTGCGATCATTTCCAGCTTCATGGGCAGCAAGAACCCTGATCCAACACAACCAATCTCCCTGTGATGAAGCGTGTTCATTCCGTTAGGAAAGTGAGTCATTCTCTTGCAGCCGTTCTCGTAAGCTTTCTTCATCTGATGATAGGTGGCGTCTGTATGTCCAATTGAGATAGTTACTTCTCGTTTTGCAATCTCGGGGAGAACTTCAAGAAAGCCTTCGATTTCCGGAGCCATTGTTATGAGCATAACGATATCCGATAGCACAGACCTAAGTTCTTCAACTGTTGCAGGTCTTATTACAGAGGGGTTCTGAGCGCCCCTTTTCTTTGGGTTTATGTATGGACCTTCAAAATGAACTCCCCTAACTGCTGTTCTGGGCCTCTCGGAAACATAGTCAGAAACAAGATCAGCAACTCTTTTCATTTCTTTCGCTTCAGCAGAAACTGTCGTTGGAAGAAGAGAAGTCACACCATGAGTTACAGCGAACTCCTCCCACCTTTCAAGATCTCTTGTATTCATCGTCATGCAGTTAATTCCAACTGCACCATGCGAATGCGTATCGACAAAGCCAGGCATGGCTATTGAACTGAAATCTCCGCCCGTTTTCGCAATTGATTCGATTTTGTTTCCAGATATTCTGATATTTGCGATGTATTCCCCATCGACTGGGTCAACAACGAGAACCCTTTTTAATTCCATTCAAGTCATCTCCCTTCAGACTCAATTATTACATCATTGGGAGAAATCCGGGCAACGCATGAGCGAAGTCACTTGGTGGCAGGGAGGATACAGGGGGTATGAAAGACGTCTCTAGAACGATAAGACATTCTTCGCCTTTGGAAGAGAGGGGGCGTATGCTCTGTTTTCGGAAAGTGAGCCGTTAACGGTTAACTGCAAGGCTTCTGCACCTCTGGCTGCATTTCTCTTTCTTGTCGGAGAACGACGGGCCGTTGACTGCCGATGTTTATCAATTCTCGCTGTCTAGAAGCGAAGCTCTCTATAACGCTCTTTAGGGACTCCGTTTTCTACATCTAGTTTGCTTTGATAAGAGTACAGGCATCACCGTCTAGATAGCATCAGAACTTTTACAGCGGTAAGATCAAGCTATAGCCTTACATTTGGCATATAAAATGGCTTAACGGTTTGTCAGTTGAAGTTCTGAAATCAGCCAATACAGAGAAAAATGAAAATGAAAGTCGGCTTGTTGCCACTACTTGCCTTTGAGAAGGCCTATTCATGGATCTTATAGTCAATTCTCCGAAGTCCTCTTCATTGGAAGAACGTCTTGTTTCTCAACTTCCAGGTCTGAGATGGGGCTAGAGAACAGATACTTGAGCCCTCCTGTATCGATTTTAGCCGGTTAGCTTCACTGCTCCACTGGAAATTGAGCGCTTGAAATACGTACTTCTGGGAAAACTGCGAAGGTCATCCCTTGAGATCGCAAGACGAAAATACATCATAAGACTACAATTAGTGTTTAAATTTCTAAGGTCAAACAATATATACTTGCCTTGTTGTGTCCAATCAGGCAACAGAAAAGAGGGGGGTAAGCCATGAAATTGAAACTGGTTCTTGTAATCGTTCTTATTTCTACGGTTGCTTTCGGCAATTTCTTTCAACGGTCCGACGAGTATTTGAGAAGACAGAACGAACTGAAAAGCGCCCTGGAATTCTCACTGACATTTGAAGAGGCTAAAAAGATCATTATGAAACATTATCCGGAACTCAAGATCGATGAAGAAGTGAGAGAGTTCATCGTTGAAAGAGACATACAGAGAGCTATCGTTGACGGCGCAGAGATGTACTATACAGACTTGGAGCACAACCTCTTTACCCGCGATCCCGAACTTGTCGAGCGAGAGCCAGAGTGGTCGGCGGGCAACGTCTTGCTGGTCAGGTACCTTCTAGAAGAGTACGGACGGAGGAATACGCCTTTCGCCTCCTTCAAGCCAGCTCACAGCCCGTATTTCAACCCGAAGAATTACCTTGTGGAATATAAAGTAAATACTGAAAGATCTCTCCTGCCGGATAAAGGTTCGCTGAGAATCTGGTTCCCCCTTCCTTTGCAGACAGCGGCTCAAGAGAATATCTCTGTACTTGAGGTGACCCCGAAGGAAGCGGTGGTCGGCCTTCCCAGAACTTCCGGTGATATAGCTTATGTCCTTTTCGAATTCGATCTTTCAAATCTCGGTGAAGATCTGGACATAACCGTGCAATTTACTTTCACACACTATCAGCAGCAGTTCGATATAGATCCCGATCAGGTGGGCGAATACGACAAGGAAAGCTCGCTTTACAGAGAATACACGAAGTCCGAAGGAAGCATTTATTACGATGAAAGGTTTGAGGAGCTTGCCAGAAGCGTCGTTGGTGATGAGACAAATCCCTATCTCCAGGCAAAGAAGATATATTACTACGTTGTCCAAAACATCAAATACACTTTTATGGCCCACGTTGCAATAGAGGCGGCCGGAATTCCGGAAAGCCTCTACTCTTTCGAACACGGTTACGGTGATTGCGGTACTCAGTCGATGATCTTTTCAGCCCTCTGCAGATCCATCGGAATACCTGCAAGGGCGCCGGGAGGCTTCCAGGTGTTCTCCGGACAGCTGGGTTCTCATTTTTGGGCTGAGTTCTACCTGCCAAATTACGGTTGGGTTCCTGTAGACACCTCGGCAGGACAGATTGCGACCTACACTTATGGTATTACCGAGGAAGAGCGAAAGGCGTTCATCGATTACTTCTTTGGCAACCAAGACCCGTTGAGACTCGTGGTTCAAAACTCCGTAGACTTCCTGCCCGCCGAAAAACCTGCCGACACTCAGCTGCTTGAGATCACGCTGCAGTCTCCATTTGTTGAAAGCGAATTCGGCAACGAGGAGTTTGATGTCACTATCGCGATACTGGATTCATTCAGCATGAAGACGGTTTTGTTGAAATAGCGTAAAGCGTCGTAGGGGGTAGGGGGTAGGGGGTTGGTAAGAGCAAAAGATCAGTTGCAAGATGCAGAAGTGATTCTGCCTCCGGCAGGAAGTGAGGCTCGCTGCGCGAGGAAGTGATGCCGCCTTCGGTGGGACGTGATGTTGGCGCTTTCGCGCCAGGGATTAAAGATCCCGTAGAAGCACTAAGGGTATACCGAAATAAGGATACGATCGAGAAGTCTTTTGATGACTTGAAGAATCAGCTGGACATGAAACGCCTGCGCATTCACAGTGCTGCTTCTATGGATGGCAGACTCTTTGTTCAGTTCATTGCCTTGATC
>NZ_JPGZ01000061.1:0-9026 GCF_003351125.1 Mesotoga sp. Brook.08.YT.4.2.5.2.
ATGAGTCATGGATGGAGGGTTTGATCCTGGCTCAGGGTGAACGCTGGCGGCGTGCTTGACACATGCAAGTCGAACGGTATGTGGCAACACATAGAGTGGCGAACGGGTGAGTAACACGTGGGAACGTACCCTACGCAGGGGGATAACTGACCGAAAGGACAGCTAATACCGCATAAGACCGAAAGGTGAAAGGTGCAACTGCACCGGCGAAGGAGCGGCCCGCGGACCATCAGCTAGTTGGTGGGGTAAGAGCCTACCAAGGCAACGACGGATAGCCGGCGTGAGAGCGTGGCCGGCCACAAGGACACTGAGATACGGGTCCTACTCCTACGGGAGGCAGCAGTGCGGAATTTTAGATAATGGAGGCAACTCTGATCTAGCGACGCCGCGTGCAGGAAGAAGGTCTTCGGATTGTAAACTGCTGTGGTAAGGGAAAAATGCCATGTAGAGTGGAAAGCTACATGGAGGGATGGTACTTTACTAGAAAGCCCCGGCTAACTACGTGCCAGCAGCCGCGGTAATACGTAGGGGGCGAGCGTTACCCGGAATCACTGGGCGTAAAGGGAGCGTAGGTGGCCTGACATGTCAACTGTGAAAACCCGGAGCTCAACTCCGGACTTGCAGTTGAAACTGCCAGGCTTGAGGACGGTAGAGGAAGACGGAACTGCCAGTGTAGGGGTAAAATCCTTAGATATTGGCAGGAACGCCGGTGACGAAGGTGGTTTTCTGGGCCGGTTCTGACACTGATGCTCGAAAGCCAGGGGAGCGAACGGGATTAGATACCCCGGTAGTCCTGGCCCTAAACGATGTTCACTAGGTGTGGGGAGCGGAAAGCTTTCCGTGCTAAAGCTAACGCAATAAGTGAACCGCCTGGGGAGTACGCCCGCAAGGGTGAAACTCAAAGGAATTGACGGGGGCCCGCACAAGCGGTGGAGCGTGTGGTTTAATTCGATGCTAAGCGAAGGACCTTACCAAGGTTTGACATGCTGATAGTAGTGAATTGAAAGAGGAACGACCACACTTTGTGTGGAGTCAGCACAGGTGGTGCACGGCCGTCGTCAGCTCGTGCCGTGAGGTGTTGGGTTAAGTCCCGCAACGAGCGCAACCCCTGCTCTTAGTTGCCAGCGGTAAGGCCGGGCACTCTAGGAGGACCGCCGCCGACGAGGCGGAGGAAGGGGGGGATGACGTCAGGTATCGTGCCCCTTATATCTTGGGCGACACACGCGCTACAATGGGTTGGACAGAAGGGACCAAGACAGCGATGTGGAGGAAATCCTCAAACCAACCCCCAGTTCAGATTGCAGGCTGCAACCCGCCTGCATGAAGCCGGAATCGCTAGTAATCGCAGATCAGCCAAGCTGCGGTGAATACGTTCCCGGGCCTTGTACACACCGCCCGTCAAGCCACCCGAGTTGGTAACACCTGAAGATGAGTATCCTAACCGTAAGGAGGGAGCTTGTTTAGGGTGGGATTGGCAAGGGGGGCTAAGTCGTAACAAGGTAGCCCTACCGGAAGGTGGGGCTGGATCACCTCCTTTCTAAGGAGTTTACATCGGATTGCTATCCATCTTTGAGTGANNGAAGAAGTAGAAGCGAGTCAAAGGAAGAAAGAAGGTAAAGGTATAAAGGGCTCACGGAGGATGCCTTGGTAGCGGGAGGCGAAGAAGGGCGTGGCCAGCTGCGAAAAGCCGCGTGTAGGTGCAAGCGACCATAGAAGCGCGGATGCCCGAATGGGGAAACCCACTAGGCAGAGATGTCTAGTATCCTGAAAAGGAAGCGAACCTTGCGAACTGAAACATCTTAGTAGCGAGAGGAAGAGAAATCGAAGAGATTCCCTGAGTAGCGGCGAGCGAAACGGGAAGAGCCTAAACCTATATAGTGTAAGCGTACGGGCGTTGCTATATAGGGGTAGAGGGATATATACGGGCCTGACCGTACAGGGCCGGGAGAAGCTAAAGGCTAGTCGAACTATCTGGGAAGATAGACCGGAGAAGGTGAAAGTCCTGTAGGCGAAAGTCAGAGGCTATCCTTGCATATATCCCGAGTAGCGCGGGGCACGAGAAATCCCGCGTGAATCTGGGGAGACCACTCTCTAAGGCTAAATACTACCTGCTGACCGATAGCGAAAAAGTACCGTGAGGGAAAGGTGAAAAGCACCCCGGGAGGGGAGTGAAAGAGTACCTGAAACCGTGAGTCTACAATAAGTGGGAGCACGAAAGTGCGACCGCGTGCCTTTTGATTAATGAGCCTGCGAGTTACCGTAACTGGCGAGGTTAATCCGAGAGAGGAGAAGCCGAAGGGAAACCGAGTCTTAATAGGGCGGAAGTCAGTTGCGATAGACCCGAAACCGGGTGAGCTATCCATGGGCAGGTTGAAGGTGGGGTAACACCCACTGGAGGACCGAACCAGTTAGCAGTAAAAAGCTATTGGATGACCTGTGGATAGGAGTGAAAAGCTAACCGAACTCGGTGATATCTGGTACTCCTCGAAACGTGTTTAAGCACGGCCTTGCATGGTTAGTGGAGGGGGTAGAGCACTGATTGGGCTAGGGGGGCGACCTCCAACCCCAGTCAAACTCCGAATACCTCTACTCAAAGTGCAGGAGACAGACTGCGAGCGATAAGGTCCGTAGTCGAGAGGGAAACAGCCCAGACCACCAGCTAAGGGCCCAGAGAGATAGCTAAGTGTTAAAGGAAGTGGAGAGTCAAAGACAGCTAGGATGTTGGCTTAGAAGCAGCCATCATTAAAAGAGTGCGTAACAGCTCACTAGTCGAGACTCACCGCGCCGAAGATGTAAGGGGGCTAAAGCTATCCTCCGAAGCTGTGGAACAGGAAACTGTTGGTAGAGGAGCATTGTGTTGTAGGGAGAAGGCAGACCCGTGAGGGCTGTTGGACGAGGCACAAGAGAGAATGCAGGCATGAGTAAACGAAAGGAGAGTGAGAATCTCTCCCCCCGAAAGCCTAAGGGTACCTGGGCAAGGTTCGTCCTCCCAGGGTTAGTCGAGATCCTAAGGGGAACCCGAAAGGGGTAGCCGATGGGAAACCGGTTAATATTCCGGTACTGGCGTGACACGAGTTTTGGGGTGTGACACAGGAGGATAGGCGTTGCGTACTAGTTGCATAGTGCGTCTAAGTTTCTAGTCTGATGATCGCGGCAGGGAAATCCACCGCGGGAGGGTGAGGAACGAATGGGAGTTCCTTCGGGAGCAACAACGTTGAGTTCATACTGTCGAGAAAAGCATCGCAAAGCGTTTGAGTGTTAAGCCAATCGTTCTGAAAACCGACACAGGTAGGCAAGCTGAGAAGGCTAAGGGGAGCGGGATAACTCCTGTTAAGGAACTAGGCAAATTGGCCCCGTAACTTTGGGAGAAGGGGTACTCTGGCTGGTTAAGAGCTGGCTGGAGTCGCAGTGACAAGGCAGCGGCGACTGTTTACCAAAAACACAGGGCTCTGCGAATTCGAGAAGAAGACGTATAGGGTCTGACGCCTGCCCAGTGCTGGAAGGTTAAGGGGAAAGGTTAGCGCGAGCGAAGCTTTGAACCGAAGCCCCAGTAAACGGCGGCCGTAACTATAACGGTCCTAAGGTAGCGAAATTCCTTGTCGGGTAAGTTCCGACCTGCACGAATGGCGTAACGATCGCTGCACTGTCTCAACAGGAGACCCGGTGAAATTTCAGTCTGGGTGAAGATGCCCAGGACTCGCAACTAGACGGAAAGACCCCATGGAGCTTTACTGTAGCTTGGTATTGTGCTTTGTTGTATGGTGTACAGGATAGGTAGGAGGCGTAGAACCCGGTTCGCCAGGATCGGGGGAGCCAACGGTGGGATACTACCCTCCATACAACGGAGTACTAACTTGAGAGTGTGGAGAGCACAACAAGGACATTGCTAAGTGGGCAGTTTGACTGGGGCGGTCGCCTCCAAAAGAGTAACGGAGGCGCGCTAAGGTTGGCTCAGGTTGGTTGGAAATCAACCATAGAGTGTAAGGGCAAAAGCCAGCTTGACTGTGAGACTGACAGGTCGAACAGGAGGGAAACCTGGCCCTAGTGACCCTGCGGCCCTGAGTGGAAAGGCCGTTGATCAACGGATAAAAGCTACCCTGGGGATAACAGGCTTATACTGCCCGAGAGTTCATATCGACGGCAGTGTTTGGCACCTCGATGTCGGCTCATCGCATCCTGGGGCTGGAGCAGGTCCCAAGGGTTAGGCTGTTCGCCTATTAAAGCGGTACGTGAGCTGGGTTCAGAACGTCGTGAGACAGTTCGGTCCCTATCTGTTGCGAGCGTAGGAGACTTGAGAAGGGTAGCCCCTAGTACGAGAGGACCGGGGTTAGTGAACCTCTAGTGAATCAGTTGTCGTGCAAGCGGCAGTAGCTGAGTAGCTACGTTCATGAGTGATAACCGCTGACAGCATCTAAGCGGGAAGCACGCTTCAAGACTAGGTCTCTCAGGATCGTTCGAGAAGAGGACGTAGATAGGCTGGAGATGTAAGCACTGTGAAGTGTTCAGTCGACCAGTACTAATAATCCGATTCCTTTACCTTATTTCCCTATGTACTCTTGAGTGAACAGATATTCTGGGTGAAGATACCGGGGCGGGAAACACCCGGCTCCATACCGAACCCGGCAGTTAAGCCGTCTCGGGCCGATGGTAGTATGTGGGCAACTGCATGCGAGAGTAGGTATCGCCCAGATGTTATACAAGAGGAGAGTCTTTTTGACTCTCCTTTTTGTTTGAAAACCAGTTCCAAGTTGTGAGTTGCAAGAATAACGAACGAGGTTCGGGGTTGGAAGAGCAAAGGATCAGTTGCAAGATGCAGAAGTGATGCTGCCTCCGGCAGGAAGTGAGGCTCGCTGCGCGAGGAAGTGATGCCCGGAGGAATATCCGGGGAAGTGATGCTGACGCATTCGCGCCAGGAGGGAGAAAGAATTTCCGAGGTTGCGGATAGCGGGTTGGGGATTGGACAGAGCAAAAAGACTGGTTCTCCGTTGAATGGTTCTCCGCATGTTTCATATTTTGCTAGATTACAGGATTGGCATTTTGCCGTAGAATAACTGGCTTACAATAAGAAACGCAGCAACAATTGGCGAAGACTACTTGCGGCAAGTCACCGTTTTTTATCGGACCGGCATTTTTCTGCCTAAGCAAGAATATGAAATTGGGGGTTTTAAGCACTTATATCCCGGTCTTCATGAATTCTTTCGAGTGGTTTTTCACATTTGTATACTGGCCAGTAACTTACTGTGCAGTATACAGACCGTTTTTCCGTTGTAATGGAACTTTTTTGAGTGAAGCTTAATCTTCCTCTACCTCAAAAGAAAGTCAACCGGAAGTTGTCCGATCAAATCGATCAGTTCCGCCTCGGTAGATGTCTTGATTAAGATTATCTGCTTACCTTCTCTCCATTCGTTAACTATTACAGGCAGTTCCGAAGACGAGAACTCCGGCAGATATTCTTCGATATAAAGTGGCATTTTGTCGGGATAATCGAGTGAGTAGAGGACTACGACGAGTTCCGTCTCCAGAAATCTTTCGTATTGTGAATTGCCAAGACTTAGAAAGCCCTTTCTTGAAAATCCTTTTATGAATCTCTCTTCGAATACTCCCACAGGGTTGCTCATCCCATAAACTAGAACTGAGTTTTTCACTATTTCGACATCAGGAACATTCTCATCGTTTAGTGGGCCGTCCAAAAAGTCCTCGGGCAGTTCTCTGATTATTTTCATCAATTCGTCAGTTGTATCTGTCATTATAAGAACAATTCTCCTGCCGTCCCTGATTTCGTTCAGGATTACGGGCGTTTCCGAAGACGAGAACTCCGGTATAATGCCCAACATGTAGTCGGGCATCGTGGCAGGCTGATCGAGAGAGTGAAGGACTATTATCCTCTGAGTACTCATCACTTCGTCTATATCGGCGAAGCAGAGATCGAGAAGCCTCTTGTTAGAAAGATGTGCCGTGAATCTATCATTGAACAGCTCAACCGGACTCCGTTTTCCAAAAATGAGAGCCGAACTTCCTATTACGGTTGAGTGACCGGTGAAGACTCCGGATGGCCTCGTCTCTCCGGTAATGAGGTCTATATAGTCGTATCCCGGATTGTTATAGACTGAAGGATCAAAGATCCAGAAGAGATCCATCATCATCTGCCAGTTCTCTTTTTCGTTCTTTGCCCCAGAATCCCATACCTCAATAGATTTCGCAAACACATAGTACCCATCGGGGAGCGAGAAGTTGTTTCTGTCATAATTAAGGTATAGCCTGCCGGAAGTCGAGTCTACAAGATACCATTTTTCTTCTAAATAGACTTCGACAAGAATGTGACCTACTATCATGCCACTGTTTGATTTCTTTCTTGCTCGATCCAGTCAATCCGAGCAGTCTGGATGAATACGGAAGGAATCCCCTTTGCCCTTGCAAGCGACACGAAAGCCAGTCCATAGTCTGTGCAGCCAGTTACTCCCCCGGTTGTTATGATTTCATGTGATGTTCTGCCAAACTTCTCTCCCTCAACTCCCCTCAGGTTTCCCATCATCCAGCCGTATATCTCTTTAATTGTCGACAAATTCTTATTGTCATTAAACTGATCGGCGATCGCGGCAATCTCATCGGTGATTCGAGTCTGTGGGCCACATTGCAAAAACAGCTCTGGATAAGAATAATCGACATTGAGAAAATACCCTCTGAAAACAGCAGCTTCGATTTCATCGTCGTTCTTGAATTTCTCGATATTAAACTGTTCTACAGTCTCTTGTTCGACAACCTCGGCTACAGTGAAATACTGCAACAGACCACACCCTGAGAAAAGAAAGACACTCAATAAGACCAAAATCATTAGTAGTTGCTTCATTGTTACACCTCCTGTTGATCTTATTGCAGATGTTTTATGAAATCCATAGACATACTGGAAACTCCACCAGCAGTATTATTCTAAGCCCACTTTTAGCAAATGGAGCAACGAACCGTCATCTACAGCTCATTGCTCCACAATTCATCTCGAATAAGTTCGCTCTCAGTTATCCAGCGAGATCGACTTCGGAAGGTTAACTACGGCGCCGCCAAACGTTGGGTCGGGAAATTCAATTCCTTCGAGCATCTCATAGTTTATAAGGGTAGGGAAGAAGCTTAAGAGATCGGAAAAGCCCTCGGGGTGGTCGAAAATATTGTATAGTCTCAGGATAATCGTGTTACCTTCTTCATCGACTGGGATTTCAGTATCGAGATCTTCTCCGTTCGGTCTTATGTAGTCCAGCAGCTCTTCCAATTCGTTCGCGTTTTCTGAAAGGGTATCGTAAGCGTCCTGATCGAACGGGATGTACCACTGTGAGGTCAAGTTGTGCTTGTTGCCTTCGGTCCGTGTGTCCTTCAAGAGATCCTCTGCCAGCAGCATCGTCGTTTCAGGTATCTCCAAAGCGATATCCCTTATCGAACTCAGCCATAGAGGACTTTCGAAGGGGTTCCTGAATGTCAAGAAGGACGTGCCAATAAATGCTTTAACTTCTGACGCGTCGATATTTCCGTCGCTATTTGTATCGATTTCCGGAGGATCTATCTCATCATCGGTGTCTTCGAAATACTCCATGAAAGCCTCCGATGGTTCAAGATCATAAATGGTCAATGCTCTGGCGCTTGAAAGAGCACTGCCAACCAGCATTTTTAGAATCGCTATCTCTCCTTCATCGATTACGAGATAATCGTTCTCATCGAATCCAGGAGCGTCCTCTATATCCAACCCCTGTGAGATCATGAACCAGAAATCGAGATCGAACACTGCGTCACCGCCACTGGGATCAACCTCGATCGAGACTATGTGATCACCTTTTGGCTTCTTCTCCAGGAAAAGGATATCCGAATAGAGACGGAAGTTTTCTGAGTAGGTTATGGAATCATTTTCACTCACTACTTCAAGTATCAGCTCTCTGTCGCTTTCAACAACTCCATCTTCGTCCCAATCGAACTCATTTAGGAATACCTTTACTACAATACTCATCTCTCCGCTCAAATAGGAGATATCGTCCCAGACTTCCTGAAGGCCATCGGCGTAATCCTCCATTTCCTCCTGAAAATCGGTGATCTCCCCGCAGAGTGAATAATCGGAATTTTTGGCTATAGGCCGACGAGAAGAAAGAGCATTTATCAGAAGCTGCGGTTTTCCAAGAATCAACGCCGATTTCAGCTTCATATTCAGTAGTTTTGCGCGCATATCAGATGAAAGGCTCTGTGCGATTTGATCAGGATTCGAGACGAGGTTTTCGAAACTTGACAGTATTTCATCTCGATCCATTGTCCCTGCAATGTCAAGGGAACCAATCTGCGAATTGTATATGTCTAGAAGTTTCAGCAATTGCGGAATGGCCTTCATAGCTCCACGAATCGCGTGTCCTTCGGGATTCTCAGGATTCCTCTTCACGAAATCATCAATAATCTGTTCAAACTCTTCGGCAGTCTCTCCCGATAACTTGATCTCAGCCTCTTGACCTTCCGGAATGGGACTTACGTTGATCCGGAACTCTGCAACTCCGCTCTTGCCTTCATCACTTGCGCTTACTCTCACTTTAAAAGGGCTGTTTTCGCTGTCACCGGGCAAAGACGTAAACACATAATCCCTTCCGTCGATTCTGCCCGGTCCGCTGCTTATCGAGAATGATATCCCGTCGGAAACAGATGATAAAACAAACTGGCTAAGGCCAATAACAAGCTCCTCACCCTCTGTCACCTGCTGATCGGGAATCTCAATCTTGATAGCTCTGAATAGAGAGCAGCCGCCGAGCGCTATCAAGGTAAACAGTGAAAAAAACACAAGACTCTTCTTGAACATTCCTTTTCCTCCCTTCTATATGATGGTATTGAATAACAGCATTTGGTTTACTTCATGAACCCTTTCGATTCAATCTTACACTTCATACATAAAAACACAAAAAACTCTACTTGCGACTGCCATGAATCGTAAGGATAAGTTGCTAGATGCAAGTTGCAGTGTGCCAAGAAGGCGAAGAAGGAAACTTCTAGCCATGCTTAATCGAAGATGA
>NZ_JPGZ01000021.1:0-8926 GCF_003351125.1 Mesotoga sp. Brook.08.YT.4.2.5.2.
ATGATCTTGAACGGTCAACGGCAAACCATGTTTTAAAGCGTTCAACGGGTCTTCGTTTTTAAGCGTTCAGCGGCTCTTACATTCGAGATCCCGATCAGTTTCATATCGGGATGACAGTCCTTCACGTCATCCTGGCGTGCTACTGGCCAGGATCTTGTTCTTTGGTGTGAAAAACACAAGCAGTTGCAATTGACAAGTAGCGAGTCGTAGAGCAAAAACCGATAAACTCTATAAGTCTCTTGAAATGCTCTTCTCGGTCGGTGGACGGCGGACCGTTGACGGACAACGTTGTCTTCGTCAGCGATCAGCGGGTTCTTGTTCTTAAGCGTATAGCGGATCTTCAGGGCAGGCTCTACGGGATGACGTGCGGGGGTAGCGTTATGAACCTATAGGAAAAATGTTGTCGTTATAGGTCTTTCCTCAGGGACGCGATCTCCGGTGCAAAAATAGCTGTTTCCTTATTATAATATGCTATGGAAGGAGGAATCGATGCCAGCAAAAAGCATGTTCTACGGAATAATTGTGAGGATGTACTGTTCTCCTAATGAGCACAATCCTCCTCTTATACACGTTTACTATCAGGAATACAGTTCTACCGTCTCAATTCCCGATGGAGAACTTCTAAGTGGCGAGATTCCCGCAAAGAAGCTTCGATTGGTTCAGGCATGGATTGAGCTTCATTCCGATGAGCTAATCGCTAACTGGAAACTTGTGACAGACGGCGAACTTCCCTTCAAGATAGAGCCACTAAGATAATGGAGGTATTGACATGAGTATTGGAGTGAAGTCGATAAAGAGCTGTAAACCTTATCAGCTAATACTTGAGTTCAGTAATGGGGAAGAGAGAGCGATAGATCTGGAGGGAATACTGAACATAGGAAAATTCTCGGAGCTACGAGACCCGAAAGTCTTCTGCTCAGCTCGAATTAGCTTTGATACAATTGAATGGTCCAATGGACTGGACATCTGCCCAGAGTATCTCTTTGATCATTCAAGCCCTATAGCAGTACCTCGTTGAGAAAACGAAATTCCCTGAGTAGTTCAATTTGGTTTCTCGCTCGCGAGAGAGCCGTTCATCCGGCGCTGCGCGTCCAGATTCTTCGCAAAGAGCAAAGATCATTGTTCTTGTGCTTTGCACCTATGTTCTTCGTTCCGACACTTCGTGTTCAAGAGTACAACAGTTGCAAGTTGAAAGTTACGGGAATGGCTCTCCGTTGTCGGTTCTCCGTTCTCCGATAGTATCGGAAGATCGGTTCCGGCGCGTTGCGCCCAAGTTCCTCGTTCCGGAGCTAGGAGCTTTGTTCTTGGTTAGTAAGAGCGTGAAGGTACGAGTTGAAGAGAGAGAATGAGACAGAGGAGAGAGTTCTCGTCTTCGCGTGGGCTCATTGAACGTCTCGACAGTGCTCTTTATGTTCAGGCGGGCATCTAAGAGCAAGAACGTTGAGATGCATATAGTAGGTCTATTTGATTATGATGAGTGATTCAGGAACTAATAAACGAGATAAATGAGCTTCAGACAAGATGATGTCGGCAATGACGAGCTCTTGAAGTGCTCATATCTTAGATGGGAAGGATCTTATGAATTGCTTAAGCGCTCGAAGAGAGCACGGCCTCACAAGAAGTGGTCATACAACTTTGTTTAGACATAGTGGCAGCTTAGTTATTCGTACACACCATGAATATGGAGGAATCGATTCGATGGTCTGTCCTAATGAAACCACAAGCGGTCCGATTTGATTTCAGGCAAAGAGGTCATCTAAGGTCACCAGGTAAACACTTTCATCTTTTACAGCTAGTTCTTGCAGATCTGTGGTGAATCCGCTCTTGGAAAAGATGACGAATATCCTGTCTTTGCAAGCGATAATCGATCCCTTTTCTCTTAATCTCTCAAGTTCGCCTATCCCGACTCTTGCGTTGGTCCACTTGCATTCGCCGATTATCGCTTGATTATCTCCCAGACCAAGAAGATCAATTTCCTCTTCCTTCTTTGTTGCTTGGTTGTTTCCCCACCACTTGCCTAACTTCATAATCCTGAAGGGTAGTTCTCCCCTGCCACTTTTGTACAACAAATAGTCCCTGCATATGCTTTCGAAAGCTAGGCCGAGATACTTGCTGAGTCCGTTAGCGATCTTCTTGTCCAGAAGCTCTTCTGTCATGCCGGTTTCGATAAGCGAGAGGTTAGGAAACACAAAGGTGTACCAGAATCTGAAAAGGTTGTCTCTGATATAGTAGATCGCCTTCCGTGAAGTGTTTTTCTCGGTAACGGGCACTTCTCGTCCCAATATGTTCAAGTTCAGCAGTGTAGCTATGTACTTTGCAGTTTTATCGTTAGGCTCTCCTACCCTTGTGCTTATCTCGTTCAGGCGAGTAGCACCTTGGGCAACTGATTCTATTATACTGTTGTAGAGGGAAGGTTCGCGCAGTTCCTGTCTCAACAAGAATCTAGGCTCGGCATAAAGATACGCCGATGTATCGAGAAAGTTGTTTGCAATGTTCTCTCCATATGGAAGATGCTGATTCCACTTCTGCAGATACTGCGGGATGCCCCCCAAAATTCCATACGCGATGATTTTTTCTTCGTTGTTCAGTTCGGGAAAGAACAGCGACGCTTCTCGATAGGTGAATGGCTCGACTCTCAGCTGAGCTGTTCTTCTTCCAAACAAGGGGCTCCTACTGCCCAGCACTTCGCTCTCCATGAAACTCACAGATGAACCGCAAAGAACTAAATAGAGCTTTGTTTCAAGTAGCTCATGATCTATAAGGCGCTGTAAGACAGACGGGAAATAGCTAGTAGCATTCGCCAAATATGGGTATTCATCTATTACTAGCAGAAGACGCTTTTCCTTTGCTTTGGACGCAACGAACCTAATCGCCTTCTCCCATGACTCAAATGGAGATAATGTGTCTTTCTGGCCGAAGTGTTCCAGAATGACTTCCGAGAAGTTTCGCAGCATCATTTTCTCGTTGACCTCATCGCAGACAAAGAAGATGCTTTCGATCTCTTTTGAGAACTCTCTTAGAAGAGTGGTCTTACCCACTCTTCGACGTCCATATACAACGGCCATCTCGAACTTTCCACTGTCTTTAAGCTTCCTGAGAGAAGCAAGCTCTTTCTCTCTGTTGATGAACATTTAACAACCTCCAACACAACTACTAACTCGTAAGTTACTAACTCTAGAGTCAATTATATCATCATAAATGCAATCTTTGAAAAGCGTCTCGGGACGCAAGGCTGGCTTAGGCAGGAAGCATCTCAAGTCCACCGTCAACGGTCCACCGTCCACCGAGAAGTCCATCAGTTGCAAGTGTCACGCTGCATGTTATAAAAGCAAAAGCTAAAAAAACTGTTCTTCCAGTACGCGAAAAATGGGACAGACATAAGGAGCCTGTTAGTCCCTATTTTCGCTTCTCGTCTTCTCGTGAGCGAAGCGAACGGCTCGACATTGCTCTTTCTCGATCGAATGGTCTTAGCGGTGAACGGGTTCATGATCTTGAACGGTCAACGGCAAACCATGTTTTTAAGCGTACAGCGGATCTTACATTCGAGATCCCGATCAGTTTCATATCGGGATGACAGTCTTTTCTTGCATTCTGTCATTCTGACGAAGGTCCTGGTCAGAATCTCTCGGTCTCAGGATCGGATGGAGGGATTGCTATTACTCAATGAAGATTCAGTCTATCAGATTTTTTTAGAAGGTCGCCGATTGTCTTCACTGTTTCGACCACATCGTTGAACTGAATGTTTTTGGCATAGCTGTTTTCATTTTGATAATTCTTCCAGAGCCTTTTCTGGTATTCTGATTCCTTGAGTTCGGAGACAATGCTTTCATAATCAACAATTGTATTGGACGATCCTCGCCTAAGCGCAGTGTTTTCGATTGCTTTTCTTAGAATAGCTAAAGAGATTTGGTCTTTCTTCAGTCTGAAAAGAGTGTGAATGTCGTACAAATCTCTGGGACGAGAACTCAACACAGTTCTTCTTAAAATGGTCTCGTATTTCTCGGCGAGTATCGTTTCAAGTGTGTATGCTTTTATGATGATTTTCTCTTTTCCGAAGATTGAGCGATACTGGTAGTCGATTTCTCCGGGAGTTATTGCATCTCCGGTTGTCATGTCGATTCTCATCGGAACTCTGATTCTGTCGCATCTAGCTTCTAGTGAAACACGGAAGTTGTTGTATTCGTCTTCCTCGCGGATTGGTGCTATTCGCTCGAATCTGAAAGTAACCCCGTCATCAAGCGGTATGTCAATTATTTCGGTCACAACCCTTTTTAGCGTGCCTTCATTCATTGCAAGGTTCTTGACTGTGGTATCCATATCTATTGTGGTTCTCTGTCCTATACCAATCATGGAAGCAATCAAGAGGCCTCCTTTCAATATGAATGACTCTCTGTAAAAGGATCTAGCCAATCTCTCAATAAACCTTTCGAACATGAACATGTGAAGTATCTCTCCCGCATTCAACCCTTTCTCTGAGGCGATTTTTCGAATCTCGTTTTTCAACTTTTCAGCGTTTATCACAGTAGAACCTCCGTGTAGGTATGCAAGAGATCTTCAACTCCAAAAACGCGTGAGTATTTTGACAATTTCCCAAGATCTTGCCTGCCCCTGAAATACGCTTTCAAGGCATTGGAGACGATCTGAATATCAAATCGGTCCTTTTCTTTTAGCAGATCGCAGATTGTCCTTTCGGAATCGTAAGACCTCACACTGTTTCCAAAAGGCGATTTGACACTGGTCAAACCAAGTTCAACAAGCGAAGGTATTACATAATGGAAGACCAGATCATCGTACTCTCTTTTGAGATAGCTTACGTTCGAACCCTGAGATACTGTTATATGGTATTGGGATGGCGCCCGATCTGAAAGTCCCAATAGATAAAGGGAGGTTGTGTGGGAGAAGATACAAGATTTGCACCTCATCTGGAGTATCTTGTAGTCATCTACTATGCTACCTGATAAAACGTATCTTCCTCGCGAGACTCTTTCAACCTCTCCCAACTCAAGAAGTCGTCTTAACTTTTCCTTTCTAATTCCCTCCGCAACAACATCACCGGTTTCAATGAAACCATTGTTTTCGGCAGCGATCTGTTTGATCTTCTCTAAGTCATCCATCGTTGCACCTTCTGTATTTGCGTTCTTTAATTGTATCATATTAAAGCATGTTAGTACACCTTGACATTACGCGAGAACAATGCCGGCGAAGAACATGCCGGGACGCAAGGCTGGCTTCGCCAGGAGGCGAGGCCGACTTCGTCGGGAAGTGAGGCTGGGAAGTACATCCCAGGAAGTGATGCTAATTGATTAGACGCAAGGCGCCGAAGAACATTGGCGGACGCAATGCCGGCGAAGAACATGCCGGGACGCAAGGCTGCCTTCGGCAGGAGGCAACAAAGCCCGCTTTTCGCTGAGCGCTGATCAACACTACGTTGAAGGTCAACGGTCCGCCGTTCTCCGAGAAGTCCGTCAGTTGCAAGTGTCGCGCTGCATGTTATAAAAGCAAAAGCTAAAAAAACTGTTCTTCCAGTACGCGAAAAATGGGACAGACATAAGGAGCCTGTCAGTCCCTATTTTCGCTTCTCGTCCTCTCGTGAGCGCAGCGAACGTCTCGACAGTGCTCTTTCTCGATCGAATGGTCTTAGCGGTGAACGGGTTTATGATCTTGAACGGTCAACGGCGAACCATGTTTTAGAGCGTTCATCGGGTCCTTGCCCTTGGACAGCTGACGGAGGACTGATCTCTTCAAATTGTCCAGCATTGTATGACAAGATTCCAATGAGGATCACGCTTTTTCCCAAAACACGAAAATGAACACTCACAACAGCTAGAACGCTAATTTGCTGCAGGAAGAGACTGAGATCGCGAAACTATAGTCACCTCTTTAAGGAATAGCAACTAGCATTTTTCAAGTGAAGTAGTATATGAAGTACTAACAACTCGTATGTGATATACTGAGGTTATGAAGAGAGATATGAGTTTCTCACATATGGAAGTTGCTTTGAAGGCTTTGCATTCTCAGATAAATAGGATTGGTAAGAGAATCGGTCTGGTTGTTTGCGGTGGCACCGCGCTGAACGCTCTTGGTTTGGTCCAAAGGACGACGGCGATATAGATGTGGTTGGTTTCGCAGAGAAGTCGAGGATCAGATTGTCGTCAGTAGGGCCGAATTCCCGGCTTGGCTTCTTGACGCTGCCAGAAAAGTGGCCAGGGATCTGGGGCTTCCCAGAGACTGGATAAACGACGGACCGGCATCACTCGTAGAACTCGGTTTGCCTGAAGGATTTTCGAAGCGACTATCCAAGGTTCAAATTGGAAGCTCTCTTTCTGTATATTATATTTCGCGAATAGATCAGATTCACTTTAAGTTGTATGCTTCAGCTGACCGAGGCGGCTATCACGTAGATGATCTGATGAAGTTAGAACCAACGGAAAGTGAGATTGTAGAGGCAGCGAAATGGACAATGACTCACGATGTCTCGCCGGCTTTTAGAGTAATCTTGATCGATCTTTTGCGGAGGCTTGGTTTTGATGATGCATCCAAAGAGCTTTAAGAAATTGGTTATAGATAATGCCGTTGGGATATTGTGGAGCCAGTGGGTAAATCTTGGTGCTTGGTCGAGAGCCGAGCAAACGATGAAATGTTTTAGTGATCCGGAGAGCGCTATTACCTTTTCCAGTTATTTATGTAAACACGAAAAGCGTCTACAAAAAATCTCCATGGACTGGAGCATAGTGAACCTCAAATATATCAATCATTCTCGCTTGAAAAGACTTCGGAAAGCTGTGACCGATCATATTGAACTACCGGTTGATGCTTGTGAAGTGCACGCTGCCACTACTTCCAGCAAGTACATCACCGAGCCCGACGCAAGAGATATATCTAACTTGCTTATTCGACTGAGACTAATATTCGGATCTACTACCAGAGCCGAGGTGATATTCCATTTACTGACCAAGGGAAGCGCAAACTCGAATCAAATAGCAACCCATCGCTTTCTCAATCAGAAGGCCGTACTTCTAGAACTAGAGAAGCTAGCTAAGGCCGGCGTTTTGGAAGAGAAAAGGTCAGCAAGAGAGAGACTGTTTTCCGTCCAAAGAGACTTCGCAAGGCTTTTTGAATTTGAAATTCAGCCGATTAGTTCTCCATGGTTTCTTCTTGCTTCGCTCTTGATTCTGGAAGAATGTCTCAGATATGAGTTAATTGAGGATGAGTATCTAGTCCTCTCTGCATTCATGGATCACAGAAGAAGATTGTCTGAATATCTGCTGAGAGCCGGTAGTTGTAAATTGCCTATTTCAGGATCCACAGCTTACGAGTTATATGAGAGTGTTACTGAGTACTACACATGTCTTTGCACACTCTTGTAGGAATGAGGCTGCTCAGCAGGAAGCCTCTCAAGTCAACCGTCAACGGTCCACCGTTCTCCGAGAAGTCCATCAGTTGCAAATTCCATGATGCAAGTTGAATAAGAAAATGGTTGTCCGTTATCGGTTCACCGTTCTCCGATAGTATCGGAAGATCGATTCCGGCGCGTTGCGCCCAAGTTCCTCGTTCCGACGCTGCGCGTCCAGGTTCTTGCTTCAGAAGACCAAAGAGCAGTTCTTCGTTCCGGAGCTAGAAGCTTTGTTCTTGGTTCGTAAGAGCGGGAAGGTACGAGATGAAGAGAGAGAAAGAGACAGAGGGGAGAGTTCTCGTCTTTTCGTGAGCGAAGCAAACGTCTTGAATGCGATCTTTGTCGTGTGTCTTTACTCAGAACACACAAGATACGGGATCTCTCAATGCCTGCGCAGAGATACAGGCGAGAAAAACGATCCTGGTTCACAGCAGAATATACTTCAGTCGTCAATTATCTTTTGGGCGGCAGTTCTTAAAGGCAGTAACTCTTTTTGAATCGTGTTCCAGACAAGATTCATATTCACCCCGAAGTATTCATGAATTAGTATGTCTCTCATTCCCGCAATGCTTCTCCAGGGGATCTCGGGGTAGTTGTCGGTTATTTCTTTCGGTAGTTTTTTGACTGCCTCGCCGATTATCTCGAGGCTTCTGATTGTTGCCCTGACAGTTTTTTTGTCATTCAGAAATTCGGAAGCGTTCTTGATTTCCTTACAGAAATCAAAAATAAGATCGATTTCAGCTATTATGTCATTAAGATAATCTGAGTATACGCGCTTCAAATTTCAATAGCCTCTCTTAGAATATGTTCTCCGATTAAAGGTTTTAAAGTGCTTTCGTCAACAAGATCTATCTTGACTGACAGAAGGCTCGACAGCTCATTCCTGAGGTCGATGTAATCAATCAGCGTTAGGTTGGCATTCTCTTCAAAGCGAACAAGAAGATCTAGATCGCTTTCTTTGTTCTGCTCACCACGGGCATAAGAACCGAAGACTCTCAGCGATTCGATTTGATAGCGCATTCTGAAGTAAGGCATTTCGTTTTTCAGTAAGCTTAGAATCTTATCAAGACTCTGCATCAGTTCTCACCTCACAAAAATTATATCATTGCATGTCATGGCCCAAAAGAGGAGAGGAAATTGCAGATAAATAAATAGCGACTCGATTTTTGCATTATGGTAATGACGTTCTTCGTTGCAGAACTAGCAGCTTTGTTCTTCGTTTTTGGCAAAGAGCGTGAGAGAAAAGAGAGAGAGCCAGTCACTGGTGAAATGAGACGAAAGCTGCCTTCGGCAGGAAGTGATACGCCGAAAGATCGCCGGCGGAAGTGACGCCCGGGAACCTTTTACCGCCTTCGGCGGGACGCCTTGCACTGAGGAGCATCAGTGGACGCAAGGCTGGCTTCGGCAGGAGGCGAGGCCGACTTCGTCGGGAAGTGATGCCACCTTCGGTGTGACGCATTGCACTGTGGAGCATCAGTGGACGCAATGCCGGCAAAGGATCATGCCGGGATGCAAGGCTGGCGAAGACCACGC
>NZ_JPGZ01000052.1:0-10601 GCF_003351125.1 Mesotoga sp. Brook.08.YT.4.2.5.2.
ATACCTTCAGGAAAGCTCTTGAGGATATACGAAGAAGATTCAACATAGACAGGGTTATAGTGGTAGCCGATAGAGGAATGATAAGCAAGACGAGGGTGAAGGGACACATAATGATCTGTTTCCTTGCGCTTGTAATGGAGACTGCCTTATGTAGAAAGCTTCAGATTGGAAGTACTTTCTCTTAAGCAGAAATACTTGAAGACTTGAAAGAGATAAGGGCAGTTGAGTTAACGGTAGAAGGCAAACGCTTTCTTGCAAGAACTGAAATGATGGGCAATGCTTACGACGCTTTCAAATCACTCAAAATAAGACCACCGGATCTACTCAAAGAGATTGCATAATTGACCACTGTGGTGGTACGTCTGTTTTTCTTTTCATTTTTCCCCTTGTTTAGCTGTTTTTAGATTACTCGCTGTCGAAGTTGAGTTAGAGCTATCGATAAGAATTGGGTGTCTATTTGCACATTGCGGGGAGAGTCTTTGCCTCCCATAGACGGGCTGGGCACCTAACTAGTCAATGCGTTGTAGTGGGTGCCTTCTCATCTGTTCGATTCGACAGTGGTTGGTTCGTTGATTGAGTCTATGAAAGCCTGTGAGGAAGAGTTTGCTTTTGTCAGGTTTATGAGAGCGAATACCATGATGATTACAGCAACCGCCAGTCCTATTGATAGCGCTATGCTCACTTTGTTTTGCACTCTGCCCCAGTCGATTTTCGACATCTCATCACCCAACATTAGTATACCATACTCTCTCAAACAAGCTCACGATCCGTAGCTATCGCTGCATGGCTATAATTATCATCAGGATTGAAATCAACGCATTTGAGCCCGGAGAATTAAAGACTACGGTTATACAAAAAAATCACCAAGGCATTGCCGATGTCCTGGGGGTTTGTCGGGTTCAGTCTTCGTGCTCGCTCTTTCCCAGATCCTCGTCGAAACTGTAGAAGGTTTCGTCCCAGTAGTCGATCGGGCAGATCTCGTCTTCGGACTTGAATACATTCCCCGATCCAACGACCGTGCCGTTGAATTCTTCGCCCCCACACTCGCACTCGGTACATCTGTTGAGGTAAAGATCGAGTCCGTGCCAGATGTTGTCGTAGAAGAGGTTGTCTTTGAGTGTGGTTGTGGAAGATGAGTTTATCAGTATTCCGTTTTCGACGTTTTTCGTGATTATGTTTCCCACAAGAGAACCGGTTGCGTCTCCACCGAGCGAAACTCCTATCGTGTTTCCTGTGAATGTACAGTTCTGGATCTGGTACTTGATATCGTTGGTTAGGCTTATCCCCACTCCGTTTCTTTCGAATACTGAGTTCTCTGCAATCACTGTTGCGCTGCCATATGCGTAGATTCCTGCGAGTCTGGTTTCGAGATGATCTTCATTGTCCATTCCGAGATAGCAGGTTATATGTGAGTCGATTACTTCAAGGGTCATTCCGGTGCCGCTGAAAGAGATTCCGAATCTTCCGCCCGCAATGAAGGAGTCTACTATCTTGCCCGAGGATCTCGATACGTTGATTGCCGCGCCGCTCGAAATGACAGTGATGCTCTCGATCGAGAAATTTGCAGCGCCCCTGACAAATATCCCGAGATCCTTTCCTTCTTCGGGTGTTATTATAACCTCGTCTCTGGACGACCCTATAAGCTTGATCTCCTTGCTTACAGTCAGACCCTCTCTGTATGTTCCGGGGAGAATCATCACCATATCTCCGGCCTTTGCGTCATCTATTGCTGCCTGTATGGTTGAGTACTGGCCGTCCGGGTCGCCGACCACCAAGATGCCGGCCTCGCCTTGTCCAAGGCTGATCGAGCTTATTACAAAGCATACGAGCAGCACAAAAAGAAGCTTCTTCATGGTAACACCTCCGTCTACTTCTAATCTTTAGTCTAAACCATCTACATGAAATAAGAGAGAACTGTTACTAATAGGGTGTTAAGCATTGCTATCGAGGCGTGGGGTCTTCATCGAAGCGGTGTGTCGGAAAAGGGAATGAGTCCTTCCCGCGAGCCGATTTCGACAATGCAGGTGCTAGAATTTCTTGTCCTCTTCAATGCATGGATGAAGAAAGACTTTCGCTCCATTGTATTTGGGAGGAGAGCAGCAAACTGGAGATGGGGGTGCATCTCGCTCAGAACAGTCATCTGTGAGATCTAATGACATTACAGCGATAGGAGCTCTTCTCGTTGACTGGAACGCTTTGATGAGAGCATGGTTGCAGACGGGCTTCAAGGTGCACACTCTCCACCGCTCGAGCGGGAACTGAAGATCAAGAGCGCAGATGAGCGTACTCTCAGGTATCGGTGATATTTTTGAGACTTAGGACTAGACGATCGAACTCCAAAAAAAAAGATGAGGGTAGAGATGAGCTTCGATGAGGGGTTTAGATAGTAGACGAGGAAGCGCCAATCGAGAGTAGCGTTGCAGGCGGGCATTCTTTCTAAAGCAAGATCGAGATGAAACTTGATCAAGGGATGAGAGTGATAGGACAGGAGTTTCATGGAGTGTGCTTCGGGTGAAAGTTATTTTGGAGAGGGGGCGAAGAGATGAAAAAGATAATTCTGTCAATATTATCTTTGGTCGTTGTGTTGCTGTTGCTTTCGGGTTGTTTCATTTTAGGCCCGACGATCAAGGTGAGTGGACTTGTGAGCGATTTCGAGAAGTATTGGGAAGCGGAGAACTCTGTAGAGCTTGCGGGGCTGTACACAAATCCGGCCGTAATAAACACGGCAACCAAATCGTACTCTCAGATCATCGATGCCTATTCAAGCAGATTTGAAGGAAGGAACGTCATTCACTTCGACAGGACGAGCAACGTTGACGTTGATTTCAACGAGGGAGTCACGGAAGCCAGAGTGGAATTCAGCGTAGAAATCAAATGGAATTCCGGACCGATTGACTACAGGACTTACATCTGGAGGATTAAGAACGAATCTGGCAAATGGCTCATTTCCAGATCCAACGAGTATTGATTTCGGCTTTCAAGAGAAACGTCCTTCTATAAGAGCCGCTTAACGCTGGAAAGAGCAAAATACGTTAACCGTCAGCGGTCCTCCGCTCTCCGCTGGAGCCAGAGAAGACGCTTTGAGTTTTAGAAGAAGCTTCGCGCTAAGAGCCGTTATTGGTGATACGTAGTTGGTGGTTGGCCAAGAGCAAAGAGCTAGAGTTCCTATCGAGCAAAGAATGGTGGAATCTGGTTTGTCAAGACCAGCTCAGTTCGTCGGCCTTACAATTTCCTGGTCTGGGTGTGCCATGCTCTGGAAATATGACCTTGACCAAGAACAAAGAACAGATCCTCGCTCTGCTCTGGAACGAAGAACAGATCTTTCCTCTTGGACACCCAACGGAGAACTTCTTCTCATCCAAGCGATAAGCGAACAGCGGTTCTTTGGAGCGATCGCTGGCTTTTAGGCCGCGAAGCGGAACTTGCCTCGCCAAAGGCGAGACTGGCCAGGCGAAGCCTGACTGGCCACCGAAGGTGACTGACTTTTCTCTCGCCTTCTCGTGAGCGCAGCGAACATCTCGACAATGCTCTTTCTCAATATGATCTTATCGGAGGACGGCTCTTCAAAGCGCACAGCGTCTTCTAGCAGAGGATCTTTCAGCGTTCAGCGAAAAGCGACTCTTACATTCGAGATCCCGATCAGTTGCATATCGGGATGACAAATGTTCTTTTTCGTGATTCTTACATGATCCCGGTCAGAATGTTGGGCTTCCCGTGAGCACAGCGAACATCTCGATTTTGCGGATTCTCCCCCTATATACAGTTTTGTATTGCCCTTCGCTGGATTTCATTTCTTTGTTGTGAAGCTCCATATTGGGCCGGCTACGCCAGACGACCCCTCGTTTCTTGCAACTATCTTCCAGTAGTATGTTGTGTTGGGCGAGAGACCGCTCTTGGTATAGCTGTTAGTAGTTCGATTCGATATGAAAAGAGTGGAATTGTGAGCTGTAGAGAGGTAGAGATCATATAGTACCGGATCTCCGTCGGGGTCTCCGCCTTCCCAGGACAGGGTAACCTCGAAGTTCGTATCCTTTGCACCATTTGCCGGGAAAGGACTTGACGGGACGTTGGGGAACGACTTGACCGTTATCGTGAATGTCTTGTCAGTAGACAATCCCTTTTCATCCTCCGCCCTTACTGTCACTGTAATGTTGCCGAGAGGCCCGCTGACTGTCCCCTCGTAAAGGCTCCCTGTAATGGTTCCTGGTCCTCCTATTAGCTTGTACGATATAAGATGGCCGTCCGGGTCTGAGCTGTACTCGGCAAGGTTGATCTGAAAGTGCTCTCCAGTATTCTTGACAATCGTTTCTATAACTCCCCATTCTGGCTTGCCATTCTTGATAGGACAGCCTGTAAGAAAGAAAAAAACAAGTGCCAAAACCACTATCAGGCGAACATTCTTCATCTCATTCTCCTCCACGATCCAAATTAGGAGATGAAATCAATAGTTCGTCCGAAAAGTGAGTACCTATCTACCAAACATCTCCCTATTGGTTCTAGAACGGAGCTGGTCGATTCAGTCTCTAGCGGCCAGACTCTCTTCTTGAGAATTCTTCGGAAAAGAGTGCGAACACTTCTTTGTTCGTTTCTGTACGTCTCCATGTGTGGTATAAACGGAGTAGCGGGAGTCGTAGTGCGTGACAACAGAGCTATTCGGTTGTCTGATCATCGTATCATGCGGTTAATGATGATTGGTCTCTTCGTGATTAAAAGTCGCTGGTGATATAATTATGGTGGAAATATCTTAACGTCTAAATAGGATAGGTGGAGGTGTTTTATGCTTAAGAAAGGATTGTTACTGGGTGTTTTTGTGGTTCTGTCAGCTTTGATGCTTGCCGGAATCGTTGGTGCAGTGGCCGAGATTGATAAGTACGGTAACGTTCATACGAATATTCCGATGGAAGCAGTTGTTTATGCCGCCATTGAAGCTGGAGATCTTGTTTACGTGACTATGGGCACTACAACGATCATGGTTCCATTCGTAACTACATACGGCGATGTCGACAGGGGACAGCCGCTGGCAAGGTATTCCGGCGACCATGTTCTTCTGGCCATCAACTATGGCAATTTCGGTCAGACTTACGGACTTGCCGTTGGAGATCCTCTCAGTATGGGGCTTATCGAGAAGGGGGCCTATAGGGACGAATTGGAGATCAGACACCTTGTAAGAACGGATGTAAGGGATGATTATGCTAGCGATGAGATCTTTGCAAACTTCAGGGAAGTAACGATTGGAGAGATCGCACCCGGTAAGCTATACAGATGTTCCCATCCTTCAATCAGCGATCCCAGGTCGCCTTACGCATCGGCCCTAATAGAGCAAGCGGGAATCAGGACTGTAATCAATCTCTCCGATTCGGACGAAGAGCTTGCTTCGAACTGGGAGTACTCGGAGTATTACAAGGCAATCGGTGAAGCCGGAAACCTGATAAACCTAAATATGGGAGTAGATCCTCTCGCTGAAGATTTCGCGAAGAAACTTGGAGAGGGCCTTAGGTTCATGATTTCTCACGAGCCGCCGTATCTGATCCACTGCGTTGAAGGCAAGGATAGGGCCGGAATCGCCTCCGCTCTGCTTGGAGCGATTATGAACGCAAAGACCGACGAGATCTACGCGGACTATGTCAAATCCTATGAGAACTACTACAATGTGAAGCAGGGAACGGCAGCCTACGATGCAGTGGAGAAGATTATCGCCGATCTCTTCGTTCTTATGAACAATGGCAATCCAGTTGACGATGTCAACGTCAAGAGCGTTGCGCTTGACTACCTGACGAAGAGGGCCGGTCTCACTTACACAGAGATCGCCGCTATTCAAGATATTCTAAGATAAATAGGATACTGAAGGTGTTATTATCGAGAGGCGGTGTTGAGCCGCCTCTTTTGATAGGATTTTGGTGGTGGCTGTATGTGGGATGCGTTGAATGAATTTGAGCTTTCGTTAATGAATTCGCTGAACTCGGCAATATCTGGAGAGGTAATGGATCTGTTCCTTTCTTTTATGCTGTTTCTCGAAAGGGGGGCCCTCGTATGGATACTACTGACGGTCCTTCTCCTGTTCGACAAGAGGTTCCGCAGGGCCGGCTACATGACTTCGCTGGGGCTAGCGATAAGTCTGCTTGTTGCCTTCGTTATCCTTAAGCCCGTCTTCGGGAGGTTGAGGCCACTCGAGTTCATCGAGGGGTACGCGATAATCTTTCCGACTCCCGAAACTTACTCATTCCCATCTTCTCCGGTTACTATCTCATTTGCCTACACCGCCGTTCTCTGGAACAACGTCAAGATGCTCAGAGTCCCCCTTGTCCTTCTCTCTGCTTTCATAGCGCTTGCCGAAATATACGTCTATTTCAGTTACTTCTCGGACGTTATCACCGGGATTGTACTCGGAGCGCTATGCGGCATCATTACCGTCCGACTTTTCGAGAAGTATACAATTATCAAACCTGAGAATAACGACAAATCCGGAAACTTGCAGTAGACACTCCACTCTTTCATCGATGCTTACCATTCGACTATGGCTCTAAATAGGTCAGTGTTGCCTGGAGCTAATCCCATCAGAGTACCGTGAAAGGTATAAGCACAGGAAACCGCGACGACCTTGCCTCCGTTCACACTGGACGCGGCGACGATCGGAATCGGAACTGGCGCCTGTATAACAGGAACCTGTTCCTCCCCGGCCGGAATATACGTTGTGAAAATCGCGGTCGTTTCTGCCCATACGACAACAGAAGCACTGCCCTCCACGGTTAGCTTCGTCGAGTTCATCATCGCTATCCTCTGAGAAAGCGTGGAAGAGATGGAATGAGCGCCAAAGTTGTCTGAGGTTATTATCAGTTTGTTTCCGCCGAGGTTATTGACTGTATCCGTTACAAGCCCCCATACGAAACCTATGCCGGTGCCGAGATGGACTTCAAGACCGCTCCGGCAATAATCGACGCCCTTGTAAAGCGAGCGAAGATTGGGCTTATGGGATTCACTCTTGCCGATGATAAGTATCTCTCCAGCATACGCTGGTGGATGAAGAACATGCGAGACTGGGAGATAGAGAAAGACTGGATAGTTCCTACCTACGGCACGATTCACTCAGTCGCAACGACAATAAGGGCATTCACAGAAGAGGGAGACGGCGTTATCGTACAGCCTCCTGTCTACAACAGGTATGAACAGGCAGTCAGAAGGACGAATCGAGAGATAGTAAGCAATCCTCTGATCTACAAAGACGGAAAGTACTCGATGGATTTCGACGACCTTGAGAGATGCATGAAGGTTGGTAAGAACAGGCTTTTCGTATTGTGCAATCCTCACAACCCCATTGCGAAAGTGTGGCGGCCTTCAGATCTAGAGATAATCTCCTCACTTGCTCAAAGATATAACGTCCTTGTCTTCAGTGACGAGATATTCGGAGAAATAACCTTCAACGGCAATTCGGCAATTCCTTACGCTAAGGTCGCTGGAAACGGAAGCCACTCGATAGTTGCGACCTCGCTGGGAAAGGTCTTCAATTTCACGGGCGTTAACAATGCAAATATGATTATCCCCGATTCCGAAACAAGAGATAAGTTCAGGGTTCAGCGGGATGCCGATCATTATGGAAGCATAGATCCTCTGACCCACGCGGCGGTATGTGCCGGATACGGACCGAAAGGCTCTGACTGGGTACGGGAGATGAAGAAATATGTTGCTGAGAACATAAACATGATCAGGAATTTCTTTAGAAGCAACATTCCAGATGTTAGAGTATCCGAAGTAGAAGGGTCCTTCGTGATCTGGATAGATTGGCGCGGCCTTCGGTTAGATGATGACGAGCTGCAATCCTTTCTGCTTAATGAGGCATACCTCGACCTAGACCGTGGTATAAACTATGGAATAGGGGGAAAGGGATTCACACGGATGAACGTTGCTGCACCTAGAGGCAAGATAGAGGAATCACTAGGTTACCTTTTCGATGCAGCTGCAAGACGCGGATACGCATTATCTGAGACTTATAACAGGTGGAGGTGAAGATTGATTCTTATGAAGAAACTGATTGAAGACTACTTCGAGCAAAACAAAGGACTCATGATAAGAGACATTATGAGACTGGTAAGAATAAAGAGCGACAGGGAAGAAGCGAAAGAGGGTAGACCGTATGGCGATGGGCCGGCGGAAGTACTGGCTGCAGCTCTGGAAATGGCATCTGAAATGGGATTTAGGACCAAGAATTACGACAACTACGTTGGTGCTGTCGATTTCAATGAACTCGAAAACAAGCTGGACATCCTGGCCCATCTCGATGTAGTACCTGGGGGAGACGGCTGGTCGGTTACGGAGCCTTTCGATCCAGTCGTCAAGGACGGAAAGCTTTACGGTCGCGGAACGATCGACGACAAAGGTCCTGCAGTAGCTGCTCTATACGCCATGAAGGCTGTAAGGGATCTTGACATCCCCCTAAAAGCCGGCGTCAGACTTATTTTAGGAACAGATGAGGAGTGTGGATCATCCGACATACGCTACTACTATGGAATCGAAAAGGAGGCTCCTATGACCTTCTCGCCGGATGCGAGTTTCCCGGTTGTGAATATAGAAAAGGGAGGGCTCCAGGGAAAGTTCGAATCCAGGTTTGAAGAGTCAACCGAGACTCCAAGGGTCGTGAGCTTCAGGGCAGGCATCAAGAGCAATGTCGTTCCCGGTGAAGCATCTGCGGTTGTCGAAGGAATCGATCCTGAAGAGATCAGAGATTACTGTGATGCCGTAAGCGAACTGAGTGGCATCTCGTTCAACTTAACCACTGAGGGGGAAAAGACTACAATCACGGCTAAAGGACTTCAAGGTCATGCTTCGACTCCAGATAAGGGGAGAAATGCTTTGACGGGTTTGCTGGAGGTCATCTCAAGACTCCCGGTTTCTCATAGTACCGGCTTTGAACGGCTGAAAGCTCTGAACTCAGTATTTCCTCACGGAGATTGGCTAGGTGAGGCTGCTGGCATTGCGATGAGCGATGAACTCTCCGGCAAGCTTACAATAAGCCTTAATATGATGGATTACGATAGTTCAAGCCTCAACGCGACGTTCGATTGCAGGGCTCCTTTATGCGCAACGAAAGAGAACCTCCTTGATGTAATTAAGGCAAAACTGGCCGAGTATGGCATAGTTCTGCAAAACGATGATATAAAACCTCCTCACCACGTTCCCGGTGACTCGGAATTCGTCAAGACACTTCTTAGATGTTACGAAAGCTACACCGGAAAGAAGGGATACTGCATCTCGATGGGAGGTGGAACGTACGTTCATCGACTGGAAAACGGTGTAGCATTTGGGAGCACTATGCCCGGCAGCGAAAATAACATGCACGGACCGGATGAATTTGCAGTGATTGAAGATCTGTTGACCAGTGCGAAGATATTCACACAGGCGATAATCGAGCTTTGCGGATGAAGAGCAAAGGATCAGTTGCAAGTTGTGAGTTGTGAGAACAAAAAACGAGGCTAGAGGTTGGTTGTAGGAAAGAGCAAAAGATCAGTTCCAAGTTGCAAGTTGTGAGTTGTGAGAACAAAAAACGAGGCTAGAGGTTGGTTGTAGGAAAGAGCGGAATAAGATGCAAGGCTGGCTTCGCCAGGAAGTGATGTGCTTCGAAGGAGGCCTTCTCAGGTCCACCGTCAGCGGTTCTCCGTCCTTAGAGAAGACCAAGACCAAGAGCAGAAGTAATGCTGCTGCGCAGTAATTGATGCCGCTTTCAGCGGGAGAAATTCAGAAGCCAGTCTTTGCTTCGCAAAGCCCAGTTCCGACTTCGCCGGGCGGAAGAGCCTAGTATGGAACGGGTTAAGAAATTCGGGTTCTTAGGGGCGGTTTATCAGAAACGGGTTATGAAGATCGGGTGTATTAAGAGCAAAGGCTAGTTCCGGCTTCGTGGGCTAAGATCCGCTGAAAGCTAGGCGAGAGAGATCGATGAGACGAAACCCAGATCCCGTGCAAAACCATCACGGGATGACCCTGAACAGGAGCATTTCAGGGCAGGCTAAGTGAGTGGATTTAAGGGAAGGTTCTACGTGGATGACAGTCTTTCCTTGCTTCTCGTCATTCTGACAAAGGTCCTGGTAAGAATCTCGATCCACGCGGCGAAAAACGCGAACACTTGCAAGTTGTAAGTTGTAAGGGAAAGCAAAAGGCCGGGGTTGGTAAGAGCAAGAACAGAAGTGATGCTGCCTCCGGCAGGAAGTGAGGCTCGCTGGCGCGAGGAAGTGATGCCCGGAAGAGCATCCGGGGAAGTGATGCTGGCGCTTACGCACCAGGAGGCAAAAACCAAAGAAAAAGAGCAAGCAAATTAAAGTAATCTGATCAGAACGAACCTACTTTGTCATCCTGAAGCGTCCCTGTTCAGGATCTGGTCCTAATGAAAACCGTGGTTGGGAGTAACACGTGGAGGCTTGAAAGAGAAGAGTGAAACCGGATCACTGTTGAAAGGTTCTCCGTTCGACGATGAGAACATGTTCTTCGTTCCAGAGCGAGGATTTGTTCTTAGCTTTAGGTCAAACCATTCATTAATAGAGTAGAGAGAAGGGGAAAGCAAACAGGCCAAATAAGGATCTGAGATCTTGAAAAGCGAGTATGTAAAAAAGATTGTG
>NZ_JPGZ01000020.1:0-8378 GCF_003351125.1 Mesotoga sp. Brook.08.YT.4.2.5.2.
TGACAACTTAGAGTAGCTGGCATGCTACTGGCCAGGATCTCGATCTTTGAAACTGTTGCAAGTGACAAGTTGCGAGTTGAAAAAGAAAATGGTTGTCCGTTATCGGTTCACCGTTCTCCGATAAGAGCATGGCCCCGTTCTTGGAAGAGCAGTTCTTTATTCTTAAGCTCAGGAGCGCAATCAGAAGTCGACTTGTGAGAAGATGGTGTTCCTTCTATCTGATTCAAACATCAAGAATATGTCTCAAAGATTCTTGTATACATTTCTACGATGGCCGATATGCAGATTAGTAACTGACTTATCTTCATCACTAATCTCATAGATAATCCGATAGTCACCAGCTCTTATCCGCCATCCCTCTCTTCCGGTCAACTTACTAGAACCTCTTGGATGCGGATTCGAAGCGAGCAGCAATATCCTTTGCTTGATTCTGCTATAGTTCGGCTCTCGAAGTGACTGAAGCTCTTTTGCAGCTGTGCTGAGAATAAGAAGTTTGTATGTGTCAGGCATCTTCGCGCTTGACTTTATCTAGAGCCTCTTCAAACGGAAGAATCTTGTCGGTTGACTTCTTAGCTTTGTCGTATGCTCGAATCTCTTCCAATTCTTCCAACTCATCGAGAATCTTCTTATATGTAGAAATACTAAGAATCACGCTAACTGGTTTTCCATCTTCATTAACAATCATGCGGGGTTCTTTCATTAAATCACCTCATATGGAATTATAGCATTTTGAGGAGCGGTCCCTCGTTCCGAAGCTGCGTGTCCAAGTTCTTCTTGGTAAAGTTGAGGTCAGGGGACAGAGGCGAGAGGTTTGAAGGGCGACAAGAACTTAACTTTCTAACCTCTGGTTCGAGATGAGGAGAGAGGGCGAGAAGGATGAGAAGAACTAGATCCCGTGTAGGTGCATCAAGAGATGACCCCAAACAGGAGCCCTGAACAGAACATTTTCAGGGCAGGCTTCATTGGGGCGGGCTTCTTAGGGCAGGCTCTACGGGATGACAGCCTTTTCTTGCTTTGGTCATCCTGGCATACTACTGGCCAGGATCTCGATCTTTGGTGTGAAAAAGACAAGCAGTTGCAAATTATTAGAGCAAGGCCAATAAACTCTATAAGTCTCTTGAAATGCTCTTCTCGATCGGTGGACGGCGGACCGTTGACGGACAACGTTGTCTTCGTCAGCGACCAGCGGGTTCACCGCTTTTAAGCGTACAGCGGCCTTTTCGGTGAACGGGTTCATGATCTTGAACGGTCAACTCTGACCCTTTCATCCATTGATGATAAGATTGTTGTTATTACGGATGTTTGAGGTGATGTATGAATAGAGAGACGGTGAAGTTGACGCTTCTTGCAGAGGCACTGGAGATGAACTGGAATTCCTACACCGTATTTGAGCCGCTCAATGAGCTGGATGCTTTCCTTGACAGAGAGAAGGCTGTTAGATTAGCCGAAGCTGTGAAGAACGGGTTCTTACTCGATGAATCAGTTGAAGAGATTATGAACGACGGTTTCTTCAGAGGGTATCTGGCTGGGATGCTACTCTTTGACGATTCTCTTTCTGATGAGATAAAAGAGGAGATGGCAAGTATTCTTTTGGAAAACCTTCTTTCTCTTCTGAAGGATGCGGATGAATCACTGCTAAGTACTGACAAGTTCTACGGAAAGCAGGGCGACAACGATGAGAAGTTCTTTGCTCCCTTCGCGAAAACAGATACGGATAGCCCTAAGTCGAGTCTAAGTGAAAATCTTACTCGCTTCTGGTTTTACGCGAAGGACAGCTACTATACCCCTTTGATCCTGTGGGGAAATGAACTTGCGTCTTTTCTCTCCGAGAACATTCATAAGCATGGGCTTAACAGTGAAGCCGCGGAGAATCTGAAGAAGGTAATGCTTCCGATTGAAGCCTCTTATACGATGAGTGAGATTGTTGGATCGATCTTGGATTTTCAGATTCCAAGAGCCGAGAGTGATACCAGCTCCCAGCTGCCTATGCTGACTCTTATCATGAATGAGAATGTAAGTACTAAAGATATCGTGGAGCTTATTAAGAGCATTACTCAGTTTGCGGCTGTAGATTTCTTATATGCTGCGGTTGCCATGACCAGAAGCGATATTGCCGAAGAAAGGGAGAGGGCGAGAGAGATAGTCTGTGGGGTCTTCGATTCGCTTGAGGATCCTATACTTGCCGTTGTTTTGAATGCTGCGAACTTGTTGACGATAAACGGCTTTCTTCACGAGATCGTTTTGCAGTATGATTTCACCAAGCTTTTCGATTGGCTTAAGTCTTTTCTGGAGCCGCTTGAAGAGGAATTTTTAGACTCAACGATGCTGGCAGTTGCCACCGCGCTCATAGAGAAGGGAGAGTCGAGAGAGAACGTCGAGATGTTCATGGAGTACCTGAAGACTTTCGAGCACACGTTTGGAGTGACTACAGCGGGCTTTCTGCTCTCTAGAAAATACGAATTGGAAGATGAGTCCTTTTCAGCCGAGATTAAGCGTGGAGGCTCTACTGATGAATCGGATTATGACTTAATCCTTATTCTGGCAAGGGATTTTCTCAATGATCTGGAAATCGCTTATCAGGATATGGTTAGTGAATACGATCGTATGGGCGATCTCGAGGATGTCTTTTCAGAGCTGGAAGAGATTATGGAGCCTTGTTTCGTTTCAGAAGATGATTCCGAGGAAGTTGAATACTCTAGAGTGCCTATGTATACGCTTATAAACGCGGTAATGAGAAACAACGATCTGGACGACGCAATTGAGGCGATCGAGGCTTATTGCGACAAGTACATCTTTAACTTCGAGTTCATGAATACTCTTCTCTTCATGCCCACAAGGAAAATGGATAAAGTCATGGAGAATCTTCAATTCTCGGGGGAAATGGCAGTGGACTTTGTTGACGACATTGCTGACCTAGAGGATGAGGCCTACTTGATGAGTAAGAGAGATAGTCCTTCGAACAGAGAGTATTTGAGCCTTATAGAGAACTATATCGAGAAGCTGATCCAGGACAAGAACTATAGGGAGGCCTTAAGGGCCATCGAAGCAGTAGATCCATTTGTAAGTCCCGAGGATGCCGATAACCTTTATACGAGCAATATGATCGTTCGATGGAGGACGAAGGACTACGAGAACCTCGAATTACTGCTAGAAGCGATCGATGAGGAAAGCGAGCCGAAGGCCCTTATGGTTAAGGCGCTTTTTACTTATTTCAACAAAGAGATCGACGCAGCAGAAGGAATTATGATCGGGATTTTGCAGGAACTGCCTGATTTGATCCAGTATCTCCTCAAAAATGACGAACCGGATGAAGAGGACTTTGATAGGGCAGAAGATGGCGATATCAGATGCCAGAAAAAGATCAATGCGAAACTCTTGGCAGAAGAGTTCAGAGAAGACTGGTTCAAACTCAAGGGCGGCAAAGAGTGGCTGAAGAGAGTGCAGAAGGTTTTCGATGAAGTAAGCTAGGCTGGCGAAGATCATGCCGGGACGCAAGGCTGCCTTTGGCAGGAGGCGAGGCCGACTTCGTCGGGAAGTGATGCTGCTGCGCAAGAAGTGATGCTCGCTGGCGCGAGGAAGTGTGCGCCGAAAAGCATCGGCGGACGCAATGCCGGCAAAGGATCATGCCGGGACGCAAGGCTGGCAAGGATCATGCCAGGTCGCAATGCCCGGAGGAGCGTCCGGGGACGCAAGGCTGCCTTCGGCAGGAAGCATCTCAGGTCAACCGTCAACGGTTCACCGTTCTCCGAGAAGTCCGTCAGTTGCAAGTGTCACGCTGCATGTTATAAAAGCAAAAGCTAAAAAAAACTGTTCTTCCAGTACGCGAAAAATGGGACAGACATAAGGAGCCTGTCAGTCCCTATTTTCGCTTCTCGTCATCTCGTGAGCAAAGCGAACGGCTCGACATTGCTCTTTCTCAATCGAATGGTCTTAGCGGTGAACGGGTTCATGATCTTGAACGGTCAACGGCGAACCATGTTTTAGAGCGATCAGCGGAACTTCTGGCTTACAGCGGTTCTTCAGAGGTCGAGTTAGGTTCCTGGTCTTTGAAGATCAAACGTGAGAAGTAAGTGAGAGCATCGTGAATTATTTCCTGAGACAACTTCTGGTGTTATACTGAAATTAAGTCATTGAAGGAAGGTGACAGGAGATGTATGAGAACCTTCATATAAGCAATTTCAGGGGGATTCATGAACTCAAGATTGATGGCCTATCCCGGATTAATCTCTTTGTTGGATCGAACAATTCCGGGAAGACGAGCGTTCTCGAGGCAATGTTTCTCCTTTCAGGCGCAGGAAATCCTAGGCTTCCGACATCGATCAACTCTTTCAGGTCGTTGAAATTCGTATCTGACAATGTCTGGCGATCGTTCTTCAACAGAATGAATATCACTTCGCCCATAGTAATGGAGGGACTTAAAGACGGAGCCGCTAATAGACTCAGTATTTCTCCGATTACCGATGCAAGTGATCTCGGGGAAGTGGACTCTCATTCTCCGAAAGACTCGGATTCTTCATCTCAAGCTGGAAGCAAATCATCAAGCGAATCCTCGGTATTGGGGCTTGATCTGGTGTATGAGGAGACTGATTTGCAAGGCACACGACATACAAGGTCTCAGGTATTTCAGGAAAAGCGTGATGTAAGAACAAGGGTTTTGGAGGGCAAATTGGAGCCCAAGAGGGCGTTGTTCACTAATGATCTCACTATTACTTATTCAGAGATTGCCCTGAGACTGGAAAGAATGCTTGTGGATAAGAAAGACAAGTTGTTGGTGATGTAGCAAGGAAACTGGACGGTTCAGTTAGTGGATTCGTACTGGGGGCCAACGGAACTATATTTGTGGATATAGGACTGAGCAAGATGCTACCGGTTCAGCTGTTAGGAAACGGTATGGTGAAACTACTTGTTGTTAATCTGAATGCTTATGAAGCTCGTAATGGAATCCTATTGATAGATGAGATCGATAATGGGCTTCACCATTCTTCCCTCGATCTCCTCTGGAAGAGCCTAATTAGGTCAGCTATTAACTACGATGTGCAAGTTGCGGCTACCACTCACTCGTATGAATGTATCAAAGCGCTGGTAGATTCTACTGAGGGAGAATCAATGGAAGACATGATTAGAGTCTTTAGAACAGAGACGACAGACGATAAGGCAAAAGTCACGGTGTTTGATAGAGATGCCCTCACTCGTTTCATGGAGAGAGAGTGGGAGGTAAGATAGTGTTTAAGAAACCCGATAGTGTCGTCAGCGACTCACTTTTGATAGTAGAAGGAAAGGACGAGGTGTCTTTTCTTGATGCTTACATTTTCAGACATAAGGGCTTGGAGAAATCCAAGGTACAGATTATCGATGCGGGTGGAAAGTATAGTTTCAGGCAAGACCTGGCGGATCTAAAGGATCTACCAGGCTTCGATTCTGTCAGAAGGATCGCGATTATTAGAGATGCCGACCTTAGCGCCGAAAAAGCCTTTCAGAGCGTTTCGCATGTTTTGCGGAGCGAATCATTACCGGTGCCCGATAGACCAGGCCACTTCGCTACAGATGAATCTGGTATGGTAACAGTAGGGGTATTTGTTACTCTGGATAATAAACGTTCAAGTTGTCTCGAGTCTCTCTTGGTGGACGTTATTAAATCTCGTAACTTACGCGGCTGCGTAGATCAGTTCTTCAAATGCGCTGACAGATCATTTAGACCTAAACAGTATATGCTAGCCCTTCTATCTTTGATGCAGGAGTACTGCAACTCGATTGGCTTGGCTGCTCAGAAAAGCTACTTTGATTTCAGCATTTTCGATAGATGCGAGATGGGAACGCTCATAGATGCATTTCTCCAGATATAGTTCTTTTTCGTAAGCACAGGGATGACCAATGCTGGCAAAGGATCATGCCGGGACGCAAGGCTGCCTTCGGCAGGAGGCGAGGCCGGCTTCGTCGGGAAGTGATGCTCGCTGGCGCGAGGAAGTGATGCGCCGAAGAACATCGGCGGAAGTGATGCTGCTGCGCAGGAGGAAAATAAATGCCAGTCACCTTCGATGGCCAGTCTGCTGACGCAGGCCATTTCCGGCTGCGCCGGCTAAACAAAAAAAACGAGAAAGAGCTTTGTGGAGAGGTTCGCTGCGCTCACGAGAGAAGAGAGAGAGAAGAAACCAGTCAGAGGCGTTGAAGCTTCCGCCGCCACAATCATCTCTTTGATCTGACCTTGACCAAGAAGAACAGATCCTTGCTCTAGAGCGAAGAACAATGTTTTCTCTTTGGCGGCTGTCTGCTCTTATCCGTCCGAGAACGGCGGACCGTTGACGGACAACGTTGTCTTCGTCAGCGACCAGCGAGTTCACCGTTTTTAAGCGTTCAGCGGCTCTTACATTCGAGATCCCGATCAGTTTCATATCGGGATGACAGTCCTTCACGTCATCCTGAAGTGCTCCTGTTCAGGATCTGGGCTTGGGTCTCAGCGAAGGACGGGTCCATGATCTGGGACGAGTCACGAAGGACGGTTCTCCACAGCGATCAGCGTTTTTTTACAAGCGGGTCTTACCAGCGATCAGCGGGTTCACCGTTCTTAAGCGCACAGCGGTTGCTAAGTGCGAGATCCCGCACAGAACCACTGCGGGATGACTGTCCATGACCATAGGAGCTGGTCAGTTCCTAGCTTCGCGCTTCCAGCTGCTGCGCTTTCAAGATCAGATCCCGTGCAAGTTCATCACGAGATGACCAAAGAGGCGCTTATCAGGGCAGGCTCATTGGGGAACCATACTCTTTCTTCAGGTCATCCTGGCATGCTTCAGGCCAGGATCTCGGTCTTTGAAACAGTTGCAAGTGACAAGATGCAAGTTGAATAAGAAACGGTTATCCGTTATAGGCTCACCGTTCTCCGAGAAGTCCGTCAGTTGCAAGTGCCAAGCTGCATGTTATAAAAGCAAAAGCTAAAAAAAACTGTCCTTCCAGTACGCGAAAAATGGGACAGACATAAGGAGCCTGTCAGTCCCTATTTTCGCTTCTCGTCTTCTCGTGAGCGAAGCGAACGGCTCGACATTGCTCTTTCTCGATCGAATGGTCTTAGCGGTGAACGGGTTCATGATCTTGAACGGTCAACGGCGAACCATGTTTTAAAGCGAACAGCGGATCTTCAGGGCGAGATCCCGTGCAGGCCCATCACGGGATGACCCCAAACAGGAGCCCTGAACAGAACATTTTCAGGGCAGGCTTCATCAGGGCACGCTCTACGGGATGATGACCATTAGTGGTCGGGATAGAATAGCAACTCATCTCTGAACTTGTTTCAGCATTAAGTTTCTTTGATGACCGTCAACGGAGGACGCTTCATTGATTAGCTTGAAGCCCAGATCCTGAAAGAAGCACATTCATGAGGGGGTTAAGTGATTCTTCGATTATTGTGGTAGCGAACGGTCGTTTGCCCTCCTAATGTCAAATACGACTACTCCTCGTCTAGAAATTGAAGCAAGTCCTTCTTTGTCATTTGAAGATGGTCGGCGATTTCCGTGAGTATGGCGTTCAAAGTACCTGGCTTCAGCGGACTGTGTCTAGGTATAGTTATATGATGCTCACCTTTCTGCTTTGTAGTCACCTGACATGGCTGCCGCTTTGACGTGTGACTTCGTAACCTAACTTGGAGAGAACTTTGCACAGTTCTTCACCGCCGATATCCCTAGGGAGTCTCAAAGCGCAATTACCTCTTCTTTGACGAAATGCAGCCTGATTATTCTCGGGAGGTCGTTTTCATCGAAATGACATCTGATGGCATCTCTGATTTTCTCCCTGAGTTCTTCAAGAGTCTCCGCTTCAGTAACTATTGACTGGCCCAAAGCTCGCGCAATGAACCCCGAAACAGAATCCTCTTCAACCAGAAAGATTATCTCGCTATTCACCTTTTACCTCCACCTATTCTTCAGAAACCGCTCATTGTTTAAGAATCACTTAGTCAAGTTATCGGTCCTGCAATACTTCGGATGAATCATTTCGAATCGTATGAGCTTACAACCAATCAGGAAAATTATACCATCATCGAGAAGTGATGCTGCCTTTGGCAGGAGGCGAGGCCGACTTCGTCGGGAAGTGATGCTCGCTGGCGCGAGGAAGTGATGCGCCGAAAGATCGCCGGCGGAAGTGATGCTAATTGATTAGACGCAAGGCGCCGAAAAGCATCGGCGGACGCAATGCCGGCAAAGATCGTGCCGGGACGCAAGGCTGGCGAAGACCACGCCAGGTCGCAAGGCCCGCTTCGCGGGGAAGCTTTTATTGGTTCAACGTTATCTTTAGCAGCGATCAGCGGGCCCTTGTTCTTAAGCGTACAGCGGGTCCCTGTCTCCTATACACCACTGTCCCCGCCGACCACGCCCTACCTGCCGATATCGGGG
>NZ_JPGZ01000003.1:0-6177 GCF_003351125.1 Mesotoga sp. Brook.08.YT.4.2.5.2.
TTGGGGCAGGCTCTACGGGATGACAATGTCATAAGGTTATGCAATTCTTTTGTAGGGGCGAACGGCTGTTCGCCCGAAAAGGAAATCCTCCACCGAGGCCTGACTGGCTTCCGTATTTCTCGCCTTCTCGTGAGCGCAGCGAACGCCTCGACATTGCTCTTTCTCGATCGAATGGTCTTGGCGGTGAACGGGTTCATGATCTTGAACGGTCAACGGTGAACCATGTTTTAGAGCGTTCAGCGGGTTCACCGCTTTTAAGCGTACAGCAGAACTTCTGGCGTATAGCGGATCTTCAGGGCGAGATCCCGTGCAGGTACCCTGAACAGGTGCACATCAGGGCAGGCTCTACGGGATGACAAAGTAGGGGATTGACATAAGGAGTTACTCGGAATGCCGGCCTTACGTTATTCGGAAAACATCACATCCCGTTAGCTGACAAAGCTGGTCAGAATCTCGATCTTCACGTGAACACAAAGGTTCCTTTGCCTGACGAAGTCGGAACTGGCCTCGCCAAATCAGTCAGGTATTCTTGTAGTTTTTCTCGCCACTACTTGCAGTGACTGGCCTCAGCTGAAAGCTGAGACTGGCACCACGAAGTGGTACTGGCGATGGCGAAGCCTTCACTGGCGGCGATGATTTTCGCCTTCTGACTGGCCTGCGGTAGCAGACTGGCTTTTCTCGTCTTCTCTTGAGCGAAATGAACTCTCGAATACTCTTTCTCGGCTCTTGAAAGCCTTGCAACTTGCAACATGGTACTTGGAACTGTTCTTCCCAGCGTTCAGTGGGTCTTCGTTCTCAAGAGTACAGCGGCAATTTGAGATGGCAGTTCTTGGAGGGATTCTCTTAGAGACAAAACGCTATCCAGATGCGCCAGAGTTTGCCAAAAAAAATGGCAGCGAAAGCCACCCAGTCGCTAACAAATCGTCAATAGATATGGCTATACTAGGCTTCTGCTGAATCTAACGCCCTAATTCGGTTCATTAGATGTTGAGGAGAATCTTTATGCGATCCAGTACCTCCAAGATAACTTCTTCAGAGACCTGGCCGATCTTCTTCTCCAGTCTATTTCTTGAGATAGATCTTAAGTCCTCGGTCTTGATGTAGCTTGTTACGTCGAGACCTGTTTGCTTTCCAGAAATCTCAACGTGAAGTGGGATCGATTTGTTCTTTGACGTTAAGGGCACGACAATCACGAGTTCAGCAGGCCCATGATTGAACTGGTCGACCGAAATGACCAAACATGGCCGAAATCCAGATTGTTCTCTGCCTCTAGTCGGATTAAGGTTTGCCAACCATATTTCGCCTCTTGAAGGTAGCTCTCTATTCATGATCGCTCTGCCCGTCGGAAAGTGTGCCTTCCCATTCTTCCCTCTCCACTAACTCGCCTTTCCACAGATCGCCTTGTTCTTTCAGTTTTGCGAAGGCTTCATTTGTATCTTCGAGGAGTATCTCACGTCTGTATGACTCCACAGCTTTAGCAAGCATCTCCCCCATTGTTTTGCCACTGGCGGAGGCCATAGCCTTGAGTTTGGAATGAGTTTCGGAGGAGACTCTGACTACTTGTGTCTTCAAAATCGATCACCACCTAGTAAACTGATCAGTATACTATAACATAACACGATTTTTGGTAGAAAGCTCCGTTACGCTCGCACCGGCAATTGTTTTGTTGTAAACAAAGTACGCGAAAGCAGAGCGAAAAAGAAGACTGATTTTCGCCGAAGGCGCATTGCGTCTTATTTCAGCAGTGACTGGCTTTTTTCTCGTATTCTCTTGAGCGAAATGAACTCTCGAATTTGCTCTTTCTCGATTGATCTTATCGGAGGACGCCTCTTCAAAGCGTAAAGCGTTTCCTAACAAGCGGATCTTTCGGCTAGGCTCACTTTAAACGTCTCTTATCATCAGTCTATTTGGTTTCTTCAACAGCACAGGCCAGGAGATTACTATGCCCACAATTCCGATCAGGGCCAGCACGAGAGTCATGAGCATTCCTGAGATCGTATCCTTCAGCAGGAATGCAAGATACCCGAAGCCTCCAACGTAACCGAATACCACCGGAATTGAAAGCGCAACATTTACGTTTTGCTTCATGGCTCTTTGCGGATTCTCCCACCCGAGGATTGGCTTCACTGAGTCAATTATCATCTGAAGGATGTTCAGGAAGGTAAGCGTTATAGCCCCCACAACGAAGACAACTGTTGCTTCAACAAATGAGAGCCCCAGTATTACGCTCAGAGCTATTGCACCCGAGACCGGTCCTATGAAGCTCAAGGTCTGAACATGAACGAACTTGACCGTAACAATCTCCGATGTCTTGACAGGTAAGGCTTTAAGCTCATGGATTAGTTTTCCTTCTCTACTGAATATGGAGGAGGCGAGCCCGTTTATTCCTCCGGAGACTGCGGCTATCAATGCGCCGACCGGGACAAATAGCTCTCTGTACTGCTGAAATTGCTGGATCATCTGTCCGATCTCATCAGTTTGACCGGCCACGGCAGCGATTACAAGCAATATCGGAAGGATCACCACATTTCCGAATCCGTTGAAAGCGAAGGCAGGGACTTTGAGGAAGTACCACCATTCGCGTCTATGAAGTGCCGCGAACTTGCTGTTCTGAACTCCCATCAGGCCTGTAATTTCGCCTTCCTTAAGTGCGGTGCGTTTTGCAAAGTTTTCTTGCAGACTCGAGTAAACCGAGTAGTAGAACTTGTCACCGAAGAAGAGAAAGACTCCGAGAGCGGCCACGTGAAGCGCAATAAACGCAAGAAGCCACAACAATCCCTCAAAGAGGGGTCTGCTCAGGGCCTTTGTAACCAGTATCGTCGGAGGATACGCTCCGGCTGTTTTGTTCAGAATCGCATCCTCGCTCGAGAAGATCCTGGCAAATTCCTCGGCGCTCATATTTGGATCTACGCGGCTGGTGAAGGAGATGAAGATCAGCACTCCCACCAAAATAAGTGCACTCAAGAGATAAACCATATTATCTCTATGCCTTTTGAATCGAAATAGCCTTGAGAGAGGAAGGACGATTATTGCGGAAAGCATTATCGGCAACACCTGACTTAAAAGAAACACAATCACCATGAAGATCCAGTATCCGATTCCTGCCGAGGATCGCACGCCATACAGGATATATGCTGGAAGGATTATAGCAAGCGAGATCAACATAAGGTCCATCAAGACTACGAGGAACTTCGACATAAGTACTTCTGTCGATTTCAGGGGCAAAGGTATCAAAACGCGCATATCGTCGCCAAAGAAAAAGGTGCTTATCATGAGGAAGATCCCAAAGATGAATCCAAAGAGATTTGCAATCAGGAAAGGTCCTGACAGAAAGAGCGATCTCAGTCCGGATGCTTCATACTGATCGTACATCGTGTTGAGCAAACCTCCGTAAAGCGGTCCGAGAGTCAAGCCCATCAGGAGTATGACACCGATTATCAGGGCCGGTTCCCATAGCCTTTCCTTTCTCTTGAAGTGATATAGGGACCTGGGTATGTTGTAGTGAGAATTAATCAGCGTCGAGGTAAGAGAAATCACCATTTTCAGTCTCACTACCTGTCACCTCCAGGAAGAGTTCTTCCAGACTTCCCCTGCCGCTAAGCTTCCTCAGTTGATCAACGGTGCCAACGAATTCTAGCTTGCCCTTATTGATTATTCCTATCCTGTCACATATTTTCTCAGCTACTTCCATTACGTGAGTAGAGAAAAAGACCGTGTTTCCAGCCTTTACATGATTTCTCATCATCTGCTTGAGAATGAAGGCCGATTCTGGATCTAGACCGACTATTGGTTCATCAAGGATCCAGAGATCCGGATTGTGTATGAGGGCTGCAACAAGAGAGAGCTTCTGTCTCATTCCGTGAGAATAAGTGGAGACTGGGTCTTTCACGGCATCGGAGAGCTTGAAGTTTTGAAGCAGCTTCAAAGCCCTTTCTGCTCGCGTCTTCGGAGGAACCAGGAACACGTCGGAAATCATGTTTAGATATTGAACTCCCGTGATTTTCTCCATAACTAGCGGTTCGTCTGCAACGTAACCCATCTTCATCTTCGCTTCCACAGGTGAAGTTAGTACATCGATTTCGTCGATGTGTATGCTTCCGGATGTCGGCTGAAGCAGACCTACTATCATCTTTATGGTAGTGGTCTTACCGGCTCCGTTCGGTCCGAGAAAGCCAAATATCTCGCCTTCTTTGACAGTAAGGCTCACATCATCTACTGCCTTCACACTTCCACTATAAATCTTCGTAAGGTTTCTAATCTCGATCACGATCCTAACCTCCTGCGCTCAACGAGAATTTCTGTTTTCACTCCTGACCAGAATTTGAAAAAACTCCTCCAGGTCAGGAATCGAAATGGTTGCTTCATCTGTTTTGTAGAATCTCTCTGTTGCCTCTAAGTTTTCGACTATTATCGAAAGTCTGTTAAGTTCCTTTGCTGCCGCCAGACAGTCCGTACAACTGTCGAGTTCCTTTTTGTTAAAGGGCATCTTTACGATTCTGTACTTTTCTTTGATTCCGTCGAGATCACCGGAATACTTAACCTTCCCGTTTATCATAATAAAGAATTCGTCTGCGATTTTTTCGACTTCAGGGATTATATGGGACGTGTACAGTACAGTCTTTCCGGCAATCACCTTTTCTCTTATGAATTCGAGAGTGTCGTCTCGCATGATTGGATCGAGGCCCCATGTCGGTTCGTCCAATATGTAGAAATCTGCGTCGGTTGAAAGAGCTAATGAGATGTACATCGCTGTCTTCATGCCGTTTGAGAAGGTTCTAATTTTCTTTGTACAGGGAAGGTGGTAGTGTGCGATATACTTGCGCGCCTGGTTTTCATCGAATCTGCTCGAAATTCTGCGAATCAATTTGAGGGTTTCTTCTATGTTCAGATTCTCGTAGAGATTCTTCTCCTCAGGAACGAACGAGATCATTTCTCTGACCTCATCAACGGGTCTTCCAAGAACAAGTATCGATCCAGAGTAATTGATCAATCCTAATATAGATTTCAGAACTGTCGTTTTGCCGGCTCCATTTGGACCAAGCAGTGCGTAGATTCGTTGTTTTTCCAGCTTGACATCGATCCCGCAAACGGCCTCAACATTGCCCTTATAAGTCTTTTCAAGGTTCTGTATGTCCAGGGTTAATTCATTTCTTTCCATATCTTCTCAATCACCTCCAGGAGCCTTTCCAGAGAAATTCCCGATTTCTTCAAACGAAGGATGGGCTCCCTAAGCTCAGTAGATAGGCTTTCAAAGACAGAGTCTCTTACCTGATCTCTATCACTGATTACTATATACCCTAGTCCCTGTCTTGCCATAATCAAGCCTTCCATCTCGAGTTCTCTGTAGGCTCTGGCAACAGTGTTAGGATTAACCCTGATTTGAGAAGCCATTTCACGAATTGAGGGAAGAGGATCACCTTCCTTAAGTTTCTCCTTAAGGATCTCCTCTCTCACCCCCCTCTTGATTTGATCGTAGATCGGTAATGGGGATCTTATGTCGATGTCAAACCACACATTATCACCTTCCGTAATGCCTTTGTCTTGTAAGTGTTGCTTCAAGAAATGAAGAACCGTCCTTGGTCCTTCGTCCAAGACCATGAACCCGTCCTTCGAAAGAGCAGTTGCAAGTTGCCAGTTACAAGTTGCAAGCATAAGAACCGCTGTACGCTTAAGAGCAAGGACCCGCTGATCGCTGTAAAGAGCAGTCCTCGTCCTTCGTCCCAGATCATGAACCCGTCCTTCGAAAGAGCAGTTGTAAGTTGCCAGTTCCAAGTTGCAAGCATAAGATCCGCTGTACGCTTAAGAACAAGGACCCGCTGATCGCAGTGAAATACGGTTGACCGTTGACCGTTCAAGATCATGAACCCGTTCACCGATAAGATAAGTCAAGAATGAGCATGGTCGGAACCTTCGCTGCGCTCACGCGAAGGCGAGAGATTTGCAGCGACAAGGATCGAGATTCTGACCAAGAGCTTTGTCAGAATGACGAGCTGTGATGCTTTTCGAGGTTCTGTCTCTTTTTTTGTGTAAACCCCTTTTTTGTAATGGGTTTAAGAATCAGCTTATGTACTTAGCTAATCTTTCATACTTTATCACAAGTTGAGTTAGGATCTTTGACCATTCAAGGGTTCTTACTGTCCATTTCTTTGTTATATTTATTATTGCTAGATAAGCCAT
>NZ_JPGZ01000066.1:0-1310 GCF_003351125.1 Mesotoga sp. Brook.08.YT.4.2.5.2.
TTGTGTATTGGCCGTATCTTCAGATCCACTCCCTTTAGCGTCCTGAATGCCCTCTCAACTCTGGATAGACTCTTGTAACTGTACACCACTTCTTCTGCAGTCAACTTCTCTTTCTCTACACTGGTACGGATTATATAGAACCCGTCAAGGGAAGCTTCGAGGGTTATACTCTCGTCATTTCTCCTGTAATCGAACTTTCCATCCTCTATCGTGAAGATGAAGTGTTTCGCCATCTTGTACCTGTTCTCTATCCTTCCCAGGGCCTGCCCTATCTTCCCCTCTTCTCTCAACCTTCCCGAAGCGACTCTCCTCAAGAGTTTGTTCAACTTCTCTTCAGTAGCCCTGAGTAAGTCTTCTCTCGTTCTCCTTCTCTCTTCTGCAAGAAAGGGATTCCTGCAGACTATTAACCTCTCTCCAGGATAATCGGGGGAGTCTATCTCAAGAAGGTCTCTCTCGTCAAATAAGCTCAGCTGTAACTTCCCATTCTCGAATAGACTCTTTATTGTAGGCCCTCTGAAGGCACTGATCCAGTCAACCCCACCTAGAGCCTTCAATCCTTCTATCTGTCCTTGCGTTAACATACCTCTGTCTCCAACCACGACGAACCTTCCTACTTTGAACTCTTCCTTTATCTTGTCTACCTGTTCCCCTATCGTCTTGGTGTCACTTGTACATCCCGGATATACCTGTATGGAAATAGGTACACCCTTCGAGTCTGTCATGAGTCCATAGACTATCTGTTTCTTCCCCTTCTTCCTGTCTCTGTTATAACCATAACTCGCAAGCTCACAATGACTCCCTTCATAGTAACTCGAAGAGACATCGTAAAGAACAAGACCGCCTTCACTTAAATGTCTCTGCGCAAGTTTCCTTTCTATCGTCTCTTGCCTTTGTAGCAACCAGTCCAGGGCAACATATAACTCATCTTCATCTGCATCTTCCACAGAGAACTCTTCGGGAATAGTGGTATTATCCCACCAGCGTATTGTGGAAAGCTTCGTCTGAGGGTTTATTATCCTTGCAGCTATCATAGCCTCTACTAGATCGCTTTCTCTACTCCTTCGAGAAGAAAGCAATTCGGAAATACCTAGATCCTCCATTACCTTCCTTATCACCGCAACATTACCATGTGCCCTCGAACGAGTAATCTCTATAGCCTCTTCGGAAGGAAGAAAGACTCTTCCCTGGAGACTCTCTTTGACTAATTCTCTAGTAACTTCCGGCAATTCAGTGAGATTGGCAATGGTTTGCTGTTTCACTTTACCGTCTTCGCGATAACTTCTTCTCAGAAGATAAGTGAAGTATTCTCT